>JBCCYN010000041.1:0-28422 GCA_039189655.1 Pseudomonadota bacterium | reverse complement strand
TTCACGGGTCGAAAAGGTCGACGACTTCACCGTCGATTTTTATACAACCAACCCCAACCCCATCTTTCCCGATTCCATCGCCAACTGGATGATCATGGATGCGGGCTGGGCAGAAGCCAACAACGTCGCCCGACCCACATCGGAGACTGCCAGCTTCGCAACGCTCAACGCCAACGGGACCGGCGCCTTCCGCGTGGTAGAGCGCGCCCCAGGTTTCAAAACGGTCCTCGAACCCTTCGAAAACTGGTGGGACGAGGCGACCCACAACATTACCCGGGCAACGTTCCTTCCCCTCACCACTGACGCAACACGCGTCGCCGCGCTCTTGACCGGCGAGGTGGACATGATCACGCCGATCCCGGTGCAAGATGCCGGTCGAGTTGCCGCAGCCGACGGGCTCAAGGTGCTCAATGGCATTGAAGCTCGCGTCATCATGCTGGGCTTTGACCAAAACGACGACAGCGACACCTTCGCCGAGCCGAAGCTCAGGGAAGCGGTGGCGCGAACCGTCGACGTTGATGCGATCCTCAAAACGCTGATGCGCGGCAATGCGGAAGGGGTCTACCAGCTCGTTAGCCCGGCAATGCGCGGTTATTCTTCCGACCAGTCGGAACGGCCTTCCGTTGACCTTGAAGCGGCCAAGAGCCTTCTGCGTGAGGCAGGTCATGGGGACGGGCTTGAGGTGAGCTTTAAGTGCCCGAACGACCGCTATTTGAACGATGAAGCGGTCTGCCAGGCGGTCACCGGCATGCTTGCCAAGGTGGGGATCGAGGCAAATCTCGACGCAATGCCGGTGAGCCGATACTTTGCTGACGTTCGGGAAAACCCCTCAGACCTCTACTTGCTCGGCTGGTCGCCCGGAACTTTTGACCACGAGCACCCCATCCGCTTTCTTCTGTCGACACCCAATCCGGAAAAGAAATTGGGCTCCTGGAATTTCGGCGGCTACTCCAACGCGCGCGTCGACGAGCTTCTGGCACCGATCCAGTCGGAACTTGATGAAGACAAGCGCCAGGCGATGATCGACGAGGTGGTGAAGATTACCCAGGGCGAGATCGCTTACGTTCCGCTCTATGTCCAGCCGCTCATCTGGGGAGCCAGGGAAAACATAGATCTCGTCCAACGGCCGGATAATTTCTTCATCCTGCGCTGGGTAAACGTCAACTAAGATCACGCACGCCCGCGGCTGACGTGCGCCGTTTCCAGGATACCCTTTCGCGCGATGATCCATTCGGCCGCCCCGACGGGCGGCCCAAAGGGCTCCCGCTGACTGATCCTCTTGGGTGACACCTGCACGGTGATGGCGTCGTAAAAAATAAGCCACAGTATTCCTGGCAAAAAATTGGGAGGGTCAGCATGTCTTTCGGCGGTCGCTTGGGTAAAGCGGTAGGAAATATCTTTCTAGCGCTGATCAATGCCACGCTGATATTGGTCATTCTTGCTGCCATCGCGGTGGGCTATGCGGTGCGGTCCATTGACGAGTTCGCCAGCACGGGTGCTCGCGGAATCGCCCAGCAGGCACTTTCTGCTGCGGACATCGATCCCAACCGGTTGGAAGACAACCTCACCGGCATCAAAGATGAACTCGCGTCCCTTCGCCAAGTCCTTGCGCAGCGCACTGACGATGGGCAGGCGAACGCTCGTCTTGACGATATCGACAATCGTCTTCGCGAGGTCCACAGTAAACTCGGCGAACTTACTGAGATTGAGATCACCATCGAACCGGCGACCCTCAGCGCGGTAGAGCAGGCGGTTTCGACGGTTCTCAGAAACGCGGTGGACGCCGCGCGACCTGTCCTTCCAGCACCGAGCGGTGAGGCGCCGCAGACGTCCACCCCACAGTAGGCGGCCCGCGCAAGTTTTTAGCTCTGAGCGTATGGGCCCGAAGTCCCATGACCTGCCCTTTGGGGTAAACCCAGCCGGATGTGACGAACATCACACCTCAACATCACAATCCAAAGTAAGAAGAGTGCACCGCCTACAATCAGAGGCGTCTCAATCTACGTCATCATTGTGGAGCGGTTGAACATACTTTTTTTGATGGAGAAGCTGTGATGTCTACGGATGTAATGGTTAAACCAGATCCGATCACCGACGAAATCAAGAAGATTATAAACGAAGCCATCGACCCACTCGTTCATCCCATATCGAGCACGTACGGAACAATTTCGTCCGTCGCGTTCGGTCTCGAAAAAACGGTCATGACATTTAGCGAGACTGGATGGAATGACATTGAAAGTGCCTATTCCAGCGCGACCGGCAGCGCCCAGTCCTACTCCCACTACGCCGTGAATGCTCTGACGTCCTTCTATAACTTTATCGACGACGGAACCTATCCAACAAACCCGAGTATTCGGAGTGATCTGCAAACCTTCACAACGGATCTGCAGAACATATTAAGTAAACTACTGAGCTTTATGGGGGCATCGACGGAAGCTCTCGAGCCCTTAGGGCGGGTTGCTATCATGCTCAGTAATGTTCTCGACGAAACCCTACTTTTGCTGTCTCGACTCCTATCAGGCATAAATTTTAGCGAGATTACCGCAAGTCTTGATAGCGCAGTCGAAAAGATCATTAATGCCGATCCGAAGTCGTTGCGCGATGTCTCTGGCGAAGGCGCTGGCTTCATGGTGGCCACCAGCATTCTTTCCTTCTTGATTCATCTTCTGGAAGGCGTCGAGCGCTCCGTCCCCATCTCGGTCGGTCTGGAGTTCGGCGCAGGCGCCGTCGCGTCCGTGGAGATTGCATCGCTGACTTCGCTCCTGATGAGCGGGTTCATTGTGCCGATGCAAGTGGCCTTTGATATCATGAGCAACTATATGAATTTGCTCTAATCCGGCATTTTTAAGCGGGTCTGAGCCGGGCGAAACCACCCGGCGCCTCGGTGGGCCCGCGGCCAGCAACAAGACCTGGAGCGTGGCGTTCTAGCATGGGAGCATGGCACGCTTCGGGTAGTGCAAGTAGAGCGAAGATGCGTTCGCCCAACACCGGTCGCCCGAGTGAGGCGGCCGGTCGCCCAGTGCCCGTCGCTCGAGTGAGGCGACCCGCTACCTCTCTACTCAGCCGCGATGGCAGACGCTGGCGACGGCTCTTCATAGACAAGGCTTGGCTTGCGCGCCGCGCGGGTCTCGTCGAGCCTTGATCGGGGAGCGTGGCGGGGCGCTTGGGTGAAGCGTTCAACATCACCATCGCGGGCAGCGCGGGCAAGATCGCGCAGGCTGGCGATGAAGAGGTCGAGCGATGAAAGGGATTCTGACTCGGTGGGCTCCACCAACATCGCGCCAGGCACCACCAGCGGGAAATACATGGTCATGGGGTGAAATCCCTCGTCGATCATAGCTTTGGCGAAATCGAGGGTGGTCACGCCAGTTCCCTTCAAGAAGCGCTCGTCGAAGAGAACCTCGTGCATGGCGGGGCGATCAGGGTAGGAGACGGTCATGACATCGGCGAGCGAGGCTTTGACGTAGTTCGCCGCAAGGACTGCATCTTCAGAGGCCTGCCTTAAACCGTCGGCGCCGTGGCTCATCATGTAGGACATGGCGCGAACATACATCCCCATTTGGCCGTGGAACGCGGTGAGCCGGCCGAATGGGGTCTCGCCGGCATCGCAATCGCCGCGCCGCTCAACCAGTTCGCCATCCGCCCGCAGGAAGGGGAGCGGGGCGAAGGGCGCGAGACTTTCAGACAGCACGACCGGACCGGAACCTGGCCCACCGCCGCCGTGGGGTGTGGAGAAAGTTTTGTGGAGGTTGATGTGCATGGCGTCGACGCCGAGGTCGCCGTGCCGAGCCTTACCGACGATCGCGTTGAAGTTGGCGCCATCGCCATAAAAGAATGCGCCAGCTTCGTGGACAGCGGCAGCGATCTCAGCCACTTCGGGCTCGAAAAGGCCGCAGGTGTTGGGGTTGGTGAGCATGATCGCGGCGACTTCGTCCGTCAGCGACTCTCGAACGTCGTCGGCGGAGACGGTGCCGTCCGCTCGGGCCTTGATTGTCCTTACGGTGTAACCGAGCGCCGCGGCGGTGGCGGGGTTCGTGCCGTGGGCGCTTTCGGGAACGAGCACGATGGAGCGGCGTTCGCCCCTTGCCGCGAGGGCCGCGCGGATAGCCATCATGCCGGCAAGCTCCCCCTGGGCGCCTGCTTTGGGCGAGAGGGCCACAGCGGCCATCCCCGTCATTGTGGTGAGCCACCGGGAGAGTTCAGCCATCAGTTCCAGCGCGCCGGGGACGGTGGACAGGGGCTGGTGGGGATGGATATCGCCAAAGCCTGGAAGGCGCGCCAGCTTCTCATTGAGGCGCGGGTTGTGCTTCATGGTGCACGAACCGAGGGGATAGATGCCGAGATCGATGGCGTAGTTTTGCCGCGACAGGCGCACGTAGTGGCGCATGGTTTCGGGCTCGGTGAGGCCGGGCAGGTCGATGGGCTTGGTGCGTGTAAGGCCCCCCAGGCGGTCGACCACCTCCGGCGGTTCGGGAAGATCGACACCGGTGTTTTCGCGCCGGCCCGTTTCGAAAATCAGCGGCTCATGGATATCGAGGGCTTGGTTACCGGTAAAAGTCATCTCACACTCCGAACTCACCGATTGATCTGCGCTGCGGCGGGATCGCGGTCATAGGCAAGGAAGAACTCATCGAGCTGCGGCGGCAACACGTCAGTGTCTGACAGCATCGCGTGGGCCTGCCCGCGGTGGTGGATCTGGTGCTGGAAGAGGTGGGGAAGGAGGGCGTCCACCCGTTCTGGAAACCGCCCTCTCGCACCGCGTTCCGTGACGACGGTGCGGCTGTGGTCGGGCGGCGTGAGGCCGGCGCAGTAACGCACCAGGCGATCGTCTTCGGTGCCTTGCGCTTCGGCAAGTTCTTTGGGGTGGGCAATGTCCACATCCGCGTAGGGCGAGGGTGTGCCTTCAAGCGATGCGAGGTAATAGCGGTCCACGGCAAGGATGTGGTTGAGCGTTGCCCGAAGGGAGGGAAAGAAGCCCGTGCGCCGGGCCGCAAAAGTCTCCGACGACAGGCGTTGGCAAGCCCCCAACAGCCGCGCGTTCGCCCACTTGTTGTTGCGCGCCATGGCGAGGAAGTGCGCCGAAAGGGCGTCCATGGCCTAAACGATTCTTGAAAGAGCATCGGCGTAGGCTGCGATGTCGGCCTCGGTGGTGAGTTCGGTGGCGGCGACGACGATGAGGTTTTCCGGCGCATTAGCGTCGAGGCGGGAGACCGGAACGCCGGCGAGCACCCCCTCCGCTGCAAGCTTCTCCACCACATCGGCCGCATCGCCCGGAACGCTGATCGTGAACTCGTTGAAGAAGGTGTCGCTCACCACCTCCACGCCCGGAACCCGCGCCAGCGCGTCGGCGGTTTTCACGGCCATGGCGTGGTTGAGGCGCGCAAGGCGGGTAAGGCCCGCTTCGCCCAAAAGCGTCGTGTGGATGGAGAAGGCGAGCGCGCAAAGCCCGGAATTCGTGCAGATGTTGGACGTGGCCTTGTCACGCCTAATGTGCTGCTCGCGGGTGTTGAGGGTGAGGGTGAAACCGCGCTTGCCGTTGGCGTCCACGGTCTCGCCGGCCAAGCGGCCCGGCATTTGGCGCAGGTGTTTTTTACGCGCTGCGAAGAGCCCCACGTAGGGGCCGCCAAAGGAGAGCGCGTTGCCGATGGATTGGCCCTCAGCGGCGACGATGTCGGCCCCCATGGCGCCCGGCGGCTCGATGGCACCCAGCGCCACCGCTTCGGTCACCACCGAGACGAGGAGCGCACCGGCCTGATGGGCGGCCTCGGCGATGGGTCGCAGGTCGATGAGGTGGCCATAAAAGGCCGGCGATTGGACCACGACGCAGGCAGTCTCGCCATCGATGGCGGCGGCGATATTCTCCGCACCGTTGGGATCGGCCGGGAGGCGCACAGGATCGATGCCGGTGGCCACCGTTTCGATCACGTCGCGGTACTGGGGATGGAGCGCGCCCGAAAGGATCACCTTTTTGCGCCGGGTGATGCGGGCGGCCATCATGACAGCCTCGGCAGCGCTGGTGGAACCGTCGTACATGGAGGCGTTCGCCACCTCCATACCGGTGAGGCGCGCCACCTGGGTCTGGAATTCGAACAGAACCTGGAGCGTGCCCTGGCTGATTTCAGCCTGATAGGGCGTGTAGGAAGTTAAAAATTCAGAGCGCTGGATGAGGTGATCGACGCTCGCCGGAATGTGGTGGCGGTAAGCGCCCGCGCCGACGAAAAACGGACCGGCCGACGCTGCCCGATTGCGCGCGGCCATGGCGCCCAGGGCGCGCTCCACCTCCATCTCCGAGCCGCCGAGGGGAAGGGGCAGTAGCGCTTTCAACCGGTGTTTTTCCGGAACGTCGGCAAAAAGGTCGTCCACTGACGCAACGCCGATCCTGCCCAGCATCAAGGTGCGGTCTTCGGCGGTGAGGGGGTGGTAACGCATACTGTCTCTTTCCGTCCTTTTCCGTCGTTGGGCGATTTCGGGAATTTTCGGGCCTAGCCGGCGCGTTTTCTGACGCCAGCGTCCACCGTACCGGTGTCGAAAATCTCGTCGGCCTCCACCACCAGGCCGTCTTTCACCCGCCAGAAGTGGGCGCTTTGGATCTCGATGGCCTCGCCGGACTGGTTGCCCACCGCTTCGATGTGAACGAGCGCTGCCGCCCGGTCGCCGTCGGCGAGGATGAACTCGGGCTGATACGCCTTGAAGGTCCAGTCGCGCAGGATCATGCCGATGCGCTCCTTGACGGCCTCCAGGCCTTCAAAGCAGCCGCAATGATCGATGGCTTGGTTTTGGGGGCAGGCGCGGTGGCGCACGTTTGGGTGGAACAACGAAAGGGCCGTTTCCACGTCGCCCACCGAGTAGGCGCTGTAAAACTTTTCGATAATATCCCTGGTGGTCATCGTGGTTTCCCCATTTTCGGGTCAATCGAGGGTGGCGAGGAGGGCTTTGTAGGCGGAAGCGTCCATCAAATCGGCGTCGTCGATGGCGCCAGAAACCTTGATCTTCACAAACCAGCCGTCGGCCTCTGCGGCCTCGTTGACGAGGTGCGGGTTTTCGTCGAGGGCGGGATTGATCTCCGCCACTTCCCCGGCGAGGGGGGCGTAAACGTCCGAAGCGGCCTTGACGCTTTCAACGACAGCGAATGCGTCGCCCTTCGCCACCGCGCGGCCCACCTCGGGGAGTTCCACATAAGTGATGTCGCCGAGCTGCTCCTGGGCGTGGTCGGTGATGCCAACGGTGGCAACGTCACCGGCCACTTCGATCCACTCGTGGTCTTTGGTGTAGTGCCTCATGGATTTCCTTTTCGTTTGACCCGGGCCGGTACGAATGGGAGCGGGCTTGGCCGCACGGCGATCGTTTTGCCGCGCACGCGGGCCGTGAGCGCGGCGCCGGCTTCGGCGGCATCGGCAGCGGCCCTTTCCAGGAGTGCAAACGCAATGGGTGCGCCGACCGTGGGGCCGACACCGCCGGAGGTCACCACGCCGACGCGATCCTCGCCGAGGAAGACTTCTGCCCCGGCGCGCACGGGAACGCGCCCATCCACCGCAAGGCCGATGCGACGCCGCGCCGGACCATCTGCCCATTCGCGCAAGATGCGCTCTGCGCCCAAAAAGCCGCCCTCCTCCCGCCGTCGTTTGGGAAGGATGAAGGAGAGCCCCGCCTCGAGTGGGCTGATGGTTTCATCAAGGTCCTGGCCGTAGAGGCAAAGACCCGCCTCAAGGCGCAAGGTGTCCCGCGCGCCAAGGCCGACCGGCGTGACGCGCTCGTCGGCGGTAAGGGTGCGCCAAGCGTCCGGCGCCGCCTCGTTGGGCAAGGAGAGTTCAAAGCCGTCCTCGCCGGTATAGCCACTCCGGGCGATGGTTGCGGGGACCCCAAATGCTTCGCCTTGCACCGCCTCCATGAACGAAAGGGCGGCAAGATCGACTGCGGTATGGGGTTGCAACACCGCCTCCGCCTTCGGCCCTTGGAGGGCGATGAGGGCGCGATCCAAGAACGTAAATTCGACGCCAGCCATGGCGTGGGCCGAGAAATGGTCCGCCACCACCTCTTTGCGGGCGCCGTTCACCACGAGGCCAAACCGGTCGGCAAAGCGGGTGATGATGAGGTCGTCGACGGCGCCGCCGGCCTCGTTGGTGAGGACGCTGTAACGGGCCCTGCCTTCCGGGAGATTTGCAATGCTGCTGGGGGTCAGGCGTTCCAGCCAGTCTGCCGCGCCAGCGCCGGTGACAGCCATCTGGCCCATGTGGGAGACGTCGAACAGGCCGGCGCTTTCCCGGGTGGCGTTATGCTCGGCCATGATGCCGCTGTACTGGAGCGGCATTTCGTAGCCCGCAAAGGGAACGGGGCGCGCGCCAGCGGCCTTATGCGCCTCAAAAAGTGCCGTGCGCCGGAGGGTTTGCGGCACCGAGCCGGACGGGTCTGTCGCGGTGGTTGACGGGTCTGGTGCGGCGCTTTTTGCCACGGGGCCTCCAGAAATCCATGACGACAAGAGCGGTGGAAAGGTCCATCCGCTGCCCATCTGTCACGGAACCTGAGAGATTTCCCGACGAAAAGACCGCCCTGCCGCTTTCGGCACCTCGGTCCCCCACGATGGCCAAAAACCTCCGTGCGCCGGCTACTCCTTCGGTGGGCCCGCCTTGCGACGGGGCCGCTTTCCAGATTTTCGTCCCCAGCGCGGTCCTTTTGCCTGAGAGTTTCCGGGCAGTTGCTCCTTCGGCGCCGCCGAGGCGGTCTCTCCCGCGCATCATGAGGAAGCCGCTGGATGGGCGCCCTGTCAAGCCCGCAGGCCGTTTGGCCCCGCCGCTGCAACCCGGGGCGACGGTGGTAAAAAGCGGCCTAACCGTCGAAGCCCACAATGATTTCCGCCCGCGCGGGGTCATCGACCACGATGGTTTCATCCACAAAAGCCCAGTCCTGGGAGGGGCCAGACCGGGCAACGCTCACGGCGTGGAGGCGGCTGTAGGTCACTTCGGTGCCCTCGCGCACGGCAATACGCAGGGGAAGCTCGATCGCATCGGGCGCCCCTTTGGGCCCTTCCACCACGCGCCCGGCCACACCGACCCTGACGGCGGTGCCCGTCTCGACCTTTTTGCACTCGCGAGCCGTCTTGGTGATGCTCGCCTGCCAGCTCAAACTGTCCGCGTCGCCGCTGGTGTCTTCACGGCGCACCGATTCGGTGCCGTCCTGGATGCGCACGTTCGGGCAAACCGTTTCGGCTCGCAGGAGTTCCGGGTCGATGGTTTTTGGCTCCTCGGTACTTGCCCTGAAGAACTGGCCCACTACCGTATCTGCGGGCGTCGAAACGCCGCTGCCGCAACCACCGAGCCCCAGGGCCAGAGCCACCAATGCGGGGCGTAGGGGGGCCCATCGGCCCTTTGCCACCGCCCGAGAAACAAACGCCGACACAACCATCACAGAGCGATCCTTGACTTCACGCTTCACCGGCACCTCTATGGCCTTGGACGGGCAAAAATCAATTCGAAGGTCGTGCAGATGAACGAGCGGCGGAGAATGAACGTGATTCTGTGCGCCCCGCGCGGCTTTTGCGCAGGGGTGGATCGCGCCATCCAGATTGTGGAATTGGCGCTGGAGCGGTTCGGTGCACCCGTTTATGTACGCCACGAGATTGTTCACAACCGATTCGTCGTCAATTCCCTGGAGGAAAAGGGCGCCATCTTCGTCGAAGAGCTCGAGGAAATAGAAGACGACGACCGGCCGGTGATTTTTTCTGCCCACGGTGTTCCCAAAGAAGTGAAGGCCGATGCGGCCAATCGCAACATGTTCTTCCTCGATGCCACCTGCCCGTTGGTTTCGAAGGTGCACAAAGAGGCTGAGATCCATCACAAGCGCGGCCGGGACATTCTCCTCATCGGCCACGCCGGCCATCCCGAAGTGGTGGGGACCATGGGACAGCTCCCCGAGGGCGTCGTGCGGCTCATCGAGACGGTACGCGACGTGATGACGTTGGAAGTCACCAACCCGGACAACCTGGCCTGGATTAGCCAAACCACCCTTTCGGTGGACGATACCCGGGAAATCGTTGCAGCGCTGAAGGACCGCTTCCCCAATATCGTCGGCCCTCACAAGGACGACATTTGCTACGCGACCACCAACCGACAGGAAGCGGTCAAGGCGATAGCCCAGGACTGCGATGCCATGATTATTGTCGGCGCGCCGAACTCGTCGAACTCCCAGCGGCTGCGGGAGGTGGCAGTTTCGGCCGGTTGCCCGTCCGCCCGTCTCATCCAGCGCGCCAAGGACCTTCGCCTGGAGGACTATGAGGGCGCGCAGACTATTGGGATCACCGCGGGGGCCTCAGCGCCCGAAGCGCTCGTGGAGGAGGTGCTCGAATACCTCGGAAAGCGCTTTGAGCTGTCCTTGACCACAGCGCGCACCGCTGACGAGACCGTCCAGTTCGCCCTTCCCCGCCAGTTGCGCGAGCCCCGCGCGGGGCAGGACGCGACAAACTCACAGGCTGCCGCAACGGTCGCCTAGAACCGCTCAGGGCACGGAACCGTCACAACAAAAGCCAGAAGGACCCGGACGAGTTGGCGGTCTACACCCACGTCGACGACGAAGATCTTGACGCGTTCTTGGGCGACTATGACGTGGGCGGACTGCGGTCCGCAAAGGGGATCGCTGAGGGCGTTGAGAACACCAACTATCTGGTGCGCGCCGACGGTGGAACCTTCATCCTGACCCTTTATGAGCAGCGGGTCGCGCCGGAAGAGCTGCCGTTTTTCCTGGGCTTGATGGCCCACTGCGCGAACGCGGGGCTTCCGACGGCTCGGCCCGTTCCCCGCCGCGATGGTGGACTGATTTCAGAGCTGTGCGGCCGCTCCGCCGCCCTGGTGACGTTCCTCGATGGCGTCGCGGTGCGCCGGCCGCGTCCGGATCATTGCGCCGAGCTGGGCGCCGGGCTTGCAAGACTTCACCAGGCGGCCGGCAACTTTGCCCTCCACCGCGCCAACAGCCTTGGCATCGCCGCCTGGGAACCGCTCTTCGCCGCCTCTCGCGAGAAAGCCGATACGGTGCTTGCGGGCCTCGTTGCGCTTGTGGACGGCGAGCTTGCCCACCTTCAGGCACACTGGCCCCAAGGACTGCCGTCGGGCGTCATTCACGCGGATCTCTTCCCCGACAATGTGTTTTTCATTCACGGCAAGCTTTCCGGGATCATCGACTTTTATTTCGCCTGCGATGACCTTTTGGTCTACGACCTCGCCATCTGCCTCAACGCGTGGTGTTTTGAGGAGGACGGGTCTTTCAATGTGACCAAGTCCCGCGCGCTGATGAAGGCCTACGCGGCAGTACGCCCTCTCAATGCCAACGAATATGCAGCGCTTCCCATACTTTGCCGCGGGGCGGCGCTGCGCTTCTTGCTGACCCGGCTCCACGATTGGCTCCGGGTGCCCGCCGGGGCGCTCGTCACACCAAAAGACCCAAAGCCCTACTTGGAGCGCCTGCGGTTCCATCAGGCTGTTGAACGCACCAGCGAATATGGGCTCGATTGATGGCATCGGCTGAGAACGGCATCGTCATCTATACCGATGGGGCCTGCAGTGGAAATCCGGGTCCGGGCGGATGGGGCGCCATTCTCATCTACGGCAAGCACGAGAAGGAGCTGTTCGGCGGTGCCAGGGACACCACCAACAACCGTATGGAGCTTACCGCTGCGATCCGCGCCCTTGAAGCGCTGAAACGCCCGCTACCGGTGACGCTCTATACCGACAGCCAGTACGTGAAGGATGGCATTACCAAGTGGCTTGACGGCTGGAAGCGCCAGAATTGGCGCACCGCGAGCAAGAAGCCGGTGAAGAACGAGGACTTGTGGCGGGAGCTCGACCACCTTTCGCAGATCTATGAGATCGATTGGCGCTGGGTGAAGGGCCACGCGGGCCACCCGCGGAACGAACGTGCCGATGAGCTAGCCCGGCAGGGAATTGCCGCCCTTCGCGCCGATGAGGTCGGGGAGGCCGGCGGCAACGACACCTGAGCGCGTTGGCCGTCGTCGTTGGTCGTCGTGCGGACATCCTCGCTTCGGAAAGATCAGCCCCATTCGGGCTAAGGCGCCAAAAATGCGGAGCGGAAACGGGCCTGCGACGGGCAGGCTATAGACCGATGTCCCGGCGATAGCGACCGCCGGGCCAGTCGAGGGCCTCCAGAGCCCGGTATACCCGGGCACGGGCAACGGCGCCATCTTCACCCCGGGCCACCACACCAAGGACCCGGCCGCCGTTGGAAAACACCGAAGACCCGTCCCGGCGCGTGGCAGCGTGGTAGAGCAGCGCATTCTCTGACAGGGCATCCAGACCGCCGATGGCTTCGCCCATCTCCACCTTCTGTGGATAGCCGGCCGACGCCACCACCACCGCAACGGCGGTTTCCGGGCGGATCGCCACCTCGATCTCGGCAAGACGGCCCGTTGCCACCGCGTGCATCAACTCAAACGGGTCCGTCGCCAGGAGCGGCATGATCGCCTGGCACTCCGGATCCCCGAAACGCACATTAAATTCAATAAGTTTCGGACCCTCGGCGGTGAGGATGAGGCCGGCGTAGAGCACTCCGACATAGGGTGTGCCCCGGGCGGCGAGGGTTTCGATGGCCGGGCGGACGATTTCCGCCATGGCCCGCTCCACTACCGCTGGCGGAACGTCGGGCGCCGGTGAGATGGCCCCCATGCCGCCGGTGTTGGAACCCTCGTCGCGGTCAAAGGCGCGCTTATAGTCCCGGGCGGTGGCAAGGGGTTTGACGGTCGTGCCGTCACAAAGGGCAAAGAGGCTGAGTTCGGGTCCCTCCAGGCGCTCCTCCAGCAACACCTTCGCGCCGGCTGACCCGAACCCGCCCGAGAAACAGAACTTGATCGCCGCCTCCGCCTCGTCGTTGGTCGTGGCCACCACAACACCCTTACCCGCAGCACGGCCGTCGGCCTTGACGACGATGGGCGCCCCCATGCTCCAAAGCGCGGCAAACGCAGACATTTCGGTTTCGCACACCTTGGCGTCGGCGGTGGGAATGCCCGCCTTGACGCACAGGTCCTTCGTAAACGCCTTGGAGGCTTCCAGCTGCGCGGCGGCTGCAGACGGCCCAAAGACCGGGATGCTTTGGGCGCCAATGCGGTCGGCGATGCCATCAACGAGCGGGGCTTCGGGACCGATGACCACAAGATCGAATTCTTTGGCGCGGGCGAACACATCACTGGGCATAATCCGCTGGGCGATGGCCTCAAGACCAGCGTTGGGTCCGCCGGCAAAGGCGACCTCCCCCACCGAGGGCGAACTGGCGAGAGCCGCTGCCAGGGCGTGTTCGCGCCCGCCCGATCCCACCACCAACACCCGGGCCTTTTGTGAAAGCGACATTGCGTCCGTCCCGATTTATCAACGCTGGAAACGCGCATACCATGGGATTGCGTCCCAGGAAGGACCGATTGTTAGCAACCCAAAGGTGAACAGGTCACTATGGAACAGCTGAGCTGACGGCATGGAACCGGCGAATGCAGCCGCCTCGGGGCGGGTTTCCGACGCCCCTCCAGGCAATTGGGTGGACACGATCCTGCCCCTCCCATTGCGGCCGTTCGCCCGCCTGGCGCGCTGGGACCGGCCCATCGGCTGGTGGCTTCTCCTGTGGCCCTGCTGGTGGGGGACGGCGCTCGCCGGGGCAGCTCAGGGTGTGCCGCCGAGCCTCTTCACCTTGTTCCTGTTTCTTGCTGGCGCGATCCTGATGAGCGGCGCCGGCTGCACGTACAACGACATCCTCGACCGGAAATTCGATGCGCAGGTGGAGCGCACAAAGTCGCGCCCCATCCCAAGTGGCCAGGTCAGTGTGAAGGCCGCGGTCTTTTTCATGATGGTCCAGGCCTTCCTGGCGTTGTTCGTGGTGCTGAACTTCAATGTCTTTACCATCGTCACTGCCTTTGCGTCCCTTGCCATCGTTGCCCTTTACCCGCTGGCAAAGCGCGTCACCGATTGGCCGCAAGTGGTTTTGGGATTTGCGTTTTCCTGGGGCGCGCTGGTGGGATGGGCGTCTGTCTACGGCTCGCTGTCGGCCGCCCCTCTCCTGCTCTACGGCGCGGCGATACTTTGGACGGTAGGCTACGACACCATCTACGCCCATCAGGACAAGCGCGACGATGCCATTGTGGGCGTGCGCTCCACCGCCCGGCTTTTCGGACGGCACACAAAATTCGCGGTGGGGACGGCCTACGGCCTCACCGTCGTTTTGATCGCGCTGGCGTTCGCAGCGGCGGGTGTGGGAATTTTGAGCTACGCCGGGCTGGTGGCGTTTGCGCTGCACCTTGGTTTTCAGGTGGCGAAGGTGGCGCCGGACGAACCCGCTTCATGCCTTGCAGCGTTCAAGTCCAATCGCTGGGCCGGGTGGCTTCCCTTCCTGGGGCTCGTCGCCGACAGCGTCCTTTGATCTTGCTAGGTGCGCGCGATGATTTCGCGCTCACCGGTGTGGACGGGAGCCTCACCGAGCGCACGGGTCGGCGGCGTTGCCCGGCGCTTGCGGGCGTAACGCGAGCGGCGGCCCACCAGAGGCGAGCCCCGGCGCCGCGGCGATGGGCGCTCGGCAAGAATGACCCCAAGGGCATTCAGTTCACCGTGCACGGCGCCATCCGCATCGATGGCCAGGAGCGGCAGGCAAAGCGCCTTGGCCCAGGCCTGCCACTCCCGCGCCACAGCCTCAATGTCACTGCTTGCGGCAAGGGGAACGCAGTGCTGAGAATCTTCGTGTTCCAGCGTCAGGTGGAATTCCGGACCAGCCTTGCCCCGCACGACACTCGCCGAAATCCCCCGATAGGATTTGACCGGTTGGGTTGCGGCAGCGGCATCCGGGGAAGAGATCGTCACCGCCTCACGGGAGATGGAAACGTCGAGCCGATGATCACGGCGGCGGCGGACGGAAAATCGCGCAGGGAGCGTCACAGCGGCGATGGCGTCCACCAAAGGTGCGCTGTCGTTCGCAGCAGATAGGGTTGGCGTCCCCGTGTTAGTCACGACGACGGCAGCAGCGACGGGCAAGGCAATGGCGGCTGAACTCAAACCGACGGCGTTCATGGTGGCTCCACAAGGACATCTCGTTCGATGACGCCACCCTAACGCTGTCTGATTTGCACCCTCGCTAAATCCAGTGCGCCAATCAGAAGCCCGACGCTAACCATTTGTTTACCGCCAGGGGGCCGATTGCGCGGAATCCTTGGAGATCGACCCAGTGGCTTGCTTCAGCCGCTAACGGTTCATAAACCATCAGCCCATGTCCCAGTCCCCATCCGATCCCCTCGACGAAGACCGCGCCAAAGATCTCGCCGCCGCCGCCATCGACGCGGCCACGAAAGCAGGCGCAGACGCGGCCGACGCGGTGGTTCTTGCCGACCGCAGCCTCTCCACAACGGTACGAAACGGTGCCATCGAGGAAGCGGAGCAGGCCGAATCCACCAACATCGGACTGCGTGTCTTCGTCGGGCACAGGTCTGCGCTGGTGCAGCTTGGTTCGGCAGCCGGCCTCACCGATGCGGCCGAGCGCGCCATTGCCATGGCGAAGGCCGCACCGGAGGACAAGACCCTCGGCCTTGCCCCTAAAGATCAGCTGACCGCCGGCGTCGGTCTCGACCTCGACATCTATGATGGATCAACGCCCACCATGGATGAGCTCGTTGCGCGATCCCGGGCGCTCGAAGAGGCCATGCAGGGGGTTCCAGGCGTCACCAACTCCGGCGGGGCATCGGCCGGCGCGAGCCATGCCACCCGGGCGCTTGCCACCTCGGAAGGCTTTTTGGCGTCCTACCGCACCAGCGGCCATCGCCATGCGGGCACGGCCATTGCCGGCGCAGGAACACGCATGGAGCGGGACTACTGGGGTTCCTTCCGCCGGTACCAGAGTGACCTTCAGGACGTTAGGGAGGTGGGCCAAACGGCCGCTCGCCGCGCGGTTCGTCGCCTTGGCGGGGAGCCGCTGTCCACACGGACAGCCACGATCGTTTTCGAACCCCGCGCGGCATCGGGGTTCCTCAGCCACCTTCTGAGCGCCATCAACGGTTCGGCGGTGGCTCGGGGCGCGAGCCTATTGGCCGGCAAGCTGGGCGAGGCGGTGTTCCCCGATGGCATCACGGTAAAGGATAACCCGCAGCAGCAAAGGGGCACCGCCTCACGGCCGTTCGACCTTGAAGGCCTGGAAAACCCCCCTTTGACGCTCGTGAAAGACGGCATTTTGGCGGCCTACCTCCTCGACCTGCAATCGGGTCGCAAGCTCGGCCTTGCTAGCAACGGCCGCGCCTACCGTGGCATCGGGAACCCTTCCCCCTCCTCCACCAACGTCAGTGTGGCGGGCGGATCCGGCGACTTAGAGTCCATCATGGCGGAGGCGGGGTCGGGGCTGCTCGTCAACGGCCTCATCGGCGTGGGCGCCAACATCGTGAGCGGCAACTATAGCCGGGGTGCCTCGGGCTTCTGGTTCGAGAATGGCGAGGTCACGCATCCGGTCAACGAGATCACCATTGCCGGCAACTTGAACGACATGTTCCGCCGCGCGCACTTCGGAGACGATGCACCCGGGCTTTTCGCAGCGGACGCTCCCACGGTGGCCATTGAAGGTTTGACCATCGGTGGACGCTGAGGGCGGCGATGTTCTAGCCGAGACCGCACTCCTGAAGCATGCGGTTGCCGAGGCAAGTGTGGTGGCCCTTCGCCATTTCGCGAACGGCACGCGCCAATGGTCAAAGCCTGACGGGTCGCCGGTGTCGGACGCAGACATTGAAACCCAGGAAACGCTTTTGGGGATCCTTCGCGACGCTCGGCCGCACTACGGCTGGATGGCTGAGGAGGATGCGGATCGGCGCGTTGAAAAGCGCATATTCGTGGTCGATCCCATCGATGGCACACGGGGTTTCCTGCGCGGCGAGCGGTATTGGTCGGTGGTGGCGGCGGTGGTTGAGGACGGTCGCCCAATCGCGGCAGTGGTGGCTGCCCCTGCCCATGGTGCGGTTTTTGCCGCCAGCATCGGGCATGGTGCGGAAAAGAACGACGTTCCTCTTAAGGTGGCCGATGGAGCGACCCTTAAGAACGCGATGGTGGCAATGCCGACAGCGCTCTATCGCGAGGGCAGCGTCATGGCATCAGGTGTCACCCGCGCGCCGGTGCTGCCGTCCCTCGCCATGCGTCTAATGAATGTCGCCCAGGGTCGCTTCGACGCGGTGATCGCCAAGGCCGGTGCCCACCATTGGGACCTGGCCGCCCCGGATCTCATACTGTGCGAGGCGGGGGGTGTCTTCACCGCGCTCTCCGGAGATGTGTTGCGCTACGACACAATGGACACCAGCCACGGGCCGATCGTCGCCGCCGCACCCAGCCTCGCCGCTCCCCTTCGCGATGTTGCCCGCGCCGGCTTTTTGCGCCTTAAGCGCGGCCCGTAACGAGTAGCGGCAGCTCCGTAAGCCCGCGCAGGTTCATGTTTTGACCGTATCTGAGCTCACCGGGCGCAAGAGCAATGTCTGAAAAAACGTCCAGCAGCACTTGGAACGCAATGCGCGCCTCAAGTCTTGCCAATTGGATACCGGCGCAAAGGTGGGGACCATTGCCGAACGCCTGATGACGGTTCAACTGGCGGCTGATGTCGAACTCGTCCGGATGGTCGAAACGCGCCTCGTCCCGGTCGGCGGAGCCGAGGAACACGAGGACAAGATCGCCGCGCTTTACCGCATTGCCGGCGAGGTTGGTGTCGCAGGTGGCAACGCGGCCCAGGAACTGGACCGGCGCTTCAAAGCGCAACATTTCCTCCACCGCAGCAGGGATCGCCGTTGGGTCTGCTCTTAGCCGCGCCATTGCGTCCGGATTTATAAGTAGATCGTGCATCCCGTTGCTGAGGAGAACGCGGGTGGTCTCATTGCCGGCGTTGATGAGGAAGAGGATGTTGGCAATCAACTCATCCAGGGTGAAGCGATCGCCGTCCGCTTCGGCCTGCGCCAGCGTGTTGAGGAGGCACCGGTCTTCGCTGCGCCGCGCCGCAGCGAGCCGAGCCTTCAGATAGCTGCGGAAGTCTTCCACGGCAGCGGCACCTTCGGCCAATTTTTCCGGAGAAATCTTGGCGTAGAAGTTTAGCGCAACGAACGAGAAGGCGTCGCACCAGCTTTTGATTTTGGCGCGATCTTCTCTGGGGATGCCGATAATCTTACTGATAACGAGGATCGGCAGCGGAACGGCAAACTCTTTCACAAACTCCAACCGACCGGACTTGGCGGCGGGGGCGAGAAGCTCGCGGCACAGGTCGGCGATCCAGTCGCGATAGCGCTCCACCTCGGTCCGCACGAAGGCGGTGTGGACCAGTTTGCGGATCCGCCGATGGTCCGGGTCGTCCCGCTGCAGCATCAGGTGGCCGAGGGTGTCGATGAGCGATTTCAGGTTGGGGTCGGTAAAGCGTGCCCTCGCAATGTCTACCCGATCGGAAGAGAAGGTTCTGGCGTCCTTAAAAACCGTTTCCACATCTTCGGCCCGGGTTACGACCCAAGCATTGAGTGCCTTGTCCCAAGCAACCGGGTATTTTTGACGAATATTTGCATAAAAAGCGTAGGGGTCACGGCGATACTCCTCCTCGAAGAGGTGTAGGTGCTCAGCCTCGCGCAAAGCATTGTCGCTCATGGATCCTCCTGACGGGGCCGATACACCACATCCGCCGTAATCCGTTAGAGAAATATAGAGATTGAGATTGGCGGTCGCCATAGTGGACATTGCCGGATGGAAGTGTAACGGACGACAACTCTTTTTGGTTCTTTGCTTTTGACGAGTACGAGCCTGCCAAGCGGCTGCACCCTTGCAACTCGGCGTTCGCGTCTCAACCGGGTGCCCGGCGGTGTACGATCCCATCTCGACATACAATGCTTGTCTGCCGGTGTGCACACTCGTCTTCGGCGCGAATGATTGCGCCTTTGAACATCCGCACACTGCCTACACCAGCGACGTGAATAAGGGCGCCTCACCCGAAGAGTTCTCGGCGGCTTTCCAGGCATAAATTCGCTTCGGTCGCGAGGCTGTTTATGTGTGCTGCCATCCTCCGCCATTCCTTGCGGCAGGAGACCGTTGATGCGCTTCTTGCCCGTCTCTGACTATTTTTCTCTGACCAAACTGTTGGGAGCGGGGCAGTGCGGTCGCCACGCTGCCCTTTGCGCTTCAACTTGCTCTGATACTCGCGGCTTTGCTTTGTGACCTCGTAGAGCACAATGCGCGAGCTGGATCCAAGGCTGAGGCTCTCGACCATACTGACATCGGTACTGCAACGCACATCCGGCTTCGCTCGGTAGCCGTATCGCTGATGCCGTTGGTTTCGTTACCGAACCAGACTGCGAGCTTGGCGTCTTTCGTACAGTCCCCTTCATGCAGGAGTATGCTCGTCTTTCCCCTCACATGGGGCGACGTCGCAATTGACGAGCACCCGTTCTTCTCCAAGTGGTCGAAACGATCGTCGGTGCTGTCGAAATAAAGGATTCCGGCCGCGTCAAACCCACCGCTTCGTCGCCGCTAGACGGGCGGCCGAACACAATCCGACTAGTCCGCGCAGCCAGCCTGAACCGTTTGCGCGCCTTGTGGCGAACAAGCTCGCTCAGAATTGCGGAGCGGAGTATTGCGGAAGGGGGAATGAGACGGGCCTTGCCCGCGGCTCTCTAGGTAATGAGTCGGCGCACGGCGACGTTCAGAATCTCTAGCACCATGGCAGCACCACGAATGCCGCTGGTGGCGATTTTGTACTCGATCGCAGCCTGAAGCTCACTGTCGATCTCCAGTTCCATGGCCTGGGAAAGTTCTCCTGAATCCAGCTCATCGACCGGTTCCACCAGTGCTTCCCCACCGCCGTTTTGCGCGTTTTGTGATTGGAGCATAGCAACTCCTGCAACTTCCGGTGACATCGTTACCATCTACAATCAGTAATAGATAGTGCACTAACGACACAACCTACCACATTATTGCCACAAAGCCAGTTCTGAAATCCAATTTTGGCTAAAAAACACTGTTTCCTGCAGCCGAATTCGGTAGGTGAACCTCTGTCGCAGCACACATCTTACGTTTTCCTCAGTGCCATTCAATTCCATTAAGATACTGTTATATAATATGAACTCATAAAAAGAGTATCAAATTTGAGGTGCGATTCTGCCGCGCCTAGTGTTTAGAAAGTTGGTGTTGAATCAGAATATTTTTCCTGAACTTCCTCAATGATTGCCCCATTTACGCCATGATTTTATCCCTCGGACATGCGTCCTATTGCCCTGCCTGGGCTTGTTTTGGGGCGTAGGTGAGGGCCGCCGCGCGGTGAAATTGGAAAACGACACGGCGCAGGCCAGCTCGCGCAGCAAGGCGTGTTGCGCCGAGCCTCAGCTGCCCAGGTAGGTGAGCAGGACTTCGCGGCGCCGGGAGTGAGCGCGGTGCTCCACCAGATAGACCGATTGCCACGTACCAAACCGCGGGCTGCCACTGCAGGGTAGCGTCACCGATGGCCCGCAGATCATCGCCTTGATATGGCCCGGCATATCATCGAGCCCCTCTTCGCCGTGCCGGTAGGGCACCGTCTCCGGAGCCAGACTGGAAAGGGCGTCGATCAGGTCGTCCTGTACCTCAGGATCGGCGTTCTCCTGGACCACCAGCGAGGCGGTGGTGTGGCGCACGAAGGCGGTGGTGACCCCCTCCCCCGCCTCGATCTCCCGAAGCCAACGGACCACCGGGCCCGTAATATCGTGGAATGCGCCGCCGCGGGTTTCCACCGCCAGACTGCCGGTCACCACGCGCCGGACGTTTGCTTCAATGGTGGTGTGAACCCTCATCGGACCGACTCGTCACCAAACGATTTTAGGAGATCACGGAAGCGCCGTACCGCGTAGTCGGTGACCTCCACAGCCTCGTCGATCTCTCGCTTTGTGGTGCCAAAGGTGGTGGAGCTGAGGGGAGACCGGGTCAAAGCCGCATCCTCCACCAGGGCGGCGATCATTCGCAGTCGCTCCCGCAGCGCGCGGTTTTCGGCCTTGAGAGCTTCGTTTTCCGCCAGAAGCGTGCCTGAGGCCGGCTCATCGGGGATCACTGGCGCTTCAGCATCCACCACCGTGCGGCAGCCGAAAGTCGGAGTTGCGCGTACGCAAAGCTGCACCTCGCCCGTGATCCTGTCGAGACGCAGGAGGCCCTCTCCGACTCGTTCGATCTGGAACCTGCCTTCGTCCTCAGCCTGGGCCGCCGCATTGACGCTCATCAAAAGGGCGAGGGCCAAAATAAGCAGCGCACGCATTTTGTTGTCCTCCCACAACTTGGCCAGTGGGCCGTTTGCGCGAGCATACGTCCCAATGGCAGGGCGGTGGGGTTTTTCTTTCGCCGAGGCTTGCGGCGAGCCGACTTTTGACCCCTGCCGGCCGCGCCGCCAAATCAAATGGCGGCGGCCGTGGGTCAGGTTCAGGGCAAGCGCGGTGGGGCCGCAGGCGCTGGCGCAGCGGCCACGAGCCTTGCCCAGTCGTCCCTACTCTTCCTCCAGGCGCAGCGCGGTGAAGCGAAGTTCGCCTTGGTTGTTGGAGAGCGTCAGGAGGGCCGTCTTGCGCCCGTCGGCGCGCAGCTTATCAATGCGATCTTCCACATCCTGCGGCGAGCTGACTTCCCGCTGACCCACCTCGAGGATGACATCACCCGGAACGATCCGCTTTTCGGCCGCAAGACCCTCTTTCTCCACCGACGCTACGAGGACGCCAGCGACTTTCTCGACGATTTCAAAATTTGTCCGCCGATCGGGCGTCAGCAGCTTGAGCTCCATGCCGAGGATGGCAACGCCCACCTCCTCATCGGGGCTCGGCTCGACCACTTCGGGCGTTTCGGGCTCCGCCCGGGCTTCGGTCTCTTCCAGCTGTCCGACGGTGACGTCGAGTTGCACCTCATTGCCGTCGCGCATGACCGCCACTTTGACTTCTTTGCCGATCTCGGTCTCGGCGACGATGCGCGGCAGCTCGCGCATGGTGTCCACCTCATGACCGTCGAAAAGGACCACCACGTCGCCTGAGCGGATGCCGCCCTGCTCGGCGGGGCCGTCCTCGGTGACGCCGGCGATCAGCGCGCCTTTGGGCGAATCCATCCCGAGGTTCTTGGCCACCTCGTCGGAAACCTCCTGAATGTTGACCCCGAGCCAGCCGCGCCGGGTTTCGCCGTACTCCAGAAGCTGGGTGATGACGGCGGTGGCGATTTCGGACGGGATCGCAAAGCCGATACCGATGGAGCCGCCGGTGGGTGAGATGATGGCCGTGTTGATCCCCACCACGTTGCCAGCCATGTCAAACAGCGGCCCGCCAGAATTGCCCCGGTTGATGGCCGCATCGGTTTGGAGAAAGTTGTCGTAGGGGCCGGACTGGAGATTGCGGTTCCGCGCCGAAATGATCCCCACCGTGACCGTGCCGCCCAGACCGAACGGGTTCCCAATCGCCATTACCCAGTCGCCGATCCGAAGGCTCTCCGAAGCAGCAAAGTCGAGGGGTTCAAGCGGTTGGTCGGGGGTGACGCGCAGGACGGCAATGTCGGTCTTGGGATCGCGGCCGACGATGGTCGCCTCAAGCTTTCGCCCGTCGGCGAAGTTCACGATCACCTCATCGGCGTCCTTGATGACGTGGTTGTTGGTGACCACCACGCCGTCGGCGGAAATGACGAAGCCCGAGCCCAGCGATTGGACGCGCCGGGGGTCCGGGGTGCTGTCGTCACGATCAAAGAAATCTTCGAAGAATTCTTGAAACGGGGTGTCTTCGCCGCTGTCCGGAGTGGGTGCCGAACGGCGTGCATCCACACGCTGGGACGTGGAAATGTTGACCACCGAGCCGAGAAGCCCGTCGGCCAAGTCGGCCACCGAGCGCGGCCCAATGTCCTGGGCGGCGGATTGCGGGCTCGCTGCAGCAAACGCCAAGGCAACCGCGCACGCCGCGATGGCCGCGATGGCCGCTTTGCGCCCTACCAATGCCTTCATGACCCCCCCTTCCGACAGCTCGAGGCCAACCTACGCCAGTTCGTACTCACAACAAGCTTACGATCATGTCATGCGCGGCGGATTTAAAACAGTTTCAGCCCCGCACCAACCACACGATGCCCACACCGACCACCGCCATCCCCAGACCCACCGCGCGGAAGCGGTTGATGGGCTCGCTGGCGAGGGAGAGGATGAACCGGCGCATGGTTTCTGGCGCGAGGGCGTAAAGCACACCCTCAATGACGAGGACAAGACCAAGGGCGGCCACAAAATCAGTCACCAGGGAGCGTCGATCAAGGTGCGCAAAGGGCAGGTGTGGCGCGGCTGACAGCCACGCCACGCACCCTGGACCTCAGTTCCGGCCGCCCTCACTGGGTGGGCGGCTCAGGCCTCACGATCGTAACGGTGCCGCGCTCAGGGTCTTCAATGTCGGCGTCTGCGGCAGCCGGTGTGGCCTGCGCATCGCCTCCGTCGCTCGCCGCCTGTTCAGCGACTGCCTCAGTGACGGTGGGATCAAGGCCGGTCTCGATCACTTCGGACGTGGGCGCACCGTCGTCGGGCTCGCCGGTGCGGTCTTCCGCCGCTGCCAGCGCTTCCTCGGCGGCGCGAATGGCCGCCTGGGGATCGGTGCCTGCCGCCGACGGGTCACCACTCAGGGCAGGTGCTGCCGCGCCACCTCCTCCGGAGGACGTGCCAGACAGCGGAGAAGTCCGTTCAGCGGCGGTGCGCGACTGTCCGAGGGGATCGTTGAAATAGCGGAAGAAATCCGCATCCGGAGACAGCACGAGGCGAGTGTCGTTGGCCGCCAGCGCGTCTTCGTAGGCTTGCATCGCGCGATAGAACGCGAAGAACTGGGCGTCTTGTGAATAGGCCCTGGCGAAGATGGCGTTCTTCTGGCCATCGCCCTGACCGCGTATCTGCTCGGCCTCACGCTGGGCCTCGGCCCGTAGGACGGTGGCCGAACGGTCCGCAGCAGCGCGAACCCGCTGGGCTGCTTCCCGCCCCTGGGCGCGGATCTGGGTGGCTTCCTGAACACGCTCGGTCTGCATCCGGGCGTAAATGGCTTCCGAGTTCGCCTCTGGCAGATCGGCCCGCCGGATTTTGACGTCCACCACATCGACGCCAATGTCGCGGGCGCGGGCGGCGACGTCTGCGCTAATGCGACGCATGAGCTCGGGTCTGTCATCCCTCACGATGTCCTGGAAGGTCGCATCGGCGAGGACGGCACGCAGGGAGGATTGGGCGAAGGTGGAAAGACGGGTTGCCCCTTCACTCACGTTGTTGACGGTCTGATAGAACCGCACCGGATTGGCGATCCGGTAGCGCATGAAGGCATCCACCACGAGCCGTTTTTGGTCCGAAGCGATGATTTCTTGCGCGGGGACGTTGAGGTCGAGGACGCGCTTGTCGAGGAAGAGCACGTCCTGGACGATGGGGATCTTGGCGTTCAGTCCCGGCTCGCGGATAGCTTGGCGCACCTCACCAAACTGGAGGACCAGCGCCTGCTGCATGGGATTGACGATGAAGAAGGAGTTGAGCGCGACGATCCCACCCGCGATCAGTAGGATGATGGCCCCGACAATACCGATGCGCATCATCGTGCTCCTTGGGACTGATTGGACGCGGTGTTGAGCCGGTCGAGCGGCAGGTAAGGCACCACGCCCGAGCCGCCACTATTTTGATCGATGATGATTTTCTCGGTGCCGGCGAAGACACGCTCCAGCGTTTCCAAATAGATCCGCTGGCGCACCACTTCGGGCGCCTTGCGATATTCTTCATAAACCGACAGGAACCGGTCCGCCTGACCGGTTGCCTCGGCCACCACACGGTCGCGATAGGCGTTGGCGGATTCAACGATCCGCGCCGCTTCACCACGCGCCTGGGGCACGATTTCGTTGGCGTAGGCGTCGGCTTCGTTTTGGAAGCGCTCCTGGTCGGCGCGCGCTGCTTGCACGTCGCGGAAGGCATCGATCACCTCTGAGGGTGGGTCCACCTTCTGCATTTGCACCTGGGTTACTTCCACGCCGGCCCCGTATTCATCCAGCGTCGTCTGCATCAGGGCCTGAACGTCCTGTTCGATCTGCTGGCGTTCCTGGGTGAGGATGGGCTGAATGTTCTTGCGGCCCACCACTTCACGCATGGCGCTTTCGGCCACCTGCTTCACCGTTCCCTCTGGGTCTTCGATGTTGAACAGGAAGTTGGCCGGGTCGGAGATGCGCCACTGAACCCTGAAATTGACGTCCACGATGTTTTCATCGCCTGTCAGCATCAGGCTCTCCTCGGGGATGTCGCGGCCGTCACCGCGGGAGCCGATGTTCACTTCGCGAATGCGCAGGACGTCCGGCGTGAACACCTCGCCGAAGGGATAGGGCCAGTTGTAGTTGAGGCCCGGCTGGGTGGTGCTCTGGTAGCGGCCGAGCACAAGTTCAACGCCCAGTTCGCCCGGTCCGACGCGGTAAAAGCCGGTGGCGCCGTAGAGAATGAGGACCACGACGACGGCAATGGCGATGCCACGCCCACCGATCCCCGACAACGTCGGCCCGCCAGAGCCCCCCGGTCCGCCGGGGCCACCCTTGCGCGGGAACACACTCTTCAGCTTGTCCTGGCTGCGACGCAAAAGCTCTTCAAGATCGGGAGAATTTTGAGGTCCGCCAGGGCCGCCGCGCTGGGGGCCTTGCCCCCACGGGTCGCCGCCGCTGCCGCGGTTTTGGCCATTGCCGCCGCCACCGCCGCCGCCCCATGGGCCGCCATCTCCGCCACCCCAGGGTCCGCCGCCCTTGCCGCCCGACTGGTTATTCCAGGGCATCCCCGTTCCCCTTGTCACATACGTGGAATGTGTGGCGCGCTCTGCGCGGGCCCTATGAACCGACATAGGGGCCACCGCAAATTCCGCAAACGCGGCCCAACGCGCGAGCCTTATAAGCGAACGTGATCGTAGCTTTCAATCGGTGAGCGCACGTCGGCGATAGGTGACATAGAAAAAAGGGTGGTCGTCCCGGGGGCCAGGCTCGCCGCGCTCTTCGCTCACCAACGAGAAGGCTCGTTCGTCAATGGGCGGAAAGTGCGCGTCGCCGGCGGGTTCAGCATCCACCCGGGTGAGGTAAATGGTATCGGCCAGCGCCATACCGTCCGCGTAGATCCGCGCGCCGCCGGCCAGGAAGACGGGGCGCCCGGCAAGCGCGATGGCGTCTTCCAGGCTTGGCGCCGTGGTGACGGCATCGATGGCTTTGCTCGTCACAACGATGGTGCGACGCCCCGACAGCGGCTTACCGATGGACAAATATGTGAGCCGGCCCATCACCACGGTGTTTCCCATGGTGAGCGCCTTAAAGCGTCTCAGGTCGCTCGACTGATGCCACGGAATGGTGCCGTCACGGCCAATTACACCGTTGCGGGCCACTGCGGCGATCATCGCCACCTCGGGCACGGGTTCAGACTGCAACGGGCGCCCTTATGGCGGGATGCGGATCGTAGCCGGTTATCGCGATGTGCTCAGCGGTGATGGCAAAAAGGTCCCGCGGCGCACCGCTCAGAGAAAGGCTCGGCAGGGGCCGGTGGTCGCGGGTCAATTGAAGGCGCGCCTGCTCCAGATGATTGAGGTAAAGGTGCGCGTCGCCGAGGGTATGAACGAGATCGCCAGGCTCCAGCCCAGCCGCGTGGGCCACCATGTGGGTAAGGATTGCGTAGCTCGCGATGTTGAACGGCACGCCCAAGAACGCGTCGGCGGAGCGCTGGTAGACCTGACACGAAACTCGACCCTTTGCCACGTGGAACTGAAAGAGGAGGTGGCAGGGCGGCAGTGCCATCTTGTTGAGGTCGCCGACGTTCCATGCCGATACGATGTGTCTGCGGGAGGCGGGATCGCTCTTGATGGCTTCCACCACGCCGGCCAACTGGTCCACGGGACCGCGCTCGGTGGGCCAGGCGCGCCACTGGTGCCCGTAGATGGGGCCAAGCTCGCCGTCAGCATCGGCCCATTCGTCCCAGATGGTGGCGCCACGCTCCCGCAGACGCACCGCGTTTGTCTCGCCCGCAATGAACCAAAGGAGCTCCGCGATCACCCCTTTGAGGTAAACGCGTTTGGTGGTGACCACAGGCAGGCCCTGGGAGAGGTTGTAGCGCGACTGGTGACCAAAAATGCTGAGCGTTCCGACCCCGGTGCGATCCGACTGCCGTTCGCCGTCCGAAAGAATGCGCTCTAGCAGTTCGTGATACTGATCCATGGTTAGGCCTCCGATCTGCGTCCTTCCTTCATAGAGCGGAACCGCACTGGTGTTGATTGGCCGCTTACGGTTAGCGCGCTCTTTCCCCCGTTTTGGTTTGCTGCCGTTGCGACCGCCGCCGCCCCGGACCACCGCCCCATCAAGCTCTTTGTGCCGTCACTTTCCCGGCGCGGCTGCCTTCGTCGGCGCTCCGAGGCTTGCCGTTGCAACGTCTAAGCTTGCAGTTCGACCGCGAGATCTTCGAGCTTAGCGGTCCAACCCTTGCGATGGCTTTCGCTCACCTCTTCGCTCGGTTGGCGCTCGTGGAGCACTGTGACCACCGTCTTGTCGTCACCCTCCTGCGCAAAGGTGACTGTCACGAGCGTATTGCGAACCCGAGGCTCTTCTTTCGTCCACGACCATGTGTAAGCCAGGCGATGGGGCGGCTCCACGGCGAGAAATTCGCCCTCCACGTCCGCATGGGTGTCCGCCGCCCCGATCTTGCGCATGCCATAGCGGTAACGGCCGCCGGGGGTCACTTCCATTTCACAAAGGTGGCACTCCAAGCCGATGCTCTTTCCCCACCACGCCTTCATGAGCGAGGGGGTTGTCCAGGCCTGCCACACCTGTGCCACCGGTGCGTCGATCACCCTACTCACACGCACCACGGCGGCTTCACCAACGGGTGCTTCATGGGTTTTGAGTTCAGCTTTGCTCATCGGTGTGTCCTTTCGAGAAGTGGGCCGCCAAATCACTGAGCGTCGACGTCCACAGCATTTCTTGGTGGGTGAGCCATCGGGCGGCCTCCGACAGGGCATCGGGACGCAAATGGCAGATTTTCTCCCGCCCTCGCTTTTCCACGCGGATCACCTCGGCGGCCTCGAGCACGCCCAGGTGTTTCGACACCGCAGGCCGGGTCATTGCGAACCCCGACGCGATGGCGCTCACGCGCTGAGCGCCATCTTGGGCCAGGAGCGCAACGATTTTCAGCCTCGTGGGATCACCCAATGCGCTAAAAATCGTTGACGATGCGGCGTCGTTGGTCAGAGGCAAATAGGAAACCATTTAGTTTCCTATTACGGTGCAGGTTCCGGGCTGTCAACGGCAGACGATCAAAAGGGGGTCGGCCTTCTCATGGGCGCTGCAATCGACTATATTCAGAGCTGCCGGCGACGGTCGGCTATGGCGATAAACGAGGCGCGCAATAAGCCTATCGGACCCGGGGGCGGTACCCGGCGCCTCCACCAAAGCCGCCAGCATCTGCGTTCAGATGGTT
>JBCCYN010000040.1:0-28753 GCA_039189655.1 Pseudomonadota bacterium | reverse complement strand
TGTCGGCGCCGGATTCGAAGGCGATGCGCGAGGCGTCCGCCATGGGTCCGGCATCGTTGGGGTTACGGATCGCGTTGGTGGGGCAAGGGAGGGCCTCGGCCATCACCGGAAGTCCGTCGGCGGCGCAGTCTCCCACCACCCGCGTCAGGATTTCATAGGTGCGCATTTCCACCTCGCCGCCCATGAACGCCATCACACACACGCCATCCACGCCCAGCCTCCGGGCGTCCTCCACGGTGTGCAACAGGCTCCATTCCGTGTAGCGCAGCCAGTCCTCTCGATAGGGGGTGGGGCCGCCGTCGAGGCGCAGGAAAATAGGAAGTCGGCCGCGTAATCGGTCGCCATACTGCTTAACGACACCGTAGGACGTCATGATGGCGTCGGCGCCCGCGTCGATGACCTTGTCGAGCACGGCACCGGGATCATCAAGACCCTCGACCGCACCGAGCGTTCTTGCGTGATCCATCGCAATCACCACACCGCGATTGCCGAATTCCGTGCGTGCCATGCAGCCCTCCTAAAGGCGCGTTTCGGGGCGGTTGGTAGACATCATTCCGCCCATGTCAACGCTGACACCGATAGCGTGGCTCGAATGTATGCCGGTGTTGGGACCCCGCGCGAGGCGAAGGAAGGAGCAGTCGCGGGCCTAAGCTCCCCTTGGCTGACCGTACCCTTTGTAGGGGCTAGAAGAGGTCGAACCCGAAGCGGTAGGTCAGACCGACGCCCACCTCAATTTCGGTGTCGTTGCCTTCGTCAACGATGGGACTGTCGCCCGCCTCGCCCACGTAGTGCCGATACTCCGCGCGGCCGTGGAGGCGCCACTTCTCGTTGATCGTATACGTGGCTTGGAATCGGGCGCCCACGTCCTTGATCCCTCCGGACGGATCGTAGGCCGGCAAGACAAGCGCCGATGCGGGTACGCCGAAGTAGTACTCCATGTACTCGTCGTCCGCCCACCCGACTCGGGGGCCGAGCGACACTTCGAGCCGCTCGAATGGGGTCCCCACAAGATCCGCACCCACCTCGCCCACAAACCCGTTATGGCCAATAAATCCGTACCGTGCCTCCGCATAAGCACGCAGGGCTCCGTACTGGACAACCACACCCGGACCGATGCCCAGGGAGAAATCGCGATCCGGAATTCCCCGAAGATAGGCCGCGTCGTCCACATCGCGGCGGTCGGTGTATTCGAAGGAGGGAAACACCGAGATGAAGGATTTTTTCTCGGTCACCACCTCGCCCAAACCCGGAAGACGCAGGAACTTTAGCCGGAAAAGCGGGGCACCGCCCGGCTCGTACACCCGCGCGGCGGGGAATTTCGGTCCGAAGGTGACCGCAGCACCCAGGTCAAAAACGATCTCCCGCGCTTCTACGGCAGCCGGAATCTCCACCTCGTCAAGGTCAGCCGCCGACGCGCCAACGACCAGAGCCAGGGTTAAACAAGCCGCAAGAGTAGCGCGCACAGGATGCTCCTCAGGATTGACGCGATTATGGGTGAGGGCTGAAGGTGAACAAACCGTCAGCACTGGCGAGTTGACAGGATCTGGAAGCCTTGCGCCGGGCAGCGTTGCCGGAATGCCACAATTCCACTGCGCGGGTTGGGAAAGATCAGCGTCACTGGCGCGAGCCGTTGCACTTACACTGATCGCCGCAGCAGGCCCTGGCCGCTATCTCATGGGCGACGTTTGAACGGGGGAAGGTAAATGGCAGCCGACGGGAATCTACCGGAAGCCCGCAGGACGCGCGGGGGCGGCGAGGAAACCGAGGCCAAAGGCCACTCGGTGACGCTGATAGCCGTCCTCAGCGTAGCGGCCGCGATCGTTATTGCGGCATGCGCTTATTTCTTCGTGTTTTTCGAGGACCAGGCGGACTTTGGGGGCGCACCCCCGCCATCGGCGCCGGCGACTGAAACCAACGCGAACTGAGCGCCCGCGATTGCCGAGCCGCCAGTGACCATCCACCGCAAACTGTACGGCAGGCCGATCCTCACCGGCCTGCCGTATCCCCAGCTCTCGCGGTCCGGTCAGGAGCCTCCCTGCGAAACCTCATCTGCCGCGGTTACGAGTAGCTCGCGCATCTTAAGGCGCAATTCTGAGTCGTCCACAGGAACCGTCGCTTGATCGAAATCAGCGCGAATCTTGCGAAAGACATCCTCGTCCCCGGGTTCTTCAAAATCTGCGCGAACCACCTCCCGCGCATACTCTTCAGCCTGCTCGCCCGTATGTCCCAATCGCTCGGCAGCCCAAAGGCCCAAAAGCTTGTTTCGCCTCGCTACGGACTTGAAACGCAGTTCCTCATCATGGGCAAAGCGGGACTCGAAGGCCCTTTCCCGCTCGTCGAAAGTCGTCATCGTCCCGCTCCATGGGATTTGCGTTCCCTACACACACTACCTATGGGCCGATCAGCTAACTTCAACGTAGGCGTGGGCGAGGATTGTCGTATGGCCGTCGATGGGTTAGCTCTGCGCCCCATGCTGGGCGTTCGCCCCAGCACCCGGCTTTGCTTGGAAATAGGCGCCATCGACGCCCTTGCGGTCTTCGTGGGAACGAAACGATGATGAACACGATTTTCCTGCCCCATCCCGGGGAGCGGCTCCGCGAGGTCCGCTCCGAGAGCCGTTTCTGCCGTGACGAGGTTTAGAGCCCACAAGGCCCGTCGTCGTCGCGCCCTACCCTATTGTCTTGTGTCGCACCCATTCGGATTTCTTCGATGAACCGCCGCCGCCGCATCTACGAAGGCAAAGCCAAAATCCTCTACGAAGGTCCCGAGCCGGGCACGCTCGTCCAGCACTTTAAGGACGACACCACCGCCCACAACGCACGGCTCCATCAGGTGATCGATGGCAAAGGCGTTCTGAACAACCGCATCAGCGAGTACATCTTCAACAATCTCAATGATATGGGCATACCGACCCACTTCATGCGGCGGCTCAACATGCGCGAGCAGCTCATCCGCGAAGTGGAAATCATCCCTCTGGAGCTGGTGGTTCGAAACGTGGCGGCCGGGTCCTTGTCAAAGCGGCTGGGCCTTGATGAAGGCACGCAGCTGCCGCGCTCCATCATCGAATTCTACTATAAGAACGATGAGTTGCAGGATCCCCTCGTCACCGAGGAGCACATCACCGCGTTCGGCTGGGCAACCCCCCACGAGCTCGACGACATGATGGCGCTGGCGGTGCGCGTCAACGACTTCCTCGCCGGTCTTTTCCTGGGTGTGGGCATTCGACTGGTGGACTTCAAGATCGAGTGCGGGCGCCTGTGGGAGAACGATCTCATGCGCGTGGTCGTCGCCGATGAAATTAGCCCCGATTCCTGCCGCCTCTGGGACGCGAAGACCAGCGAAAAGCTCGACAAAGACCGATTCCGCAACGATTTGGGGGGCCTTTTGGAGGCATACCAGGAAGTGGCGCGGCGCTTGGGGATTTTACCGGAGCAGGAGCGGCCGGTGGTCAAGGGTCCAACCCTTGTTCAGTGAACGTTTGACGTGATCCGCGCCCGCGTCACCGTCACGCTCAAGCCCGGCGTGCTCGATCCCCAGGGCAAAGCCATTGAGGGCGCGCTGGCCTCGCTCGGCTTTTCGGGAGTGGACCGTGCGCGCCAGGGCAAGGTGATTGATTTGGAGCTCGCCGGCGAGGACCGGGACGCTGCCCGCACTAAGGTGGAGCAAATGTGCGAGGCCCTCCTCGCAAACACCGTGGTGGAGCGTTACCACATCGCTCTGATGGACTAGCGCTCCGTGGCGATGAAGTCGGCCGTCATCGTTTTCCCCGGCTCCAACCGCGAGCAAGACGCGGCCCGCGCCATCGTGCTGGGCGGCGGCGCGCAGCCGGCACTGGTTTGGCACACCGAAACGACCCTTCCGGCCGTTGATCTCGTCATGCTTCCGGGCGGATTTGCCCATGGCGATTATCTGCGGGCCGGCGCCATAGCGGCCCGCTCACCGGTGATGGAGGCGGTGGCTGCCCACGCCCGGCGCGGCGGCTTTGTGCTGGGTGTTTGCAACGGGTTCCAGGTCCTCACCGAAGCGCGGCTGTTGCCCGGCGTCTTGATGCGCAACGCCGGCCTTACCTTCGTGTGCCGCGCAACTAAGGTGCGGGTGGAGCGCCCCGGCCCGTTCACCCAGATGTATCGCCGCAAGGAGAGCGTGGTGTTCCCCGTGGCTCACCACGACGGCAACTATCGAGCGGACGCCGAAACGCTCAAGAGGCTTGAGGGCGAGGGGCGCGTGGTGTTTCGCTACGAGGACAACCCCAACGGCTCGGCGGGCGACATTGCCGGGATTGCCAACGAGAAAGGCAACGTGGTGGGGCTGATGCCCCATCCGGAAAATGCGGTGGACACCATCCATGTGAGCCGTGACGGGCTCGGGGTGTTCAAGAGCATCGCCGGGGCGGCTTAACCGGCCTTTGGGGCCGGTTTTGACCCCGTTCGCTGGCCATCTTTGCAGCTTGTGAGCGCCATTACGGGCTTGCACCGCACTGCTTCCTTTGCCCACAAAGCCAGAGGGCTCCCCTTGCCCAAGCTCACCGTGCTGCTATGGCATCGGGTTGGGCCCACGTGAGGGGCTCAGAACTTTCTAAAAGGCGGCAACGATGTCCGATGTAGCGCGCAAGAATACCAACGCCTTCGCGAGATTTTGGCCGTTTCCCGGCCTTGCGATCCTCTTCCTGCTGGCGGCTTGGCTCTTCTACATGGGCACCATCACTGAGGTGGAGGACGCCAAAACGGCGTTTTATGGCCTCGGCGGCGTCACGACATTCCTTCTGCTCTTGGGGCTGCGCAAGCGGCGGGCGCAAAAGTTGCGCGAGGCGGAGCGCGAAACGAAAGAGCTGCCAGCCGGTGACTTTGCCAACCGCCTGCCACGCCGCTCCAGCATTCCTGACCCCGACGAAACGGATAAGACGCCGGCGGTCACCGCAGCTGCCGCTCCCTCCGCAGCTTTGCCCGAGGCCGGCCTGCCGCGCAACGCACGCCAAAGGGCCATCGAGGCGCGCAACAACCCGCCAGCCGAACCCGAGCCGAGCGAGGCGGAAAAGCCCAAACCAAACCCCGCCAACGACGATCCGCCGCCGGCCGCCGTGGTGGCGCCGCTGGCGCGGGTGGGCGCCGCGGCAAGCGCATCCGAAGAACCCAAGGCCGCAGCGAAGGACGATGCCGTTCCCGCCCTAGCGACCGATGCACCCTTGGCGGCACCGTTCGATGCAAAGACCGCCATGTCCCAGCTTGAGGCACTGTTTAGTCGCGAAAAGGCCGAGCGCGGGGCGCAGATCGCTAAATTGGAAGCAGCTGTTGCGGCGGCTGGAGGCGCCGTCGGCGATGGCGAAACCACTGCCCTTGACGAACGATTGAAGCAGTACCTCACCATTCCGGCTTTCAATAACGCCATGAACCAGAAGGTGTTTCCGCGCATCGAGCAAGCGTTGATGAAATCGCTGGATGAGGCGATGAAGCCCGAGGTGCTGCGCGAAAAGCTCGGTCAGGACGGCGGCGAAGGTGGAGGCGCGGGCGACGCGTCGTTGCGCCAGGAGGTCTCCGCCCACAAGGAGAGTTCAGAGGCCGAGTACGGGCGCCTTAGGGAGGAAATTGAAGGAGCGCGCCGGCTTGCCGAACGGGCGGTGAGCATGGTGAACGAGTCCGCCGACGGCCGGGCGGCACCTGACGGCGCATCGGTGGCTGCCTTGCGCGCCGCACTTTCTGAAGATCGCAGCGAAATCAACGCCCTGCGCGAGACAATCGACAAGCTTACCGGATCCATGGGCGCTGGCGCCTCGGGGGGTGGCGAGGGGTCAGCCGCGTTGGGGGCGATGGAACAAACCCTTAGTGCGCTGCGTGCAGATGTTGAAAAACTCTCAAACGACCAGGCGTCCTTGAGCCGGCGCATCGATGAAATTAGCGGCGCAGGCGCCAACCAAGCCGCTGGTGCTGAGGCTGGTGAGCAGTCCGAAGTCAACGCCCTGCGAGATGCGCTCACCACCATCATTGCGCAAAACCACGAAATCCGTGCCCAGCAGGATATGTTGACAGCCCGCTTCGACCCGCCATCCCGGGGTGCCGCGGGCACGTCGGACACCAACGAGTAAGCAAGCCAACGCGCTTAATGCGCGTTTCAGCACCATGGAAGCATGTTGCGGCTCGAACTACGCGGTGAAGCAAGCATCTTGCGGAGGTCATGCGATCGCATGGCCGTGTGAATTGCTGTCGAGGTTTTTTTTGCGCCGTCCCTGGTGGCCAAGGGCACGGGTTTTTTCCGCAAATTGGCCTGAACCGGCCGTCATTGCGCCGGCCTCAGGCCGTAGGCACAGACAAAAACTTCGCAGCGCTCCCTTCAAGAACGGCAGCCGTCAGCGCGCCACCGAACACGGCGCCGGTATCGACATTGGTGCGATAGGCTTGGCGCTCCACTTGGACGACGGGCGTGTGCCCATGCACCACATGCACCGGCAGCGCGCCCGGAAAATCCAAAAATTCGTGGCGTATCCAGATCAAGTCATCAGGATCCTGCTGCGCGAGCGCGATTTGCGGACGAATGCCGGCGTGGACGAAGAAGAGGTCGCCCAGGCGTATCGTGCGCTCCAACCCCCGAAAGAACGCCTGGTGGCGTTGCGGAATGGCTTCTGCAAAACTCGACTGCAGGGCGTGCGGGTCCCAGCGGAGCTTACCGCCATCGATACCGTAGGACCGCAGCGTCGCCGGCGCGCCGAATCTTAGCCATCGCTCCATTTGGGACGGGCTTTGCGAAGCCGCGATCATTGCATCTTCGTGGTTGCCCAGGAGGCAGACGCGGTTGCGGCCGCGCGGGGGTCGAAGGAGCTGCTCGATCACGCCGAAACTATCGGGGCCCCGGTCAACGTAGTCGCCCAGGAAAACCTCGGTCACAGGTCCGGCCGGCGGGTTTTCCTCCAGATGCCTGTCGATCAGATCGAGAATGCGCCGCAATGCTGTGGACATGCCGTGAATATCGCCGATGGCGTAAACCCGTTGCCCGGTGGGCAGAGAAAACGGCGAATCAAGTTCAGCCATCTTCGACCTCCGCGAGGGGGTGGTCCGCGAGACTCGCAACGCCGACGGATCGGAATCGGAGGTGGGAGGACGTACCCGCAAGAAAAGTTCGTTCGTATGCCGGCAAGGCCAATTCACCTGACTAGATGGTGCTCCGTCCGCCGGATTTTTCTGGGGCGGTAGGACGATTCGGGCAAGCTTTGGACGTGCCGTTTCGGAGGCCATGCACGCCGCGGACCATCGTTCCGCACCCCGGCTCCGCATCGCACTCACCGTCGCACCTGGGGCCGTATGTCAACGGCGCGTCGGACTTGGCGAACACACCCAAAGCCCATATCCCTCTCCAACGGTGCGTGAGGGCTCGTCGCAATATCTCGAAATACGAACAGTTCTAGCTGGTTGATGCAGCCGCGGGCACGGGGTGCGCGGTGGCTGACGGCCATCGCCATGGGCCTTTGCACGTTAACGCTCCTCCCACTTCTGGCCCTGGTCGTCGCTGCGTTCGGGCCGAGCAGCGGCGAGGCGTTTATGCACTACGCAACGGTGCTCCTGCCGCGCTACACAGCCAACACCATAGGCCTCGTCATCGTGGTAGGGATCTCGGTAACCGTCATCGGGACGGCGACGGCGTGGTTGGTGAGCATGTGCCGCTTTCCGGGCCGCGGTATTTTTGAGTGGCTCCTGGTCCTACCCTTCGCCATGCCGGCGTATGTTTGCGCCTACGCCTACACCAACCTCCTGCAGCACCCCGGGCCGGTGCAGACGGCGCTGCGCAACGTCATGGGGTGGGGCCCCCGCGACTATTGGTTTCCCGATATTCGCAGTTTTGAGGGCGCCGCGTTCGTTCTCACCATGGTGCTTTACCCCTACGTCTATCTGCTGGCGCGGGCAGCCTTCATGCAGCAGTCGGCGAGCGCGTTCGAAGCAAGCCGCACGCTGGGACGATCCCCGTGGCAGGCGTTCGTCGGGGTCGCCGTGCCCCTTGCGCGACCGGCCATCGTTGCGGGGCTCACCCTTGCGATCATGGAAACCCTCGCCGACTACGGCACCGTCTATCATTTCGGCCTAGAAACCTTCACCACCGCCATCTATCGCAGCTGGTTTTCCATGGGCGACCGGGTCGCAGCCGTACAGCTGGCGCTCATTTTGGTGGGTTTCGTGCTCATCTTCATGGCCTTGGAACGAACCGCTCGCGGCGGCCGCAGGTTCGTTGAATCGCGCACCGGCCGACCCATGACGAGCATCCAGCTCTCCGGTTGGCGCGCCGCGGCCGCAATCACCGCCTGCGCTCTTCCCGTGATTTGCGGCTTTGTGGTGCCGGCGACGACGCTGCTTCTTCTGGGGATTTCTCTCAACGCCACCTGGTTTGACGAGCGAACCATCGGCCTGACCGTCAACACCCTCACGCTTGCCACCGTCGGCGCTACAGTCGCCGTCGCGGTGGCGGTGGTCATCGCCTACGCCCGGCGCGTCAACGACACGCGATCAACAAGGCTCATGGGGCACCTGGCGGGGTTCGGCTACGCGGTCCCCGGCGCGGTCATCGCCGTGGGGCTGCTCATTCCGTTCGGCGCGTTCGACCGATGGCTCAACAGCGTGATGGTGACGCTGTTTGACATTCGCACCGGGCTCATCCTCACAGGCACGATCACGGCCGTGATATTTGCCTACGTGGTCCGGTTTCTCGCTGTATCGCTAAACGGCGTCGAGGCGGGTCTTGCCCGCATTCCACCATCCCTTGATGGTGCCTCCCGTACACTCGGCTCAGGCCCTATGCGAACCTTTGCGCGGGTTCACGCGCCACTCCTCAGGGGCGGCTTGCTCACCGCGTTCCTGATCACTTTTGTTGACATTATGAAGGAGCTGCCCGCGACGCTCATCTTGCGACCGTTCAATTTCGACACGCTGGCAATTCGCGCCTACCGGCTGGCGTCGGACGAGCGGCTTGCGTTTGCCGCGGTCCCCTCGCTCCTCATTGTCGCCGCAGGGCTGATCCCGGTGATCCTGTTGACCCGCCAAATCACCAATGCCGATCGCAGGGATGGATCAAGGGGCCCAAGCGAAGTGCCGGACGCCCAGGCCGGTGTCCTCGCCGGGCCGGTCGTTGATATTGCTGGAGCGCGGCCAGAACTCGCAAACGCGCCGGCAAACCCCTCGCCTCCTGACGGCAGTCCTCGCTATCCCTAGACCTTAGGCGGGTTTTGCCGGCAGGCCTGCCGCGTGCTCTACCGCCAAGGAGAGCCACGGATGCAGCGCTTCTCCGCGGCAGTTGTCCTCGCCAACGAAGAACAATCCGCCCATGCGACGGCCGCCGTCAACCACCGGCTCGGCGCCCGGCAGCGCGCTGCCCCGCTCGTCATTTTCCCAGCCAACGCGGAACATGAACCGGCCCTGCCCGCCAGGTGCGCGATCCGCGGCCGCGATCATATGGCCGCGCAGCAAAAAGCAAACGCCGCCCATCATCTTCTTTTCGGTGATTCCTGCGAGCCAGCCTAGCTCATCTCGCAGGCGCCTCAGGAGGCCTTCGTCTACAGTCATCTTACTCCACCCCTCGTAAGCGGGTTTGCGACAGCCACCGCCGCCATTCGTTCATTCAGGTCCGTACTGGTCCCGCCGGCGCAACCAAGCCATGGAAAAGTCCAACCCGCCCTCGTCACGGCCCTTCGGTGTGACATCGAGCAGATGGTAGGCACCGTTTAGGATGTCCAGACCCCGGCCATAGGTCGAATACGCATGGCTGATCGTCCCGTTTGGATACCGACGGAACACGCTCAATCCCGGCATTTCTTCCCCGTACACCTTGCCGCTAAAATTATAGCCCTTCGTCGGGCCCAGCTCGCGGCCGGGAAACGTGACACCGAAGTCGATGTTGAACTCGCTTCGACCGCTCGAGACCCAGTCGACCCGCCAACCCATTCGCTTCTTGTACGCACCCAACGTGGCGATGGATGCCGTCGAAGCGCATAAAAACGTCGTGTCGCGCGCGGCCAGGTGCACATCGATACCGTCGAAGTTGTCGATCCAAAACGAGCAACTGGGACAGCCTTCGGCCCAATCAAGGCCAAACATAAAGTGATAAATTATGAGCTGCGAACGCCCCTTAAAAAGGTCGTTCAGGGTTTCCACGCCCCGGTCCGTGTCGAAGACGTAGGTCTTGTCGACCTGCACCTGGGGAAGCGCTCGCCGCGCTGCGCTCAGCTCATCCCGCTCTCGGGTGAAACGCTTTTCGCGCTCCAAAAGTGCGACCCGGGCGCGGCGCCATTCTTCAGGGCTCACGAAGCGAGAAGCGCTGACCTCTTCCATCTCAATGTTCCTTTCGGAGCTTCCTCGATCGCGCGCTGGACTCTTAGAGTTGCGCGCAACAGTCAACTGATTAGTTGACTTTACTGAGTCAGGAACGATAAAGTCAACCGACTAGTTGATTTTTGAGGTCCCGATGAACCCCGCCCTCGACCGCACCTTCACCGCCCTCGCGGACCCGACCCGCAGAGCAATCTTGTGGCGTTTGCGTGAGGGCGAGGCTGCGCTGTCAGCCATCGCGGTGCCGTTCGACATGAGCCAAACCGCCGTTTCAAAGCACGTGCGCGTGTTGAGCGATGCGGGCCTCGTGGAGGTCTCCAAACGTGGCCGCACCCGGTTTTGCCGCTTGCTGCCGGAACCCATGAAGGACGCTGCAAACTGGTTGGGCGCCTACCAAAGCTTCTGGCAAGGCGCCCTTGGTGCCCTTGCCCAACACCTGGAGGACGAACAATGAGCTTGCCCTTCATCAAGTCACCTCCCGGCGAGACGCCAGTGGTGGCGGAAATCGAGGTGGCGGCGTCCACCGCGCGCGCGTTCCGCGCCTTCACCGACCCCGCCGACATCAAAAAGTGGTTCGGACCCGGGGAGCCAAGTCTTGCGCGGGCGCATGTGGAACTGCGGACGGGAGGACTCTGGGAGTTCGCCTTCAGCGCGGGCGAGGACGGACAAATTGACACGCTCCGGGGCAGCTATCTGGAGATACGCCCGGGGGAGCGCCTGGTCTTCACCTGGCAGCACGAGCGCGTTCTTGCCGACGGCCAACGGGAGACAACCGCCCAATCCCTCGTCACCGTCACGTTCGAGACCAGCGGAAAAGGCGCCTTTGTCCGCCTGGTTCATGAGGGGATTGCTGCGCGCAGCGGCCGCCTTGGCGTCGCAGACGGCTGGAACCACTCCATGCAACGTATCGCGGCGCTGGTGGAGGAGGAATTAGCGCCGGATCGCGCCTAAGGCCAGCGTGAGGTGAAGCGAAGCAGGGAACGCTGAGCGCCACTGTCTTGCAGCCCGGCGCGCCGTCTGCCACTCATCGCGCCATGGCTACTTTTCCCTTCGCCGCCCTCGTCGGCCAGGACGACATGAAGCGCGCCCTGACCGCGGTCGCCATCGATCCGACCATCGGCGGCGTCCTCATTTTCGGCGATCGGGGGACGGGAAAATCCACCGCCGTTCGAGCCCTCGCGGCGAGCCTGCCGACCATGGCTGCGTTCGAGGGCTGCCGATACCGCTGCGATCCGGCAAACCCCACCGAGGCCGGGGCTTGCCCGGACAAGGAGCGGGCCGGCAAGAAAACGAAGATCCCCGTGCCGGTGGTGGATCTGCCGCTGGGGGTGACCGAGGACCGGGTGGTGGGCGCCCTCGACCTGGAACGCGCCCTCGCCACCGGCGAAAAGCTCTTCGAGCCGGGCCTCTTGGCACGGGCGCACCGCGGCTTCTTGTACATCGACGAGGTCAACCTCCTGGAAGACCACATCGTCGATATCCTCCTTGATGTGGCGGCGTCGGGCATCAATGTGGTGGAGCGCGAGGGGCTTTCGGTGCGCCATCCCGCGCGTTTCGTCATCGTCGGCAGCGGCAATCCCGAAGAGGGGGAGTTGCGCCCGCAGCTTCTCGACAGATTCGGCCTCGCCGTCGAAGTCAAAACGCCTGCGGACATTCCAACGCGCGTCGAAATCATCAAGCGACGGGATGCGTTCGAGCGCGATCCCGAGGGATTTTTTGAGACCTACCGCAAAGCTGGCGAGCGGCATCGCAGGCGCATCCTGGCCGCGCGGCGCCTGTTACCCGAAGTCGAAACCTCCGACGAGATTTTGGGGCTTGTGGCCGCCATCGGCATGGCGCTCGGCACCGATGGAGCCCGGGGCGAACTGACGATGATGCGCGCCTCCCGCACCTTCGCCGCCTATGATGGGCGTAAGACTGTGACCGACGCTGACGTGCGCGGTGCGGCGCCCTTTGCGCTGACCCATCGCCTGCGCCGCGATCCCCTCGACGAGACGGGCTCGGCCGCACGCGTCGACAGGGCGCTTAAATCGGTGTTCGAGGCGGATGCCGACGCCGCCTGAGACCACCTTGTCGGCGCAGGAGGCGACAGCGCTCTGTCTCACCCTTGCGCACGCCGCACCGGAGACATTCGGCGGCATCCTCCTTCGCGGCCCGCTTTGTCCCGAGCGCACTCGGCTGCTGGCGCGGCTTGAAGGCTCCCGGCGCCTCCCGCTCGGCGTTGAGACGGACCGGCTCGTAGGCGGGCTCGACCTCACGGCGACCCTGGAAAGCGGCCGCCCGACGATGATGGCCGGGCTTCTTTCGGGGAACGAGCCGTTCATCATCGTACCCAGCGCAGAACGCCTTTCGCCGGAAACCGTCGGCATCCTCTCGCGGTTTTTGGATGGGCAGGCGAACAGCCCCGACGGCACCAGATTGCAAGCAAGGCCGCTCATCCTGCTCGATGAAGGCGAAGCGGACGACCCGCGGGTCGATCCTCGGCTTGCCGAACGGGTGGCGTTCATTTTGCCGAGCAATGCGCCCGATGAACCGCTCGTCCGGCTGGCTGAGGATTGGCGATCGGTGGACCTACCCGATGCCATTGCCGCCGACCTTGCCGCCGCCGCCGTCGCCTTGGGGGTATCTTCGATGCGAACAACGCTTCAGGTCGTCGCCGCGGCCAAGGCAATCGCTGCGCTGCGGGGAACGTCCGTCGTCACCCAGGAGGACGCGACGAGGGCGGCACTTCTCGTTCTCGCACCGCGCGCCACACGGCTTCCGAGTGAAGACCCCGCCGTCGACCCGGCTCCGCAAACGCCGGAGGAAACCGATGACAAGCCTGAAGGCGAACCGGGGGGTGATGGGCCTGCGGCAGATCGGGTGGTCGACGCCGTGGTTGCCTCTATCGATCCGGACGTTTTGAGCGGACTGCAAACGGCCTCGCTCGCCCGCGCCAACGCGGGACGCGCGGGCCAAATCGTCAAGGGAGGACGTGGCCGGCCCACGGGTGTCCGCCAGGGCATTCCTGGCCGAGCGGGCCGGCTGGCGTTGGTGGAAACACTGACCGCCGCTGCGCCTTGGCGCCGTCTGCGCGCCCCGGCTGAGGCGTCAAGAATCCCAGTCAGACGGGACGACCTGCGCATCCGGCGCACCCGGTCCAAGGGCGCGACCCTTACGATCTTTTGCGTCGACGCCTCCGGGAGCCAGGCCTTTGCGCGGATGGCGGAGGCCAAGGGCGCAGTGGAGCGGGTCCTTGCCAAGGCCTACGTGCGACGCGACGAGGTGGCGCTGGTGGCCTTCCGGAAAGAAAGTGCGGAGGTGCTTTTGCCGCCCACCCCCTCGCTGACGCGGGCCAAGCGCGCCCTGGCAGCCCTTCCAGCTGGCGGCGGCACCCCCCTCGCGGCCGGCTTGATCGCTGGGTTGCGCCTCGCCATCGGTGCAGCGCGAGAAGGTCTTGAACCCACACTGCTGGTGCTGACGGACGGACGCGCCAATGTCCCGCTGTCGGGCGTCGGCCGGGCGCAGGCGACGGAGGACGCCCTTGCAGCAGCCCGCACCATACGCCGCAACGCCATCGGGGCCGTCCTCATCGACACGGGGACCCGACCGGGTGCCGCAGCCGCTACCCTCGCCCAGGAGATGGGCGCCCGCTACGTGCCACTGCGCATAGCCGATGCGGCCGCCATTGAAGCGGCGGTCGCGCGGCCCTCAGCCGCACCGTCGAGCGTCCGCACCACCGCCAGCCCCGTGGCATAGTTCAGGCGCGAAAGCGGATCACTCGGCAGCGATGCAATTGGTGAACAACAAGCTCGATTTTGACACGGACGGGAAGGACTGGCCAAACCGGGACGCCAGCACATTTGTTGAGGCTGGGGGCTTGCGCTTTCACGCCCAAATCATGGGTGACGGGCGTGACATCCTTTTGCTGCACGGCGTCGGCGCATCCACACACTCGTTCCGAGACCTGATGCCTCGTCTGGCCCGCGACTTTCGCGTCGTTGCCGTCGACCTTCCAGGCCATGGCTTTACCGGAACACCCCTTTTCCTGCGCATGACGCTTCCCGGTGTCTCCGAACTTTTGGGTGATTTTTGCCGGGCAGCCCGCGTGGACCCGGACGTCGTCGTGGGCCATTCCATCGGTGCTGCTCTTGCTATTCGCATGGCAATCGACGGGATTGTTTCACCGCGCGAAATTGTGGGGTTCAATGGATCACTCCGGCCCTACGCCGGGGCTGCGGCCCCGATCTTTTCTACCCTTGCCCGCCTTCTCTTCATCAACCCGTTCACGCCAAAGCTTTTTGCCGCCACGGCGTCGCCGAGCCGTGTCGAAACCATGATCAACAACACCGGATCCAAAATACCTCGTGAAGGGCTGGACTACTACCGCAGGCTTTTTCGCAACCCCGGCCATGTGAACGGCGCGCTTTCCATGATGGCCGGCATGGACCTCGCGCCGCTTCAGAGCGATCTTCCCAAACTGACCCAACACCTGACGTTGGTGGCGGCCGCGCTGGACAAGACCATCGCGCCGAGTGTCGCTGCCGATGCAATCGCAAAGGTCCCCCACGGAACGCTCGTGCGGGTCAAAGGACTGGGGCATCTTGCCCACGAGGAAGACCCCGAAGGTGCGCTGAGAATTATTCGCGACGCCGTTGCGGCCCACGCACCAGCCATCGATGCGGCGCCGGCAAGCGACCGCTGAGGCAGACCCTCGCGCTTCCGGCAACTCGCGCGTCCGACAAGAAGACTTGAGCGCTGGGCGCAACGGTGGCGACGCGTGTTGGATCCACGGGATCGCTGCGCGACCTCTATCGCGCCCAAAGACAAGCCATCGTTAGAGGGCGCTTCAGAACTATGGATCATGTTGCTGGTCGATACGCGCGGTGAAACAAGAACTTAGAGGAGATCAAACGATCGCATGATCGTGTTGTCTCCTCTGGCCTCAAGTATTCGCGGGTTTGTTGGTATCCTCCACCGACGACACGGTTTGAACCGGCGGAATGCTGGGAGCGGTCAGAGATTTTGTTTGACGGCCTTCCGTGCTTGCTGTTACCGGCGAGGTCTCATCAGGCAGGCGGATCACCCATGGCGACTACTGGAACCGAGCATATGGCTCGCACACTAAACACGCTCATGAACGGTGAGTACCAGGCGGCGCATCTTTATTTCCAAGCCGGAGCGTGGGCTTCGCAGGCAAATCTGTCAGGCAGCTCAGGGTTTTTCTTGGGCCACGCGTCAGAAGAAATGATGCACATGGAAAAGCTGCTGACTTACATGCTGGAGATCGACGTACCAGCGAAGTTCGAAGCGCTGCCCGAGCCCGAAATCAAATCAAACGATATCGTCGGTCTCATCAAGCAGATCTACGAACACGAAAAGATGGTGACGCAGCGCTTTTTGTCAGCGGCGAAAGAGGCCAGCGACACCGGTGACCTAAGCACGTTCGAGTTTTTGCAGTGGTACGTGGCAGAACAGCGTGAAGAGGAATCGCTCTTCAGGGACGTTTTGGAAAAAATTGACCTGATCGGCGACGGCCCCCACTCGCTCTACTTTATCGACACTGAGATCGCTAAGATTAGCGCAAAGAGCGCCGCAGCAGCGTCGTCCGGCGGTGCCTCGGGTGCGGCTTCCGGCGCTGCCTAGAACACACTTAGAAACTGACTGGTCTTCTTGGGCGTCGTGCCACCCACGAAAACTCGCAGGCGTGGGTGCTAAGGCAGACGGCGCCTGCGCACTGCAGATCGCCCGCTCGCGCGATGCAAAAGGCACCATGATGCTGGGGCGCGGGCCAACGTATGGCAAGCGACCACTAGAGCGCGTTTGAGCAACATGGAATCATGTTGCGACTCGCACCGCGCGGAAAGACAAGAACTTAGAGCAGGTCATGCGATCGCATGATCGTGTAACCTGCTCTAGCCCTGACGCCCGGCCGCGATCAGTCCGGACGGCCGATCGCCACATACCGGCGATCGAGGTAGACGAGCGCCTCGGACGGTTGGCCCAAATGAATACCGACCACCTCTCCGAAGACGACGCGGTGGGTGGCCGTATCCTTGCTGTCGAAGAGTGCGCAATCCAACGTCACCCGAGCGCTCGGCAAGATAGGGGCGCCCGATCCGGCGGGGTTGTGGTTCCATTCGGTTAGCCCAAACCGCTCACTCACCGAGTAGTTGAAGCGCCCGGCAAACGCGTCGGCGAGCTGCTCTGAGCCCCCGGCGAGGACATTGACGGCAAACACCCCGTTTTGGGTCAGCACGTCGCAGGTTCGGGCGCTCCGGTTTATGCACACCAACACGATCGGCGGATCGTCAGAAACCGATGTCGCGGAGGAGACGGTGAGGCCGCACCGCCCCGCGGGACCAGCGGTGGTCACGATCGAGACGCTCGCGCCCAGTCGGCTCATGGCGTCATGGTAGGCTGCCCTGTTTGGCCTGCCGCTACCATCCGGTCCGAATGATGTCTCCATGCCAGGTCCCCGGCGAAGCAAGTTCGTTTCAAGTCAATCCGTACGCACAGCCCTAGCTGGTCCGCTGGTGCCTATCCAGAGCCGCCAGATCGAGCGCGCGGATCCCGCCGCGTTTCCCGCCCTAACCTCTCCGCCTCGAAAAAGAACTTACGGCACGACTCCAGATTAGAGTTGTTAAATTGAAATTCTTACCAAGCGCTGGCCTCAGCGCCATAGTATTCGCGCCCGCAACCACAGATAATAGGATTATTATTTTGCGGTCCAGCTTGGCCGCTGGTAGGCCAAATCTCTGACGCGCAGGGGTTATCCTGACAACATGGCTCAAGCCTATGGTTGTTGGTCGATCGCCATCGCGCTGTTCCATCGGCGGGGGCGTACCAATGAGATTTTTTGTTCCAACTGCATGCATGGCATCGGCCATGGTCCTGTTTACGTTCGGTGCGTCGGCCAATGGGGTTTCCGTCGACGTCACCGATCACAAGTGGGACACTGGAGCCGGCCACTTCGCCTACGTGGAGTTCGAATTTTCCGGCGAACCCCTCGCTGAGGGCCTTGGGCTCAATCTTGACGTCCTCGATCCGGACCAAGCCAACAAGCCCGACAAATTCGACTATACGGCGGGGATCTTGTCCTACGAGTTCTCCGAAGAGGCGATGTATGCGGTGAACTACAAGTCCGGCATGGGACCGCACCTTGCCAACGGCCCCATCAATACCAAGCGCGCCGGTAGCGGAAATCCGATGGAGGCGCTGGGCAAACGGGTGGTTGCCCTCGCCGCCGCAGCCGGCCAGACGCCGGAAGATGTGCCGCAGAATTTTTATCCGATTTCCTTCCCGTTGGCGCAGGGTGATCCGCAATTTGCCGCGCCGGTGGATGTGGCGGTCCAAGCCACCACCCCCATGAATATCCTCACCGACAAGGGCGAGACAAAGTCCATCGAAGCGACGCTGCCGGCCTACTTCCGGGACTACAAAACGCTGCGCTGGCCCACGAGTGGCTTCGATTCCACCTTCACACCCCACGCAGTGGGCATGGAGCTAATGAAGGATGTGCTCTGGGCGCAGGACTACATGCGCCAAATGCACACCGTGAAGGATGACAACCCCATCGACCAGGTGAACAGTATCGACGCCGACAAAGACCCCAACGTGGCTTTGGGTGACGTGGGCGCCGACGGCTTCAACGGCAACATGCTCACCGAAATCTCGTGGGACAAGTTGATGATGCTGCGCGACACGTTTGCCTACGATGGCAAATCGTTGGGCGCTAAAATCCCCGTGGACTACGATGCGTCGAAGTCGCCCATCTGGTTCCCCAACCGCGTTACGGTCACGCTCGACCAGAAAAACGGTGTCTCCGCCCTTGGCGACTTGAAGGTGGAGGATGGCACTTCGCACCTCCGCTCGGTTTGGACGATGCTTTGGGCGCTCGGCGAGTTTTATGGCTACGCTGACCGGCGCCCCATCAACAAGAACCAGCGCATCACGTTTGCGGCCGTGTTCGACGGCGATCCGTTCCCCGTGGCGCCGAAGGAAAATCTGGGCGTCGGTCCCTTTGCGAAGGTCATCGCGGACGATCCCTTCTCGCTTGTCCAACTCCTCAGCAACGTCACCTCCCAAAACCTTCTCACGCTGCACTTTGACGAAAAGTCCGGAACCTTTGTGGACGCCTGGGCGGACGGCAAGGCAGGCACCACCTCGACCACCTTTGACGCGGCATACGCCCTAGTCGCCCTTCAGGTCTACCAGCGCGCCATCGACGCCCTGCCGGTGGGCTACCAATCAGCCACAAGCGGTAAGCCCCTGGGCACGGCCCAAGGCAAAGCTGCCCTCAAGGCGGTCCAGGCGCAGGCGGACTTCATGCTCGCCAACCTCATCAACAAGGACGGCCTCATCGCCGACTCCTATGAGGTCGGCAAGGGACCGTCGGAAAGCACCTCGGTGCTCTCCCAGTTTGCCGGCATTCGGGGGTTCGGCGCAGCCTTCCTCGCCACCGGTGACCAAAAGTATCGCGAAGCGGCGCGCAACCTTTATCTGGCGGCCGAAAAGCACCTCTTCGACAAAGACCTCGGCCTGTTTAACGACACGCCGGGCAAGCCCCTTGAGGCGGACCCCTACATCGCCGGTGTGGTGAGTGGCGGCATTCGCGAACTCATGCTCAACATGGTCGCGCGTAGCGGTGAGTCGGACCAGAATCTCTCACTCGCCCACCTCGCTGAACGCTACACCACGTGGTTCAACATCGTCGGCCGCGGCATGCAGCTTGCCGAGTGGCTCAACGACACCGGCGAACACATGGTTGCCAAGGACTACGATGGCGATATCAATCAAAATGGTATTAAGTCCGTCAGCTTCGCCAGCGGGCCGCACGGAGCGGCGGCGGTGATGGCCTCGAAGGCAACGTTTACGGCAAAGTAGCAAGGCCAAGTGTATCGCGCGTAGGGATAAGGTTCGTATGGATGGCGCCGGGAACATTGCTGTGCCCGGTCCATCGGCTGCGCGATCGCCGCGGCGTGAGCATACCCAGCCAACCGGGCAATCGCGGGACCCGCGGCGCGCAAAGTCCGGAACGACGCTCACACCGTTTCAGATGAAGTTGCGCCGCTTTCGGGCGCGCACATCCACAAAACTCATGAAACCCGTCGAGCTGAGCATTTTCTTACTGCTCGCAACGGGTTTGATGATCACCGAGTATACGCAAGTACCGTGGGACGTGAAGCGCTGGGCACTTACCGTTCACATCGTATCCGCGATTATCTTCTTTCCATCCGTCATCATATCGTTTTGGGTTTTGCATCGAGGAAACCTGAGTTTTAGCAGGAAAATCTTCAATCGCCGAACCGGACGCCTCATAGAAATCCTGCTGACGGTTATGTTTTGCTGTGGTCTATGGCTGCTGTTCATCGGCGAGGATAGATCGCGCCTCGGCACGATCGCTCACTTCGTTCATCTGATGACCGCAATCCCTTTAGTCCTTTTGATCCTATGGCACTCCTGGCGCTTCAGCCTGATCAAAAAGGTGCTCACGGCGTTTGGTCTGGTGTCGGGCCTGGCACTGTTCATTGCGCTCAGCAACCCGATGGTCGGCGCGATCGCAGACGATGCCGCAAACCCAAAGTCAGCGGTGTCGAGCACGTCCTTGCTGATGTCGTCGGACAAAAGCGTTCTTTACAGCGCCAACTTTGAGTCCGGCTCCATCTCCAAGGTGGACAAGAAAACCGGCAAGCGCCTCGCCGAAACGCCGTTGGGCGGAGACATACGGACAGTTGCGCTGAACCATGACGAAAGTCTCGTCGCCGTCACCGATCATGGCGGTGAGAGCTTTTATATTCTCGATGCGAAAACGCTGAAACTCAAAGTCGAAGCTAATGTTCCCGGTCGCCCCTACGGCGTCCTCTACGACGCGCGCAACAAGCTGTTTTGGGTGACCGCCGACGAAGCTCACAAGCTTTATGGCATCGACGAGGATGGCGCTATCAGGCAGACGCTGGGCGTCGCCGACACGCCACGCGGGCTTGCGTTGATGCCGGACGGCCGCCTCATCATCACCCACGCGATGATCGGCGAAGTGTCGATCTACGACACCACCCAGCCAACACCCAAGCTATCGAAAACCATCAAGCTCCACATCTCGTCCAACCCCGACATTACCAAGTCGCAGGGTCTGCCCCGGGTGCTCGATCGGATTGTGCTGAGCCCTGATCTGAAGCAGGCCTGGTTGCCGCACCACCTTTGGAATTTCGATCACCCCTTCCAGTTCCAATCCATCGTCTTTCCGGCGATTTCGCTGCTTTGGATGGAGAAGGGGAACGAACACGAAGTCGTCAATCGCCGCAAACAACTATTCGTTCAGATCAACATTATTGAGAGCGGTAATATTCAGCGGATCGTCTCCAATCCCTATGATGCCGTTTTCTCGGAAGATGGCACCAAGGTTTACGCTGTGATGGCGGGCAGCGAAGACCTGGTGACGTTCGATCTCACGAGAGCGGCGCCGGTCACCGGGGACGAGGGGGCAAACGGTTCCACCGGGGCCAACGCGTCGCAGGTTTTTCAACTCCCCGGCGAAAATCCGCGCGGCATCACCATTGATGGCGAAAACCTGTACGTCCAGAACGCGATGAGCCTTGATCTGTCCACCATCTCCACGGGTGGGGGCGGGCCGTTCTCGCAAATGGCTGTCTCGAACAAGAGCTTTGCCAAGCTCGTGGGCACGGATCCGCTCGAACCAAAAATGCGCCGCGGGTTGCGCCTGTTCCATTTGGCGCGCACGTCCGCCTTCCCGAACTCGCCCATGTCCGGCCGCGGCTGGATGAGTTGTGCAAGCTGCCACCTTTCAGGGTTCAACTTCACCAACGGTGCCCTCTTCCGCGCGACGACGCTGGACATCACGAAGGATGCGGTGGCCGGTCACTTTAGTCTGAAAGACTTCATCGCCGGCGATATTGTTGCCGAATACATTAGAATGATTAAGCAAACCCAGGGCGGCATGGGCTTTGATACCAAGTTCGATGCCCCCGACATTGACCCGGAAAACCCTCCGGCAGACGTCGCACAGATGATGCTTGATCTCCACCACTACGTGACCTCGGACCACAATCTGCCGCTCCTTTCCACCTGGTTACGGGCCGATGGTGGGACCGGATCGGTGGACCACACCAAGTGGGTGAACCCTGCGGTATGCCGGAACTGCCACACAAAAATCTTTGACGAATGGAGCGGGTCGATGCACCGGCTCATGGGGGAATCCAACCCCTATTACGTGGTGGTGGAAGATCTTGCCGCGAAAGAGGTGGGCGAGCCGTTTCGCGCATGGTGCATGGGTTGCCACGCTCCGCAGGCACTTTTGTCGGGCGCGCGCAAAACGGAGGGGACATCGCACCTGTTTGAAAAGGACGGCGCCTCGCTGGTGGCCGAACTGAAAGAGCACGTCTATGCGGTGGATGAGGGGACGGGCTGTTTGTTCTGCCACCGCACCCAGAAGGTGGAGATGATCGGTCCCGTGGCGGGGGGGAACGCCAGCTTGGAAATCAACCTTGCCGATCGCGTCACTTATCCGGGCGAGGATTCTTCCGTCAGGCTTGTGCGCTGGTTGGCAAACCGCTCGATCCGCGCCGAGCCCGAAGAGCACCGCAATTCCTATACGCCTGAAGTCCTCACAAGCATGGAGTTCTGCTCCTCCTGCCATGAGGAGTTCACGCCTGGCGTTGCCTCTCAGACCACGTCCACCTACTCGGAGTGGGCAAACTCTCACTACAACAACAAGGAAAACCCGGCGGCGTCCGTGACGTGCAACGACTGCCATATGCACACCAGCGTGGCCCAGATCGGGACCCCGGTGCCGGGCGTGGACACGAATGAGGGGCCCATCGTTGCCGACTACAAGGCCCACCATTTCGTCGGTGCCCAATACCATCTTCTGGGGCTGCGCAGCCCGCAAATGCGGCAGATGACCATCGACCTTCTAAAAACCGCAGCGAGCCTCGCGACGTCGGTGAAGGCGGGCGAGAAGGGCGGCGAAGAGCTGGTGGTTCGGGTGTCCAACGTGGGCGCGGGTCACAACCTACCCACTGGCGTTTCTGACTTTCGCCAGCTCTGGCTCGACGTCACCGTGAGCGATGCCGATGGCAAACAGGTGCTGACGTCCGGCAAGCTCGATAGTGGGGGGCACCTTGATCCGAAGGCGCGGATATTTGCCAATGTGTTCGGCGACGGTACTGGACATCACCTGGGCCTCGACTTCTGGAAGTACAGGGAAATGCTGGAGGACACCCGCATCCCTGCCGGCGGTTTTCGCGATGAAGTCTTTGAACTTCCCGACAACGCGAAAACCCCGCTACAGGTAGACGTGAAGCTGATGTTCCGCACGTTCCCGCAGGCGATCACCGACGAGGTCCGCAAGCGCTTCCCCGATATGCCTGCACCCGATGCTGTGGAACTACAACGAATGACAACAACGCTGGGAAGCACCTAGAGCATGTTCGGCACCTTTCTGATCGTCTTTCGCGAAGGGCTTGAGGCCTTTCTTCTTGTGGGAATATTGCTCGCCTACCTGCGTCAACTGGAAGCCACGCGCTATTCAGTGTGGATTTTCGTGGGTGCGTTTTTGGGCATTCTCGTTGCCCTCGGCACCGCGTTCATCCTCGAGTTCGTTATCAGCAAATTCCACAGCGACACCTATCGTCTCATCTTGACGGCAGCGATCATGGTGCTGGCGGCGACTGTGCTTTCCTACATGGCTGTTTGGATGCACAAGCAAGCAAAAGAAATGACCGGCGCGGCCAAAGAACAGCTTCGCCAGTATGTGTCCGCGGGGAATGTGGTCGGCGTCGCTTTTCTTTCCTTCATCTCTGTGTGGCGGGAGTCCATGGAGACGATCCTGTTTCTTTCGGCGCTCATGTACAGCGGCGTTGCCATCTCCCTGCCGGGCGGCCTCATCGGCTTTGTCCTTGCCATCACCGTGGTGTGGCTCCTCCTGCGCGGCGCACGCAATCTCCCGCTGCGCGCCTTTTTCCGCTGGTCGAGCCTCCTTCTCATCATCATTGCTGCCGGCTTGCTCGCGTCCGCAACCAACATCCTGCAAGGTCTTGGCTACCTGCCTGGGCCAACCACAGCGCTCTTCAACCTTTCGGGCATCGTGCCGGACACCGGAGGCGCCGGAGAATTTTTGCGCGGATTGTTCGGATATGATGCCACACCAACTCCGCTTCAGTTTGGTGTTTGGCTGGCCTTCCTGCTTTGCGCGCTCACCCTTTGGCTAAAGGCGTACTCCACACCCAAAAAGCTGAAGCAGGCCTGAGCTAGCCCATGCGGGGGCTTGCGCCCGGCACCCGGGCGTCAGCGGCAGGAGTTCGCCGCGTTGTCGTCATCGGTGCCGGGCCGGCGGGGCTCTCGGCGGCCCACACGCTTACTGAAGCCGGCGTCGACGTCACGATCCTTGAGCGCCGGCCGGATCTTGGCGGCCTTGGCGGGACGACCGTTTTCGAGGGTCGCGCCGGGACTTACCGCTTTGACTTTGGGGGGCACCGCTTCATCACCAGCAACCGCGATCTTCTGGACCTCGTTGAGAACCTCGTGGGGGACGATTTCTTGTTTGCCGAGCGCCGGTCGGTCATTCGGCTGGGCGGGCGCACCTATGACTATCCGCTGTCGATCAAGAATCTGATGGCCAACGCGCCGGTCAGCCTGCTCGCCGGCGCTTCGTACGATTTGATGCGAAACGTTCTGCGACCACAACAGCTCGACGCCGACGACGACTTCGCCTCCTGGACCAGGGCGCGCTTTGGGCCGACGCTCTACCGCACCTTCTTTGAGGGCTACACGCGAAAACTCTGGGGCATAGAGCCGAGCGAACTTTCCGGCGACTGGGCCGAGCAACGCATCAGCCTTGTGGACCTGAAGGACGTGGCGCGCCGCCTCCTGCCCGGAAGCGGCAAAGGGCTGCGCACCTATGCGCGGACTTACCGCTACCCGCGGCTCGGGTTCGGGATGATCTTCGACCGCCTAGCGCAGCGTCTTCAAGACGAGGGGGCTTCCATCCAAACCGGCGTCACCGTCACCGGTCTGGAGGTGGAGAACGGTAGCGTGCGCAGCGTCGCCACCGACCAGGGCACATTTGGCTGCGATGCGGTCGTTTCAACAATGCCGCTCCCGGACATGGTGCGGATCACCGGCGGCACTTCGACACTAAGATTCCGTGGACTTCGGTTCTTCAATATGGCGATGGATGTGGATGACATATCGCCCAACACATGGCAGTACCTGTCGGATCCTCACGTACTGGCCACCCGCCTGCAGGAACCCAAGCGCCGATCACCAGAGATGGCACCTCAGGGAAAAACCTCGATCATGTTGGAGATCCCCTGCGATCCTGGAGACCGTTTGTGGGATTTGTCCGACGATGACCTTTTCGCCGAAATCCGCCCGCAACTTGCATCCCTCAATGTCGACCCCGCCCAGGCAAGCGGCGAATACTTTTCAGCGCGCGCCGCGAACGCCTATCCGCTGATGGACAGGTCCTATGGGCGCGAACGAGAGCGCGCTTTTGACCACCTCAAGGGCATAGAAAACCTTTACCAGTGCGGGCGGCAAGGCAGCTTCCGCTACGTCTTCACCGACACGGCCATGGAGATGGGCCAGATGGCGGCCCAGGCCATCATCATCCGGGAGGACCTGCGGACGAAAATCCGCAACCATCGCAATGAGCGCATCATCATCGAGGCTCAGAGCGTCGCCTGAAGCGCGCGTCGCCGACAAAGAACGATTTCGCGACCCGGACTGCTCGGTAAACACCGCGGGACAAGCCAACGCCCCGGCGGAACCGATTGGTCAGCCAAGGTTGGTGGCAAGACCGGGTGATGGAAGATCAGCGTCTGCACCGCTGACCGCCGAAACGTTAAAAGAAATCACTGCGGCTTTCGGCTGCGAAAAACTCATTCCCGGGGAGATACGACCGGATCCGGCCAAGAGCGTTGCCTCCCGGTGGACGGCCACCTCCACCGCATCGGCCAGGATGAGGTAGCTGCCGTAGGAACTGCTATCGACAAATTGCACCCGACCGTCCGCAACGGCGATGGTCGCATGGCGCCGCGACACCCAAGGCATCGGGATCACAAGGTCGTTGTCCGGTGCGCGGCCGATGGTGAAGGTGGCGCCGTCCTCGGCCACGAACCGCTCATGACCATAGGTTACCGTGACCTGCGTGCGATCCTGCTGCGGTGTAAAAAGTTCGACGGTGGTGGAGTGGATCCCCGCAACGTTCTTGTCCCGGTTGAGCGAAAAAACCTCCACTGGTTGAGACTTCCCTTTGAAAACTATGGTGCTGATGCGGCTGAGCCCCCTCGCCCTCTCCGGGGAAAGGAGTGCTGAAAGGTCGCCGCTGATCAGCGCCTCGCCGGGATTGGCGGTGGATGCAAGGCGCGCGGTCATGTTCACCGTGTCGCCAAAAATATCGCCGCGGGTGGAAACGAGCGGTCCGTAATGGAGCCCTGCGTGCACCGAAAGGCCGCAGTTGGGCAAACCCGCCAGGATACTCTCCGCCGCAGCAAGGGCCGCATCGCAGTCCTCGAAGGTGGCGAGAACATCATCGCCCTTGGCGGAGACGAAAACCCCATCATTGTGCTCGATCTGCTCGCGCATGAAATCGATGCACATGAAAACGCGGCGTGCGGCTTCGTCGTCGCCCACGCTCTCGTAAAGCGTGGTGCTGCCGGTGATATCCGCAAGAAGGACAGCGCGTCCCGTCCGCTCTTCCATGAATCGGGCTCGCCAATGACAAACTAATCCGAAGAATGTGGCGTTAATATACGATAAGGGCACATCACACAAAAGGCACCCGAGGCGCACGCTGATATGCGGAAATCGTTCTTGCCCCGGTGAGCGGTGTGGGCGGGCGTTTGACGCCAGTACCGATCTGCGCCGCAGCTCTGCATATCGGCGCCGTCCCGGCTTCGGGCCAGACACCGTGCGTCCGCGGGTGAATTCACCGCTTCGTGACTTTTGCCCCGCGCCCCTCGGCGGCTCTACTCGGCGGCGGCGGCCGTTTCAGTAAGGGCGAGGTTGGAAATCGCCTGGGCGGTGACCGGTCGGCCGAACGCCGGACCCACGGCAAACCGCGCGCCGAGATTTTTCAGCTCCTCGGCTTCCTTATCGGTGGTGACACCGGCGACCATCGCGCGGGCTTCGAGGGCGCCCACAGCCGCGAAGAGTGCCGTCAACAACTTGCGCTGGCGGGCATCGCCCAATCCTGCAGCCGTAAGGTGCTCGTCGAAGCGCACCCCATCCACGCTAAGGCGGTGAAGGTGGGGGAGCGCGGTCGTGCGCCGCGCAAAATCGATGAGCCAGGTGCTTGCCCCCACCTCACGAAGGCGACCGAAAATTTGGACCGCATACTCAGGATTGTCCGAAACCACGTCCTCAATCACGCCGATCTGGAGGGCGCCGAAATCGAGACGGTTGCGGGCAATCATTGTCTTGATGTCGCCGATCAGCTCGGAGCGGAATGCCTCGGGATGGGGCAGCGTCACAAGGAGCGATAGGTCCTTGTTTCCGGAGCGCCAGGCAGCAAGCGTCTGGGAGCAGCGCTCGAGCGTGCTGAGGGCGAGCTGCACCGCCATGTCCTCGTTGGCCGCTAGCGCCAGAAGTTCGGGCCAGGAAAGCGGGCCTTGCAACGGGTGGTGCCAGGTCGGCAGGGCTTCATAGGCAACGGTGGCATTGCTCTGGAGGTCGCGCACTGGCCGGAAGTGCAGCTTCACCTTGTCTTCGGTGATGGCGCGCTTCAGGTCCCGGGCGAGGGAGCGCCCGCTCATGTTGAGGCGCCGCATCAGCGGGTCGAACGTTTCGGCCCGGTCGCCGCCCTGGCGCTTTGCCCGCCGCAGAGCAAGCTCGGCGTTGTCCAAGAGTTCTGACGCGCTGTCGGCTTTGAGATCGACGCCGGCAATGCCCATGGAGGCCAGAATTTCGATCTGATCGTCGGCGAACGGGATCGGCGACCCGATGGTTTCTCTCACCCGGGCGGAAAACTCATCAAGCTTGGCGGGGTCGCAGTAGATGAGGAGCCCAAAACTGTCGCCGGACAGGCGGGCGATGGAATCGTGCCGCTTCAAAATCCGGCTGAGACGGCGCGCAACGGTGAGGAGCGCCGAATCGCCCACTGACTGGCCGAAACGGTCGTTGATCTCGGCAAAGTTGTCGGGGTTGACCACCACCACGAAGAGTTTTTGGGCAGTCTCTTCATTGGACCAGGCCCGCGCCATCTCGATACGGTCGACGAATAGATGCCGGTTCGGAAGGCCCGTGAGGTTGTCGTAGACGCTGTCGTGGAGGAGGCGTTCCTCGATGGTTTTTGCCTCGGTCATGTCGTGCAGCGTTCCGACACACCGGACGATTTCGCCGGTGGTGCCCACGACCGGCCGGGCGCGCAGGCGGAACCAGCGGAAGTGGCCATCTACGCCGCGGAACCGGAAAAGGTCGTTCATGCGTCCGCGCCGCCGCTCCAGCGCTGCGTCAAGGGTGGCGCGGAAGCGGTCGCGATCCTGGGGATGCAACACGGCGAACCAGTCCTGGGGCGGGCCCTGGAGATCGCCGCGCTCCAGACCCAACCGCTGCTCCACTTCTCCTCCGCACGAGATGCGATCGCGGGCAACGTCCCAATCCCAATAAATGTCACCCGAGCCCGCGAGCGCCATCACATCGCGCTCCACGTCCCGCGCGAGGGCGGGTGCGATGGATCGGCCGGCAAAGGCGTGTTGCAGCACCGTAAAGCCGATGAGCAGGACGAGGAGAACGAGCCCGCCGTTGAGGGCAGGCTGAACGAGATCGTTGTCGATGCGCCCCGAAACCGTCAGCCCCGCACCCACGATCCAGGCGATGAGGAGCACCCAGGTGGGCAGAATCATGATGGCTCTGTCGTGGCCGCGGACGGCTGCAACGAGGATCGCCACAAGGCCGACACCGGCAACGGCCGCCAGCGCAATCCTCGCAATGGTGGCGGTGAGCGGCGGGTCGAACTGGGCAAGCCACGCCGCCGCGATGGCCACCGGAACGAGGGCGAACAACGCGTAGTTGCTGCGCACGCGCCAGCGCGTGATGTTGAGGTAGGACAGCAAGAACGCGGCAAGGGCGAGGGCCAGCATCGCCTCAGCAAAGGCGCGCAGCACCGCTTCGTTGGGCACACGCGCGGAGACCACATCGCCCAAAAAGGCAAAGTCGATCATCACATAGCCGAACGCCACCCAGGCGAGCACCGCCGCGCTGGCAAACATCGTCTGCCCTTTGATGACGAAGATGACGAGGAAGAAGAGCGCCAGGAGCCCTGAAATCCCAACCACGATACCTTTAAACAGCGTGTAGGCGTTCTGGCTCTCGCTGTAGGCTTCGCGCTGCCAAAGGCGTAGCGCCGGCAGGTTCGGGGTCGTGAGCTCCATCACGTAGGTGACCGTGTCACCCGGATCGAGGGTGATTAAGAAGACGTCGGCGTCCGCGCTCGGCAGGCGCTGGGGCACAAAACC
>JBCCYN010000039.1:0-28832 GCA_039189655.1 Pseudomonadota bacterium | reverse complement strand
GCCACGCACGGCATAGTCGCCGGGTTCCATCACGGTCGGCGCCTGCGTGAAGCCCATGCGCACAAGAAAGGACCTGAGCGCCGTTTCGTCGATTCGCTGATCGACATGCGCGGAAAACTATCGCCACCGAAATGCATTCAGGATCACGTGGCCAAATGGGACGGATAAAACAACGCCAGCCTAACCCCACCAGCAGTCGCTCAGCTTTCGAGGGCCGCATCCCCGTTGTCGCAGCGAAACTTTACGCCGCTGCGTCGACCCTGGCCCGGGTCATCGCCAGACGGTGAAACCGCTTGCGTCGCCCGCCCCGGCCCAAGCGTTGAAGCGCATGCCCATTCCATCAATGGCCGATTTGATCCAATGTCCCGGCGCCCCTTGTCGGCTTGCTCCCCGTGACCGAAGGAAAGTGCATGACCCTCCGTTCCCGCAACGACATCAGTCGCTCGCTCCTCGACAGCACCTTCGCTGCACGGGACCTTGGAAAGCCGCTACCGAAGTATGCCTTCCCGAGCGACGAGCAGTTACCGCGCGATATTCTCCAGATGGTGGAGGACGAGCTCTTGCTTGACGGCAACCCTCGCCAGAACCTTGCAACATTTTGCCAGACTTGGGAGGAGCCGGAGCTCCACGAGATCATGAATACGGCCATTGACCGGAACATGATTGATAAGAGCGAGTACCCGCAGGTGGCGGAGTTGGAGATCCGCTGCGCTCACATGCTTGCAGATCTTTGGAATGCGCCGGCGGCGTCCGATGCGGTGGGCACCTCCACCATCGGTTCCTCCGAGGCCTGCATGTTGGGCGGGATGGCCGCGAAGTGGCGGTGGAAGGCGCGTCGGAAGGCGGCCGGAAAGCCCACAGATAAGCCCAATCTCGTCTGCGGCCCGGTGCAGGTCTGTTGGGAAAAGTTCTGCCGCTACTGGGAGATTGAGCAGCGGCAAATCCCCATGGATCACGGCAAGATGCATATGGATCCGGAGCGAATGCTCCAGGCTGTCGACGAAAATACGATCTGCGTCGTGCCCACCTTCGGCGTCACCTACACCGGCCAGTACGAATACGTTGACGCCATGGCCAAAGCGCTCGACGAGCTTGAAGAACGCACCGGGCTCGACATCGACATTCATGTGGACGCCGCATCTGGCGGCTTCCTCGGGCCATTTTGCGCCCCCGACATCGTCTGGGATTTTCGCCTTCCGCGGGTCAAATCCATTTCCACATCGGGCCACAAATATGGGCTAGCCCCCCTTGGGGTGGGTTGGATCGTTTGGCGCGACAAGGCCGATCTGCCCGATGATCTGGTATTCTCGGTGCCCTATCTCGGAGGCGAAGTTGGCACGTTCGCCATCAATTTTTCCCGTCCAGCGGGCCAGGTGGTGGCGCAATACTACCTATTCAATCGCCTCGGCCGCGACGGCTACCGCCGGATCCAGACTGCTTGCTATGAGACCACCCAGTTTTTGAGCAAGCGCCTTGAACCACTCGGCCCATTTGAGTTTTTCAATACAGGCGATCCCCAGACCGGTATTCCTGCCGTCTGTTTCAGAGTAAAAGACGGCGCTTCAGTACCGTACTCGCTGTTTGATCTATCTGCCAAACTACGCGAGCGCGGCTGGCAAGTCCCGGCCTTTAACCTCATCGACAAAGCCAGCGACATGACCGTGGTGCGTATAATGGTGCGCCAGGGCGTCAGCCGCGATATGGCGGAACTCCTGCTCGAAGACATCGAGCGCGCTATCCAACACTTCGACCGACATCCGGTATCGACGCCGCTGACACAACAAGAGCACGGCGGCTATACCCACAACTAGACCCGAATTCTTGTCCATTCACCCAGAAAGCCTCCCAGCAATTACCACGTGCCGCTGGTCTTGTTGGCCGCGGGGACCCCGAACGGCTGTGTTGCTCTCGCCTTCCCGCGTCGAGAGGATCGGGCCGCCTTCCAAAGCGTGCAGCTTTGAATGCTGCATGAGTATTTGAAGATGAAGGGATTGCAGGCGAGCGGGGGAGGGGCTGCGAAAACGGCCAGGCTTTCGGTCGCCACCCTCGCGGTCATGAATATTACCGCCGTTGTTAGCTTGCGCGGCCTCCCTGCCGAAGCGGAGTACGGACTAAGCTCGGCAGTCTACTATTTGTTTGCGGCCTTCTTCTTTCTTGTCCCGGTGGCCATCGTCGCCGCCGAACTCGCTACCTCTTGGCCGCAAAAAGGTGGAGTGTTCCGCTGGGTGGGTGAAGCTTTCGGCGCCCGCCTGGCATTCCTCGCAATGTTTATGTTGTGGATTGAGGTAACGATCTGGTTTCCGACCGTCCTCACCTTTGCGGCCGTATCTCTCGCGTTCATGGGCCCGGACCAGAGCTGGGATGCGGCGTTATCGCAAAACAAATACTATACCACCGCCATCGTCCTGGCCGTCTATTGGCTGGCCACCTTCATCGCCATGCGTGGCGTGCGGGCCTTTGCGGCCGTCGCCAAATGGGGTGGCATCGTCGGAACGATCATCCCAGCCGCTGTACTGATTGGCCTAGGGCTGATTTACTTTGCGACCACGGGCCAGTCGGAAATCGAGCTTTACTGGTCTAGCGCCATGCCGGACCTGTCGCGGGTGAGTAATCTCGTCCTCGCCGCGTCGATTTTCCTTTTCTACGCCGGCATGGAAATGAATGCCATCCACGTCAAAGAGATACACAATCCTGCGCGAAACTATCCCCTCGCTATTCTGATCTCCTCACTGGCAACGGTGGCCATATTTATTCTTGGGACACTTTCCATCGCCATCATCATTCCAAGGGCGGACATAAATCTGGTGCAAAGCCTGCTCATCGCCTACGACAAGTATTTCGCCCACTTCGGATTGGATATTCTTGCACCGGTTTTTGCTGCCATGCTGGCGTTCGGTGTATTGGGCGGCGTCACTGTGTGGGTCGGCGGCCCGTCGTCCGGTTTCTTGGTGGTGGGGCGTGCCGGCTACCTGCCGCGGTTCTTGCAGCATACCAACAAACACGGTGCGCCGGTCAGTCTGCTAATCGTGCAAGCGGCCATTGTCACACTGCTCGCCCTGCTTTTCGTGGTCCTGCCTTCGGTAGAGGCGACCTACCAGATCCTTGCTCAGCTCACCGTCATCTTGTACCTCATCATGTATTTACTGATGTTCGCCTCAGTTATTCGCCTGCGCTATACTCAACCTGACACGCCGCGTCCCTACCGTGTGCCAGGCGGCATGGTGGGGATCTGGCTCCTGGCGGGGCTTGGGTTCCTTGCCGCCCTCGCCGCCTTCTTCACCTCATTCGTGCCCCCCAACCAAATCGGTGTCGGCAGCCCGGCCGCCTACATTGCTCTTCTCGTGGCCGGCGCGGCCTTCTTCGTTGCAGTGCCTTTCGTCATCTTTGCCTTGAGGCGACCGTCGTGGGAGATGGAGCACGATGATTTCGAACCCTTTTCTTGGTCGCGGCAGAGCAGACGATGAAATGGGGCCGATTGTGACCAGCCAATTTCATCCCAGAGCAGGCGTGGAAGATGCGGTGGCCGACGCCTACCGTAAGGCTCTCGAATGCTCCGGCGGAAACAACGCGGACTACATCCCGTTTTTGGCGGAAATTCCCTCGCACCTTTGCGCCGTTGCGGTCGCCGCATGTGATGGATCCGTCTTTGAGGCCGGCGATAGCTCCTATGAATTCGCCATCGAATCCATATCGAAAGTCTTCACCCTCGCCCTCGTTACCGAGACCATCGGCCCCCAAGCCGTGCGGGCAAAGATCGGCGCAAATCCCACGGGGCTTCCCTTCAATTCAGTCATCGCGCTGGAGCTCAACCAGGGAAAACCCATGTCGCCGCTCGTCAATGCCGGGGCCATCTCCACGGTGAGCCTGGTGGCAGGTGACAGCTGCCAAGACCGGTGGGCCGCAATCCTCGATGCCCACTCAAGATTTGCTGGACGAGAACTCTCGATCAACGAAGAGCTGAATGCATCCGAGCAAGCAACAAACTATCACAACCGGGCGATTACCTGGCTGCTCTACTCCTCGGGCACCATCTACGCCGAGCCCATGGAGACCCTTGATGTTTATACACGCCAATGCTCGATCATGTTGACAACGGCTGACCTTGCTATGATGGGTGCCACCCTTGCCAACCGCGGCGTTCACCCCGTCAGTGGCGAGAGGGTGGTCAGCGAAAAAAATGTGCGGCACATCCTGGCGCAAATGATGATGGAAGGCCTTTACATTGCCTCCGGCGATTTTGCGTACACCGTCGGACTGCCTGGAAAGAGCGGTGTCGGCGGAGGGGTTCTTGCCATCGCGCCCGGTAAGCTCGCTGTGGCCGGGTTTTCGCCGCCGCTCAACGCAGCCGGCAACAGTGTACGGGGCCTTGCGGCCGTGAGCCACGTGGCCGACGCGTTGGAGTTGAACCTTTTCGCCGGCTAGTGTTCGTGGACTCACTCCACCTTGCCGCCGGAGTTTCCGCGGTGGGCGGATAGTGTTAGGCGTTTCTTTATACTTGGGCGGCCGCGGGTAAAAAATTAAGGAAGACTTTCCATGATCATTCGTGAACAGCTTGGTGCATGCAAGAAACACTCAGCCTTGCTTTTACGCGCGACGCTTACCTTGGGGGACTGACAGCCATGGGTGTGTGGATCGATGCGGACATGGGCTTTGACGATGTGGTCGCCATCGAAATTGTCCACAATTCGAGCCTGACCATCGATGGCCTCGGCTTGGTGGTGGGAAACTCCACGATGGACAATGTCGTAAGAACAGCGGCCAACGCGTCGGCAGCCCTGGGCTGGGATTTTCCCATCACCAAAGGCCGCACAAAATCAGTGCTTGGCCGGATTGATACCGCTGTCGACGCGCTCGGAGCAACGGGTATCCGCAGCGCAGGTCGCGAGTTTCCCACCCAATCCGATGCGTTGCCGGACGACGCTTTTCAAAGACTGTGCGCGTATCTGGAAGGTGAGGGGCCCCACCGCATTCTCGCCCTCGGACCGCTCACCAACATTGCAGCCCTTGTGCTTGCCCGGCCCGATCTTGCCGCGCGCATTACAGACATCACCTGGATGGGCGGCAGCCTGACCGGTGGCAACATCACACCCCACGCAGAATTTAACGCCTACTCAGATCCGGAAGCCCTTGCCATCGTCCTTGCCCACGATCTCCCGTTCCGCATGGTTGACCTCGATTTTTGTCGAAGGGTCCAAGTGGATCATGGTTTTGTCCCTGCGGTGCGTGAGGCTGGGGGAACCCATGCGCACACCCTGGCCGATTACTTGTCAGCCTATGTGGACATATCCCTAGGCCAGGGTCATCGGGGTGCTGCAGTCTATGATGCGGTGGCGGCGCTGAGCTTCATCCGCGATGATCTTGTCAGCTTTGCCAGCGCCCAGGTAACCGCGGACATAAGCCTAGGTGAGAAGCGAGGTTGCACGACCGCGAACCTGAGCGAGCTTGTCAGTAATGCTGAAGTGGCGGTGGATATGGACCCAGAGACGGTCAAGCGCCTGATCGTAGACGCGGTAGTCAAAGCAGCGCGCCGCTGACGCTGATAGTCAATATTTCCTGCGGTCAGCTTGAGGAAATGGTCGAGAAGATTATGCTATAAAAGCCCTGATGTTGGGTAGAGTGCAGTCGGCGAAGTAAGAATCTGAACGATATATGATATCTATTGAAGTATTGGTGCCACAACACGCCCTCGAATTTCGCTCCATCGACGCCGGTCTCAACGGAATGCAAACACTAAGAAAACTAGCTTGATCAGAATAGAAAATGGATAGCTGGCAAGACGTCATCGCTGACCTCAAGCGGGGCGAGCGAGTATTCGTGGCAGGTTGCGCTGGCGAACCCGGCGGGTTTGCAAAAGCGCTGTCGTCAACCACTGCGGCGCCCTCGGACCTCACCTTTGTCACGGTGCCCTTGCCTGGGATCAACGCCACCGATTGGTCGGCCCTGAGCGAGCGCGCGGTGCAAGAAACGATATTCCTGACGCCTGCCTTGCGGGAAGGTTTCGCCGCGGGCCGGGTGCGCTTTACGCCTGCCCACTACAGCACCACCTTTCGCCGTCTTTGCCAACCAGGCTCTGTGGATGTCGCCGTTGTTCGGGTGCCGCCGCCCGCCGACGACGGCACGGTGGGCCTTGGCACAACGGCGGACTTTGCGCCAGCCGCCATAGCTGCAGGTGCTCGCCTTTATGGTGCGGTGGATGAGCATCTTCCCGACCCGCCAGACGCCCCGCGCTATGAGGTGGCACGGTTCCATCGGATGGTGGAAGACGGCACGGCAGCACTCCAATACAGGACGAGCGCCGTCAATCCGGCTACTGCGATGATCGGCCAACGGATAGCTGATCTCATCGCGCCGGGGGACACGGTCCAGCTGGGGCTTGGAAGAGTTCAGCCCGCGGTCCTCACCGCGCTCAGCGATCACCGGGATTTGGCCTTGCATGGGGGCATGATCGCAGACGCCACGGTGGATCCAGCCGAGAGCGGCGTCTTTTCGCGCGACATCACCACAGGCTTTGCCGCCGGCACCGAAAAACTGAACGAATACTTGCAAAGCCAACCCCCGATCGGCTTTCGAGATGTTGGTTATACCCACGGCGTTGCAACGATCATCGGCATGCCGCGCTTCGTCGCCGTGAACTCGGTGGTTTGCGTCGACTTGTTCGGCCAAGCGGTTGCCGACATGATCGACGGCCGCCAGATCAGCGGCCATGGCGGGCTCGTTGACTTTGTGCGCGGCGCGAACTTGTCGGCCGGGGGTCGCGCAATTTTGGCACTCCCCGCAACCGCCGGAGCTAGCCGCCGATCGCGGATCGTGCCTCGCATTGAAGGGGCCGTCACCGTTCCGAGAGGCGACACGCACATCATCGTGACCGAACACGGCGCGCGGGATGTTTCGAGCCTCGACATCGATGCCCGTGCCGAGGCGATCATTGGCCTTGCCGCCCCAACCTTTCGAGACGACCTTGCCAATGCTTGGGCGTCCATGCGCGCCGCCATGTGAGGAGGGTCCTGCTCGAAGTATTTTGGCGACTAAAGACACAGCGGCGCTTGGTGGCGCAGGTTTCACGCATTTGTAACCCCGAATTGCTTGGCTGAGCCGCCAATAATTCGGCCGATGGCGTAGACTAAGTATTCGCCGGGTCTTGCTTAGTGGATGCTGTAAGGTCGGGCTTGCAACCGGCTTCCGATAAAGCCTCCTCGCTGTGCTCGCCCAGCGCCGCGAGAGTGGGATTGAGTCTCCCGGGCTCGTCGCGAAATTTCATGGGGATCCCGATGTGAAGATTGCCGTTGGAATCTCGCACCAGCATCTTCCTCTCCGCCACCTGCGACCCCTGAAACGCTTCTCGAAGATCAAGCACTGGCCCGAAGCAAACATCTCGCCCCGAAAACCATTCCACCCATTCATCGCGGGTGCGCGTTGCAAAGGTTTCGGTGAGAAATAATCGCAGCGGATCTTGCTGCGGGCCAGGGCCAGCCGTCGCAAGGTCAATCAAATCCTCCCGACCAAGTGCTGCCAGAAGGTTCCGCGCAAACTTTGCCTCCGCGCCACCAAGCACGACGTGCCCGCCGTCTGCCGTTTCGTAGATGCCGTAAAATGCGTTGCCGCCGAGGGTCCGTTCTTCTTTAGCGATGGGGGCGCGATCCTCCGCGAACAAAGAGCCGGTGAGGTGCGGAAGCCATGCCATGGCGGCGTCGTGCATGGACATGTCGATGTAGTCGCCTCTGCCGGTGGTGTGCCTGCGGTAAAGCGCCATCAAAACCGCCGAAAGGGTCATCAGCGAGCCGCAAATGTCAGCGACCGGCAAGTGCGGGATCGTGGGCTTGCCGTCGTGCCCAAGATTGAGGCTGAGTACACCGGCATAGGCTTCGATGGCAAGGTCGTGGGCGGGCTTGTCGCGCAGCGGTCCGGTCTGGCCGAATGCGGCGATGGATGCGTAAACGATACGCTCATTGCGGGCAGCAACCGTATCGTAGTCGATGCCAAGACGGCCAACGACTCCTGGCCTAAAGGTTTCGACGAAGACATCTGCTGTCTCGGCCAAACCCAACAAAGCCTCCCGGCCCGCGTCGGTTTTTAGGTCTAGTTGAACCGAGCGCTTGCCGCGGTTGGTATTGCGAAAGTATACGCTCGCATCGCCGCTACGAACGCCCAGTTCTCTGGTTGGCTCACCCTTGCCCGGCGGCTCCACCTTAATGACATCGGCGCCGTGGTCAGCCAACAGCATGGTAAGGTGCGGCCCCGGCAGGAAGAGGGAAAGGTCGAGCACCCGCACGCCATCAAGCTTCATGGTCCGGCATGCCCCCAAAAGCCCATCATCGCCCAGATCTATCCGCGATCGGCAAGGGCAAGCACCCGCTCGGCGGCACGTACCACCGGCAATTCGATGAGCTTCCCGTCAAGCACGGCAAGGCCGGTGGAGGAATTTTCGTAGGCTTCCATCACGCGCTTTGCGTGGGCGACTTCCTCTTCGCTCGGCGTAAAGACATCGTGGATCGGCGCAAGGTTCGAGGGATGGATGCAAGCTTTACCGCTGAAACCCAGCGAGCGGGCGTAGGCGGCATCGGACCGAACCTCGTCGAGATCGCGAAAGTTGAGACTGGGTACGTCCAATGCGGCAATGCCAGCCCGGCGCGCGGCGTGGACCACCTTGCTGCGGGCATAAAGCAATGGTTCGCGGGCATTTTCGGCGCAAAGCTCGGCGGAAAGATCCACGGCACCGAAGACCACCATCACCAGGCGGGGCGTTGCAGCGGCCACCGCGTCGGCGTGCGAAAGGGCGTCGGCCGTTTCGATGAGCACAATCATCGGAAGGTTTAGGCCGGCGTTGGTCAAAAGCGCATCCGCGAGGCGGATTTCTTCCGGGCCCGCTACCTTGGGCAGAAAGAGGTGTCCTCCTGTCGGTCTCGCCTCGATGAGAGCAAGCATGTCGGCAAGCCCATAGGTGGTCGACAACGGATTGATCCGCACCGCCCGCAGCGCATTCGGTGTTTCGCCGGACAAGAACGCGATGGCATCAGCGCGCGCCTCGGCTTTCAACGGCGGGGCGACCGCGTCTTCCAGATCCACGGTGGCCATGTCCGCCCCGCTGCTGGCGGCGGCCTCGAACCGGTCGGACCGCGTGCCGGGAACGAACAACATGGAGCGCACCCGATTGGCACGGGCAAGGGCGTCGGCACCCATGGGCGAACACCTTCCTTTGGTAGCGGCTCGTGAGGAATTACGCCGCTTTATCTCAGCCATTGCCCGGCCCGTGGGAGCCCGTCAACATAGAGTTCGATGGAGCCAGCATCCCAAGGTTTTGGAGCGAACCATCCACCCGGACCCGCCGGGCTGATTTTATAGGAACGACTGGGGGTCGATATCGACGGCGCGCCTCAATGTGCCGCCCACCGGCACGGACGCCAGCCAGGGTGCCATGATCTCCTGAAGCGGTGCACTGCGCGGTGCCCGCACCAGAAGCCGGAAGCGATAGCGCCCGCGAAGGATCGCAAGGGGCGCTTCGGCGGGGCCCAGCACTTCAATCCCGGCGGTGGGGGCGGCGCGGGCAAGGGCGCTCGCGTGGCCATGCGCTTCGTTGCGTTCGGTCGCAGAAACGATAATGGCCGCAAATCGCTGGAACGGGGGAAGGCCGCCGTCGCGACGAAGCAAGGCCTCTTCGGCATAAAATGCCTCCGCGTCGCCATCCATCATTGCTTGGAGCACCGGATGATCCGGGGCGTGGGTCTGGAGGATCGCTCGTCCGCCTTCACTGATCCGTCCAGCCCGCCCCGTCACTTGGGTGAGAAGCTGGAAGGTTCGCTCGGCCGCGCGGGGGTCTGCGTTATCGAGGCCGAGATCGGCGTCCACCACCACCACCAGCTGAAGGTTGGGGAACGTGTGTCCCTTGGCGACGAGCTGGGTGCCGACGATGATATCCACCGCGCCGTTTTTGATTGCGGTCAGAGCGTCATCCAGCATTTGCGCCGTGGTGAGGTCGGAAGAGAGTGTGAGGATCCGCGCGTCCTCAAACAGCGCAGCGGCCTCTTCCGCCACCCGCTCGACGCCCGGACCGCACGGGGCAAGGGTTCCTGTGGCCTTGCATGAGGGACAAACCGCAGGCTCGGGCTCATGGTGGCCGCAGTGGTGGCAGATTAGTCGGGACCGCAGCCGATGGGAAACGAGGGCTGCGGTGCAGTTGGGGCAATGAAATCGATGGCCGCACCGGCGGCAAACGGTAAGCGGTGCGTAGCCCCGCCGGTTGAGAAAGAGGAGAACCTGCTCGCCGCGTGCCAGCGTTTGCGCAATGGCCGTTCGGACGCTGGGACATAGCCATTCCCCGCTCGCCGGAGGGTCGCGCTTCAGATCCACCGCAGTCACGTCCGGAAGCACAGCCTTTCCGTAGCGGGAGGGCAGCGTAAGGCGGCGGTAGCGGCCCCGCTCGGCGTTGATGCGTGTCTCCACCGATGGCGTTGCCGAGGCGAGCACGACGGGGATCGAGGCGGCTTGGCCTCGGGCGATGGCCATGTCGCGGGCGTGGTAGATCACGCCGTCATCTTGCTTGTAGGAGCCGTCGTGCTCCTCATCGACAACGATCGCACCAAGGTCGGCAAACGGCAGGAATAGCGCCGATCGCGCACCCACCACCACTTTCGTTTCACCCGTTGCCACCCCCCGCCATACGGCAGTACGTGCGCTCAGGGGCCGGCCCGAGTGCCACTCGCCTGGGGTGATGCCAAAGCGCTCGCTGAGCCGGGCGATGACCATCGGAGTCAACGCAATTTCCGGCATCAGGATGAGCGCTTGCCGGCCGGCTTCTAGACTTGCCGCGGCAGCTTCCAAAAATACCTCGGTCTTGCCCGAGCCGGTGACACCGTCCAACAGCACTGGCTCGAACGTTCCTTGGTCCACGAGCGTGCGAAGGGTAGCCGCCGCATCCGCCTGGGCGGGTGTCAGGGTGGCTTTCTCCGGCCGCTGCTGCGCTCGGGTGGATAGGACCGGTGCCTCGACATCCACCTCCGAGAGATGGCCGGTCTTTAAAAGCGCTGTGACGACACCGGACGACACATTGGCCTCCCGCGCCAGGGCCGCCCGACCCATGGGGCCGGCTCCAAGGGCCGAAAACACGCGCTCCCGGGCTGCGGTCAGCTGCGCAGGCTGGCTCACGGGCACCACGGCCCGCTGCGGCCTAGCGGGGTGGAGTGCGTCGGGCGCGCGCAGCACCATCTTGAGCACCGCCCCCCGCGGCGCCATCGTGTAGCGCGCCAAAAAATCCACAAATTTTCGCAGATCCGCGCCCACGGTGAGGTCACTGGCCCGTCCCCGCAAAGGTTTGAGCCGTCCTTCATCGACGGTGCCGTCGGGTGGATCATCCCACACCACGCCGGCGAGAGTGTTCCGGCCCAGCGGCGCACTCACGATGGTGCCGGGCGGCAGCACACCGTCCTCGCCCGCCGCATAGGTGAGCAAGCCCATTTTGTGGGGTAGGAGCACGGAAATGCGGGTCGGCTTTTCTTGCGTGTTCGCCTCCATGCCACGGTGCCAAAAGGGGAGGGGACGGATGCCGCGCCGTCCGCCGCACCGCCCGCAGTAGCCGCCGCTTCGTGTAACGCGGCCACTTCGCATTTGCGCGGACGCCATCATGGTGTAGGCAGCAGCAGCCGCGATGGGGAGGGCTTGATGCAATTTTTCGTGGATACCGCCGACGTCGATGAGATCAAGACGCTTGCTGAAACCGGGATGCTCGACGGCGTGACCACCAATCCGTCGCTCATCATGAAGGCCGGTCGGCCGATGGCGGACGTGATCGCAGAAATCGCCGGTATCGTGGACGGTCCGGTGAGCGCTGAGGTGACCGCCACCGAAAAGAGCGCGATGATCGCCGAGGGGCGCAAGCTCGCTGCCATCGCGCCCAACATTGCCGTCAAACTCCCGCTCACCTGGGACGGCCTCAAGGCATGCCGCGCGCTCACCGGCGATGGTCACATGGTGAACGTGACGCTGTGCTTTTCGTCCGCCCAAGCGCTTCTGGCCGCCAAGGCCGGGGCCACGTTCATCTCCCCGTTTATCGGGCGGCTCGACGATATCGGCCTTGAGGGGATGCGCCTCATCGAGGACATCCGAGCGATCTATGACAATTTCGATGACCTTCAGACGGAAATCCTGGCGGCGTCCATCCGCTCGGTGAACCACGTGCAGCAGGCGGCGATTGCTGGCGCGGACGTGGCGACCGTCCCGCCCGGCGTGCTGACGAAGCTCGTACACCACCCGCTCACCGATAAGGGTTTGGCGCAGTTCCTGGCCGACTGGGAAAAGACCGGCCAGTCCATCCTCTGATCGGTGCTTTAGGGCCGTGCGGCTCGCAGCGGCGCTTTGGGTTTTTATCGCCGCTTTAATCGGAGCGGTGGGTGTCGCGCAGGCGCAGCAAGCGTGCTTTTGCGTGCGATGCTTGCTGCCGGGTGCTGGCCTTAAAAGCTATCGGATGGCGGCGGGTTCGATGCTGCCGAACATCCCGCGATATGCCTGCCTCGTGGCGCGGGTCTCGTCGCAGGCGGTCTCGGAGATGAAGCCCGGCGACGTGATCGCGTTTTCCCATGCTCAGCCTGGGGACGAACCTGTCGGGTATGTGAAGCGGTTGATCGCCGAAGAGGGCCAAACGGTGGCGATGCACGCCGGCCGCCTTTTCATCGACGGTGCCGAGGTGAGTTCGTCACCCGATGGCGTCTTTACGCTCTCGGGAGACGGACCGTTTCCTCCGCCCGGCTGTAAGGGGTGGCGCACCGACGAGTTTTCTTGCAAGGTTCCGGTGATCTCTGAAACGCTCCCGAACGGCGCCAGTTTCCGCGTTCTCGCTTCCCAATCAGGCGCTCTTTCCGATGAGATGCCCGAGACCGTTGTTCCGGCGGGGCACGTCTTCGTGCTCGGCGACAACCGCGACAACTCCAATGACAGCCGGTTCTCCAACATCGGCCCGGTGGCTCTGGATCAGTTGTTGGGCATTGTCATAGAGATCGATGGTAAACAGCTGCCACAATAAGACGTGTTCCTCGCTGGCAGGCGTCGAGTGATATCCACGCAATCGCTAGGCGGGGGGCGCGCGCTCGTCCAGATGAAGCGCATTGACGGGGCCTTGTCATGGGCGCGTTCACCTTCTCGGTTGCCGCCAAATCAACCATTTGGGTGTCCTATTGCGGCCATGCTCCCGCAAAATCGCCTTTTCCCCGCCGACGACGGCCTTACCGCCGCGCGCTCCCAGTGGCTCAACACTCTTCGCGACGGACGCCAGCTCGCCACCAACACCCTTGACGCCTATGAGCGCGATACGCGGCAGTTTCTGGGGTTCCTGGCGGTTCATGTGGGCGACGTCCCCACCATGGATATGCTGTCTGCGCTCTCGCCGGCGGATGTGCGCGCGTTCCTCGCCGAGCGAAGGCGAAGCGGCGCCGGGGCGCGGACCTTGGCTCGATCTCTCGCCGGTGTGCGGGCAATGATGCTTCACCTGGAGCGGCACCACGGCGTCAATGGCGCTGCCGTCCGCGCCGTGACGCCTCCCACAAAACCGCGCTCCTTGCCGCGCCCGGTGGACCAATTGGCCGCCACAAAAATGCTCGGGGACGTGAAGGGATGGGTCGACTTGCGCGATCGGGCCGTTCTTGCACTCCTTTATGGGGCAGGGCTCCGCGTGAGCGAGGCGACGGGCCTCGATTGCAGCGCCGTCACGTTCCCGCTCTCCCGCCTCCTCATCAAAGGAAAGGGCGGTAAGACAAGGCTTGTGCCCATCCTTCCCACGGTGGCGGACGCTTTGGAGGCTTACCGACACGCCGCACCCTTCACGCTCACCAAAGACCCGTTCTTCAGGGGCGAGAAGGGTGGGCGGCTTTCCCCGCGCATCGTGCAAAGGGTGGTGGAGGCTTGGCGCGGAGCGCTCGGCTTGCCCTCCACGGCAACACCGCACGCGCTACGCCATGCCTTTGCCTCCCACCTTCTCGCCAATGGCGCCGATCTGCGAACGATCCAGGAGCTGCTCGGTCATGCGAGCCTTGCAACCACAGAAATTTATACGGCCGTCGACGAAGCTCGCCTCCTCGCCGCCTACCGCGATGCCCACCCGCGAGCGGCCCCGTGAAGCCGCCGCCCCGCTGGCTCCGACGCGCGCCCCTCATTCGCGAGCCCCTGCGCCGGGCCGCCAAGCGCTGGGGACCAAAGGGGCCCATCGATACTACCCGCGACGGCCTAGCATTCCGCCTTGCCCCGCGGGACAACAAGGTGGACTTCGACATCTGGTACAAAAAGCGCCTCAATGAGGTGGTGGAGCGCGCTTTTCTCATGGAGCACCTGCGCCCCGGCGAATGGTTCATCGACGTGGGCGCCAATATCGGGCTCTACACCATTTCGGTGCTGGCGGGGGTGGAGGGCGCGCGTGCCGTGGCGTTCGAGCCCCTCGATCGGCTGCGGGCACGCCTTGACGCCAACATTCATCTCAACGGGCTTTCAGATCGTGTGAGCGTGCGCGCTGAGGCGGTGGGGCCAGAAGGAGAGATGCAGCTCTACGAAAGCCGTAACGCCGGCCGCTCATCTCTCCTGCCCTTTGACGGGGCTCGGCCAGGGCGCATCGTCCCCGTTCGACCGCTGCACCAGGTCCTTCGGGAACTCGATGTGCGAGCCAGCGCCATCAAAATCGACATCGAAGGGTTTGAGTCCGATGCATTGATGCCGTTTTTCGACGCGACACCGCCGCACGAATGGCCCCGCGCCCTGGTTATTGAGACGCTTCATCGCGGTTTGTGGAAAAGGGATTGCCTAACCGAGCTTGCGGCAAGCACTTATGTGTTAGATGGCGAAACCGACGAGAACGCGCTTCTCGTCCGCCGAACTGAGTGAGAAGGTTCAACTGAAACAGAATCATGGTCCAGCTGACACTCCCTAAAAACTCGCGCATCAAAAAAGGGAAGATGTGGGATAAGCCTACGGGCGCGAACCATCTGCGCGAATTTCGCGTCTACCGCTGGCAGGAAGAAGGGGACGAAAACCCCCGGATGGACACGTATTTCGTCGATCTTGACGATTGCGGGCCCATGATTCTCGACGGCCTTTTCTACATCAAGAACAAGATCGACCCGACGCTTTCCTTCCGCCGATCCTGCCGCGAGGGTATTTGCGGCTCGTGCTCGATGAACATCAACGGTCTCAACGGTCTAGCCTGCACCACGGGTATGTCGGAGGTGAACGGCGCGGTGAGCCTTCACCCGCTCCCCCACATGCCGGTGGTGCGCGACCTCATTCCTGACCTCACCAATTTTTACGCTCAGCTGCGCGAAATCGAACCTTGGCTGAAAACCGATTCGCCTCGACCGCAGAAGGAATGGCGCCAAAGTCACGACGACCGCGAAAAGCTCGACGGTCTTTATGAGTGTATTTTGTGCGCGTGCTGCTCGACCAGCTGCCCGTCCTATTGGTGGAACGGCGATCGGTATCTCGGCCCGGCGGCGCTCCTCCAGGCCCATCGATGGATCGTCGACAGCCGCGACGAGCGCACAGGGGAGCGACTGGATTCCTTAGAGGATCCTTTCCGGCTCTATCGTTGCCATACGATCATGAACTGCGCCAACGCTTGCCCCAAGGGCCTAAATCCGGCCCTTGCGATCGCGGAAATAAAGGCGCTGATGGTGGAACGCCGGCTCTAGCGCTCGCCCGCCAAGCGGTGGCTCTGCCGGCCATCGCCAATGGTCAAAAGTGTTGGCGCCGCAGACGTTGGCGGCCCCCTCTGTGCCGGTTCGCACTGGTGCCTTCGAGCACGTTTCAGCGACAGGGAATTGCGTTGCTGCTTAAACCGCGCGGTGAAACAGGAACTTAGAGCAGGTCATGTGATCGTATGATCTGCTCTAACTGTGAAAGCCATCAACGTTGTTCATGCTAGCGAGCGGCAAGAACTCCGACCTTTGCGCCACCCATCCCGACTAGTTCTTTTGGTGGGACACCAAAAAGCGACGTTCTTCCGGAGCCGACACTTTTTTTGGCCCGGGTAGCGCCTGATGGGTCAAGGGCAAAGAGCGAAGCGTCCCTTGAGGCATCAGGCGCTGCCCGGGACGATGGGTCAAGGCGGGAGAGTTTTGGTCCATTGCCTAGCGGTCGTGCCGAAATGAACATCATTCGTCGAAACGAAAGTTAGATCACCTTGTCCCAGCGGCGCGACAGTCGCATTGCGCCGTTGATGATCCCCACCATCGAGTAGGTCTGGGGAAAATTCCCCCAAAGATCATGGGAGTTGGGATCTACGTCCTCCGACAACAGTCCTAGATGGTTGCGGCAGGACAGCATCGTCTCATAGATCTCGCGGGCTTCCTCCCGCCGATCCATTCGACCCAACGCGTCGATGTACCAGAAGGTGCAAACGTTGAAGGCCACCTCCGGTTGGCCGAAATCGTCGGCGGCGTGGTAGCGATGGAGGTGATTGCCGTGGCGCAAGGTGTCGCCGATCCGCTCCACCGTTGAGACGAAACGCGGATCGTGCACGTCCACGAACCCCACTTCGGCCATCAGGAGAAGCGAGGCGTCCAAATCCTCTCCGCCAAAGCTTTCAACGAATGCACCAACATTTTCATTCCAGGCTTCAGCGCAAATTCTGGCATGCACCTCGTCCGCCCGGGCACGCCAGTGTTTCGGACTGAGGCCCAGCGTGTTGGCGATTTTCGCGAGGCGATCGAGCGCCGCCCAGCACATCAGCGAAGACGATGTATGGACGCGCGCGCGGGTGCGCAGCTCCCAAATGCCGGGGTCAGGCTGGTCGTGCAGAGTGAAGGCCCGGTCGCCGATCACCTCCAGGTGCCGGAAATCCTCCATGGTGCCGGGGCGCAGCAGACGCTTGTCGAAGAAAGCCTGGGCTGCGGCGAGAACGATGTTGCCATAGACGTCATGCTGGTGGTGCTCGTGGGCCTGGTTGCCCCTGCGCACCGGTCCCATTCCCATAAAGCCAGGCAAATCGACCGCTTCCTCTGGGATATCAGCTTCAAGGCCGATCCCGAAGACGGGCTGGATGTGATCGCCCCGGGTAAGGCCGATGATATTGCGGATGTACGCGAGATAGTTCTCCATCGTCTCAAGGTCGGAAAGCGCGTTGAGGGCGCGGACCACGAAGAACGCGTCACGGAGCCAGCAAAAGCGATAGTCCCAGGTGCGCTCCGAGTTGGGCGCTTCGGGGATTGATGTGGTCACCGCGGCGACGATGGCGCCGGTTTCTTCAAAGGTGCACAGTTTAAGGGTGATGGCGGCGCGGATCACCGCGTCCTGCCACTCCAGAGGGAGCCCGAGCCGGAGTGACCAGCGCTTCCAGTAGTATTCCGTTTCCTCTTGGAACTCGCGCCCGAGGGTGCCAGGGCGCGACGACAGGGATTCGTCCGGCCCTAGAAAGAAGCTGTACGTGCGTTCCAGCACGAAAAAGGCCTCGTCGCGGATGTACGTGACGGGGGCATCGGTGGTGAGGCGCAGCGTGTTGGAATCACTCACAAACCGAACGTGGTTTGATCCTGAGGTGATTTGCGGTCGCGTGGCACCCCAGTCAGAGCGCGGTCGAAGCACGATCTTGATGCGCGGCCGACCTGAAATAGGCCTTATTCGCCGCACGATTTGCGCAGGGCGGAACACACGCCCGCGCGACAGGAAGCGCGGGGCAAAGTCGTCCACTTCAAACCCCGAGCCGTCGCGGGCGAAAATCCGGGTGCGCAGGATCGCGGTATTTTCGATGTAGTGCTGCTCGCTATGGGAAAAGTCCTCGATTTCCACCGAAAACGCGCCGTCACCGGGTTTGCCGCGCGTGCCAAGCAGGGCGTGGAACACCGGGTCGCCATCGGGCCGCGGCAGGCACCACCAAACGATGCTCGCTTTGTCGTTTACGAGGGCCGAGACCGAGCAATTGCCGATGAGGCCCAGGGCCATAGCGCTCATGACGTAAAACTCCGCCCTCGGATTGGGGGTAATCGATCGGCGTCGGCGCGAGCGGACGCCCTCATCGCTCGGCTACCTCGCGCAACCATCCGTGCACCGCATCGACGGACGGTACCCGGTACGTGGCAAGGGTCGGACCCTCGCCCACCTTGATGCCGAAGCCGCCGATTTTCTCCACGGCGGAAATGCCGTCCTCGTCGGTGACGTCATCGCCAACGAAAATCGGTGTTCGGCCCGCAAAGGGTGAGGCTTCCATGAAGGCTTTTACCGCCGCGCCCTTGTCAAAACCCTTGCCTTTGGCCTCCACCACCATCTTTCCGGCAAGGAGGTTCACTGTGTCGAGATCGCGCACCCAGTTGTTCATGGCCGTCTTTACCTCGCTCTCTCGCTCGGGCGCGGCGCGATAGTGGAGGGCGAGGCCTGCGCCTTTGTCTTCCATAGCAACGCCGTTGCCGAGCCCTTCCCAAGCGCGAATTCGCTCGCGCAGCGTATCGATCCCGGCAGGTACCGGTGCACGCGTCACATCGGCGCGGGCAGATGCCCGCCGCTCAAGCCCGTGCATACCCGCTGCCGCGGTGGGGATCGTGAGAAACCGGTCTAGATCGGCAATGCGCCGGCCCGATACCATCGCGACCGCACCACCGGCCCGGGCGACAACCCGCTCGATGAGCGGGGGTAAGTCATCGGCGACCACAACCCCGTCGGGACGGTCGGCAATGTCGACTAAGGTGCCGTCAAAATCGAGAAAGAGCGCCGGATGGTCCGGTACGGGTGGCAACATGGTTCTCATCCGGCGGTATGGGCCAGGGCTAGCCTGGCCGACGCGGCGGCCAGGATGCCTGCTCAACCTTGCGCGAGCAAGCTTAACCGGGGGTTTCGCTTGTCCCGCCGCCGGGGAGGGGCAGCCGGTCCGGTGCCTTGCAAAGATCGTAGATGACGCAGGTGTCGCACAGCGGCCGGCGCGCCTTGCACACATGCCGGCCGTGGAGGATCAGCCAATGGTGGGCGCCGTGCATGACGCGCGCGGGGGTGACCCGGACGAGCCCCGCCTCCACCTCATCGGGGGTTTTGCCCGGCGCAAGGCCGAGGCGGTTGCCGATCCGGAATATGTGGGTGTCGACGGCAATGGTGGGTTCGCCGAACGCCTCATTGAGGACAACGTTTGCCGTCTTGCGCCCGACACCAGGCAAGGACTGGAGCGCTTCCCGGTCCCTGGGAACCTCGCCGCCATGCTCGGCCAGCAGGATTTTAGACAGCGCGATTACGTTTTTAGCTTTATTGTTAAACAAGCCGATGGTCTTGATGTAATCGCGGACCCGCGCTTCGCCCAGGGCGACCATCGCTGCGGGGGTGTCGGCCACCTCAAAGAGTGGGCCGGTCGCTTTGTTGACGCCAACGTCGGTCGCCTGAGCCGAGAGCACCACTGCCACGAGCAAGGTGTAAGGGTTGTGGTAGTGCAGCTCCGTCTTCGGTTCAGGCAAGGCATGCGCGAGGCGGGCAAAGAGCGCGTCGGCTTCGGCCTTGGTGTAGCGTGAGCGTTTGCGTCCGGCCGCTTTGCGCGCCGGCTTGCGGTCCGCCTTTGACGCAGGCCGGGCAGATGAACCGGTGGAGACCGGGCTCGTCATCTTCAAGGCTGCGGTCTTCACTGGAGGAACGCCTCGTTCCAAACCCGTTCGATGATGGGCGTCCACGACGCGTGCGGCTCTTCAAGGGTCGGCGCCGTCACCACGTTGGGAAATGCAAAGGCAGCCCGTTCCGCATCGGACAGCTCATCCCGATCAAGGACCGACGGGTCGCCCCATACCGAAGGGTCCGCCTTGCGCGCTTGCGCCTCCGGAGAAAGGAGAAAGTTAGCCACCACCATTGCCCCTGCTTTGTCGCCCGCATTGTGGGGTATGGCAACGAAATGGACGTTTCCCAAGGTGCCGCTGTTGAACGTTGCGACGGAAACTGTGGATGGCAAGAGGCCATCGCTGATGGCGGCGGCGGCATCGCTCGGATTGTGGGTCAATGCAAGGTGCAGTTCGCCGTCCGCAAAAAGCCGGCGAAGGTCCGCGACGCCCTGGGGAAAACTCGCCGCGCGGCGCCAAAGGTTCGGGTGGAGTTTTTTCAAGACCGGCAGGAGGTGGGCGCGAACGAGCGTCCCACCATCCTCGCCGGCGGGCTTTCGCAGGACGGCCGGGTTAGGCACTTCCTCGATGAGAAGTTGCTTTAGAAACGACGTACCCAGAAAGTTGGGCGGCTGGGGATAGGTGAAGCGACCCGGGTTCTGGGCGGTGAACTCGATGAGTTCAGCGAGGGATTGCGGCGGCGTTGTGCGAGCTTCGTCAAATAGATAGACGAGCTGAGCACGGCCCCAGGGCGACTGTTGACCCTCCACGGCGACGGCAAAGTCCGTCAGGATCGCCGAACCAAAATTTTCAAGATCCACATAGCGCCAGTTCGGCAGTTTTTCCGCCCAGCGGTCGCCATGAAGGAGGTCGTTGTCCTTCATGGCGACAAAATTTTCGCCGTTAATCCAGATGAGGTCGACTGCGCCGCCCTCGGTGCGTCCGGCCACCGTCTCGGCAAGGACGCGGCTGACCGCCTCGGCGGTGTCGGCCAACTTTACCTGCCGTAGTGTCACACCATGGCGATCGGCAACCTCGTCCCCGACCCAGGCAATGAATTCGTTGATGTGCGCTTCGCCGCCCCAGGCGTACCAGTCGACGGTCTGCCCCTTTGCCGCCGCCACCACCGAGGGCCAGTCCGATGGATCGGGCGCGTCATCAGCGGCGGAAGGAGCGGCGCCGGCAAGTACGACGGAAGCGGCCGCGAAGGCGGCAAGGACGGTGCGGCGCATCAGGTCAGCGGCCAACGAAAGCGTCGTCCAGCATCGATAAGGTGAGGATCTGTGGCAGGATCTGCGGCTCGCCATCGCCCGGGAAATAGACGTAAAGCGGCACCCCGGCTCGGCCAAATTCCTCAAGGAGGGTGCTCACCTCCGGGTCGCGGCGGGTCCAATCGGCGGTCATGAAGGTGACGTCGTTGCGCTCAAGGAGGGGGCGAAAACCGCTGCTGCCGAAGACGACCCGCTCGTTGACTTTGCAGCTAATGCACCAGGCTGCGGTGACGTTGAGAAAGACCGAAGTCCCGTCGGAACGCAGATCAGCAAGTCGGGTCGGGCTGAAGGGCACACCGTCGCTGGCGCTGGCGCTCGCAATGGGGCCCGCTGGGGTGCCTGTGACGGTGGGCCAGGCGGCAAGGACTGCGGCAAGCATGGCAACAGCCGCTAGCGCCGAGGCGGTTTTGTGGGACCGGCCGGACCCCCGCTGAGATAGTCCGTAGAGCCAAGCGGCCAGGCCCAAAAGCACCAGCGCCACAAGCGCGCCAAGCATGGTATCGATGCCCACGAGTTGGGCGAGCACCCAAACGAGCCAGGCGGCCGTGGCGTAAAGGAAGAACGCAAGGAACTCTTTGAGCCGCGTCATCCAGACACCTGGTTTGGGGAGGATTTTCGCCAGCCCTGGCAACAGGGTGAGCGCCACAAAGGGCGCTGCGAGGCCGAGCCCCATCGCTGCAAAGACGCCAATGGCGGTAAAGTCGGAGGCCGCTAGTGCCGTTCCCACCGCCACCGCCATGAATGGGGCCGTGCAGGGCGTTGCAACGATGGTGGCGAGGCAGCCCGTGGCGAACGAGCCTGCCGCACCGTCCTGCGGACCGCGGCCACCAAGGCGGGTGAGGCTCGCGCCGATCTCAAAGATGCCAGAGAGATTGAGGCCAATGGCAAAAAGCAAAGCGGCCATCACCGCCACGAAGGTCGGGCTTTGCAGTTGGAACCCCCAACCCACCGCAACACCGGTCGCTTTTAGGGACACCAGCACCGCCGCGAGGATGGCAAAGCTCGTCAAAATACCCGCCGTGTAGGCGCCGCCGATTACCGCGCGCCGGGAGAGGGGCGCGTCCGCGTGGGCCACCAGCCCCAGGGTTTTCAGTGCCAGGACCGGAAAGACGCACGGCATCAGGTTCAGGATCAGGCCGCCAAGGAAGGCAAAGAGCATCGCCTGCCACGGCCCGATTTCTGGAAGATTGGGGAGGGTCAGCCCTGTACCGGCGGAACCGACCGGCACTTCCCCGGCTGGAAGCGCGGCTACCACAGGCACCTCGTCAGGATCACCGGTCGCCGTGATCCACCACGCACCGTCTTTCGTCTTCAGAACCCCGCGCATTTCACCGTCGAGGGTCCCGTTGCCGGTCGCGAGCGCCAACGTCATCCCGTCGCCCTCTGCGGCGGCGACCGCGGTCTGTTCGGCCGCGTTGTCGATGATGCCGCGCTCGAGGGGAAAAAACACCGCACCTTCCGCATCACCCAGCGGCGCCGTGAGGTAGATCGTGTCCGCCTCGCGCGAATAGGTGGCGGCCACATCGCTTTCCTCGGGGAGCGCCCACTCGGCCTGCACGAAGGTGAAGGCCACCGAGGAATCGGGTTCGCTTGAGGCGTCGGTGGGAATTTCGATTTCGGTGGTGCCGCCCTCGGGGATGCAAATGTCGGCGCACACCAGCCAGTCGATTCGCACAGGGACACGGTAGGGCGTGCCCGCCGGCCAATCATCGGGAACGCGCAGCGAGGTGAGTAGGGTGAATTCGTCCTTGTAGCCGAAGTTGATGAGCGGCGGGTACGGCATGCGGCTCGGCGTTGGAAACTGCGCCACGCCCACGGACGAAGGATCGTCCACGTCAAATTCAATGTGCGGCGGTTCGCCCGAATCGCCCGGATTAATCCAGTAGCTGTGCCACCCGTCGGCGAGGACGTTGCGGATCGCAATGTCGGTGGTGTCGCCGGGCGCTGTGACCGCGTTGCGCACCACAAAGCTCGCGCTCACGTGCTCGTCCACGATCTCGCCCGCGCGCAGGTCCGCGCCGGCGAACGCAAACAGCGATAGACAAACGGCAAGCATTCGAACCATGAAACGAACCACCTACGCAGGAACAACGCGTTGACTTAGGCCCTCATCGGCGACATGGCCAAGGACCTGAGCCGTCACGATTGCGCGACAACCACGGGGGAGAGCTTGAGCGATCCGTTCGCCATTCACCGGGAGCTCACCCGCACATTCCGCTTTTATATCGCACTGACGGTTTTCGCGAACCTTGGCTACGCGTTCGTCTTTGCAGCTTCGCTCGTGGCTGCGATGACGTTGCCGGATCCCTACGGCTATGGGTTTCTCATCGTCCCAGGGATGATTTCCACCGGCTTTGCTGCCCTTAGCGCGTACGGTGTGCCCGAAGCCATCGGACTGCACCGCGCGATCCAGGCCACCGGGTCGGCGCTGGAGCTGCCCCACGTGACCCGCTCCATGATGCTACCGGTGCAGACGACGCTGACCCTCATTTTCCACACTCTCATCGCGTTCACGCTGTTTGCCACTGTGTTTTTTACGGCGATCGGTTGGTAGCGCGATAACAAGGCCGGCGAACGGGCAAGCTCAAGATTTCCTGCAAGCAGGCGTTCATAGCCGAGTTCTCAAAGACAGGCTTTAGACCCGCACGTCAGCGGCCGGCACGGGCGTCGGCGTGGCCTACAAGCCTTGGTGGGCGGTGTGGTGGGTGCGGCGATCGACGGGTCCACAGGCGCAATGCTCGACCACCACCGCAACCCCGTGGTCGTGGAATTGACCACGGGAGCGGAGGGGGCCGAGGCGAGACCGGAAGCGGTGGCGCCAGAAGGAGCCACGTCTTAGGGAAAGGACCCGTCGCCGTCAGCTACAGCAGGGCTCGGCTTCGCCCCGTTCCTTTGTCCCGCAGCAATCACCCGCCGCCGCTGGGGGCTTTAGGCCGGCGTCGGCGCCCGGAGCGTTGGAAAACAGACGCGCGCTCTGGTCGTTGATGCCGTCACCATAAATGGCGCTGCCGCCGTAGGTGCGGAACACCTCCCAGGGGATGGACGCCGGGTCCTGGATCCAGCTCTTTTCCGACTTTGCATAGCAGCAGACCGTGTGGCCCTCTTCGACCACCGCGCCGCCCGCCGCCTCAAGGCGCCCAAATACCTCTTCAAGCTCGCCTTCCTCGTCCACCTCAATACCCAGATGTTCAAGGCCCGCTTTGGCGCGTCGCGTGGAAATCGCAAAGTTGATGCGCGGGTCATCGATACGCCACTTGGCGTAGTCGTCTTCCAGGCGGGTGGGCTCTGCGGCAAAGAGCGCTGAATAGAACGCGACGGAGCGGTCAAGATCCTCGACCGACACGTGGACGTGCAGACGTTTCATGACGATGTGCCTTCCAGTTCGGGTATCCGACGGGCGACGCCTTCGCGCACCTCGCTGCGGCCCGCGCAGCAGTCTTCCATGAGGTAGACGAGAAGGTTGGAGATGGCGTCGTAGTCGGCGCGGTAGATGATGGAGCGGCCCGCCCTGCGGCTTTCCACCAGGCCAGCGTTGGAAAGGATCGTCAGCTGGTTGGTGAGGGTGTTCGGTGCCACCGACAGCGCGCGAGAAATCTCGCCCGCTGCCATGCCCTCCCGCCCGGCACGGACGAGAAGGCGGAAGACGGCCAAACGGCCCTCTTGGGAAAGCGCGGTAAGGCGACGGGCAGCTTCATTCAATTCCATATTTCGACGATACTGGAAATATAGAAATAGTCAACTGCCCTTGGTGCGCTCCAGGCGAGCAAGGAGGCTCGACGTGTCGTACCGGTTGCCGCCCATTTTTTGGACGTCGCCATAAAACTGGTCGACAAGGGCGGCCACGGGCAATTGGGCACCGTTGCTGCGCGCCTCTTCCAGGCAAATGGAAAGGTCCTTGCGCATCCAGTCGACCGCGAAGCCGAGATCGTAAAAATCTCGGTTCATGGACTCCCAGCGGTTTTCCATCTGCCAGGACTGGGCAGCACCCTTGGAGATGACACTGATTACGTTGGCGATATCGAGGCCGGCTGCCTTGCCAAAGTGGATCCCTTCCGCAAGGCCCTGGACGAGGCCTGCAATGCAGATCTGATTGACCATCTTGGTGAGTTGGCCAGCCCCCGTCCCACCCATCAGGCCCACCATCTTGGAATAGCAATCAATGACGGGTTTTGCCTTGTCGAAGACCGCGTGATCGCCGCCGACCATGACGGTGAGTTGGCCGTTCTCGGCGCCCGCCTGGCCGCCCGACACCGGCGCGTCGAGGAACGAAAAGCCAAGGCCATCGGCCGCAGTGCGCAGCTCCCGTGCCACGGCTGCCGAGGCGGTGGTGTTATCGATGAAGGTGGCGCCCTTCTCCATACCGTGGAAGGCGCCGTTCTCGCCGGTGGTGACGGATCGCAGATCATCGTCATTGCCCACACAGCAGAACACAAAGTCCTGACCCGCGGCCGCATCCTTCGGCGTCGGCTTTGCCGTGCCACCGTGCTCAGCCGCCCACTTTTCGGCCTTTGCGGCGGTCCGGTTGTAGACGGTCACCGAATGGCCGCCCTTTTTGAGGTGGCCGGCCATGGGGTAGCCCATCACGCCAAGACCGATGAATGCGACGTTCGCCATAAAACGCTCCTGATTGTTTTGGCGGGTGGATTAGCGCAACGGGCGCCGCCTGTCAGGCGATGATGCGAAGCGCTTCGGAAAGATCGGCCACGAGGTCCTCGACGGCTTCAATACCCACCGATAGCCGCAGAAGGTTTTTTGGGATGCCTGTGGATGCTGGCTCGATGGAATGCCGGTGCTCGATCAGCGATTCTACGCCCCCAAGGGAGGTTGCTCGCTTGATGAGATTGAGCCGCCCCACCACGGCAAGGGCTTCGTCCCCGCCTCCCTTCACATCGAAGGAGAGGAGCGAACCAAAACCACCATCCATCTGGCGCGCCGCAACGTCATGGCCCGGATGGGATGCGAGGCCCGGGTAGCGAACCTTCGTGACCGCAGGGTGGTGCTCCAGCCAGTGGGCCATGTGAAGTGCTGAGCGAGAAGCTTCCGTTACCCGCAACGCCAAGGTGCGCATGCCGCGGGTCAATAGATAGGCGTCGAACGGGGAAAGAATGGCGCCCTCACGCCCCCTAACGGTTTTTATCGCCTGCCAAAGGTCGAGGTCGGCGTCTTTGACCGAAATCGCGCCGGCCACCACGTCGGAGTGTCCGTTCAGCGCTTTCGTGGCCGAATGGATGACGATGTCCGCGCCGAGCTCCAGGGGGCGGGTGTGGATCGGCGTTGCCGCGGTAGAATCGACGGCAAGCAGCGCACCGCAGCCCCGCGCGACGCCCGCCACGGCGGCAATATCCACCACGGACAAAAACGGGTTCGACGGCGTTTCGATGAAGATGAGCGCCGGCCTTTCCGCAGCGCCCATGGCGGCAAGGTGGGACTGATCCATCGGATCGGCCCGCAAGACCATTCGGCCCTCAGCCGCCATGGACGCCAGAAGGCTTTGGGTGCCGAAATAGGTGGACGACTGGACGACTACCGGGCCGTCTGCCGCCCGCATCACAGTCGCAATAGCCGCAAGGCCCGACGAGAAGAGACGGGTTTCACGAGCGCCTTCGAGTGCTGTGATCACTCCCTCGGCCTCACGCACGGTGGCGTTGTGGTCGCGCCGATAGGTATCGCCGGAGCGGAGCGCGTAGCTTTGGTCGCGCTCGAATGTGGAGGCGGTTTCAATGGCGCCCACCACCCCGCCGGTGGTTTCGTTGATTTGGCCGGCGGCCTGGGCGGCAATGGTCGCCGGACAGCGCTGTGTTGTCACGCGCCGGCCGTCACATCTTCGCTGTCGCGCCGGCGCCATCGCCATCCCGTCGTCGCCGTCGCTTTGGAGCCGGGCCCGCGCGGTCCAGGTGGCGCGTCAAATACCGCTCCAGAACGTCCCATATCCGCCGAATGCCCTCCACGAGCATGAGGTAGAGGGCGGCGGCGTAGAAGTAGACGTCGAAGCGGAAGGTGTCGGAGAATGCAAGGCGCGTCTCGCCCAGAAGGTCGTAGACCGTAACCACCGAGGCAACAGCCGATCCCTTCACCATCAGCACGAGCTCGTTGCCGAAGGGCCGCAACGCATAAAGCGCTGCCTGGGGGACGATCACGCGCAGGAAGGCGATGCGATTTGGCAGCCCCAGCGCCGCCGCCCCCTCCCACTGGCCCTTGGGGATCGCCTGGATCGCCCCGCGAAAGACCTCCGCCTGATAGGCCGACGTGTTGAGGGTGAAGGATATGAGGGCGCAATAAAACGGATCGCGCAGGAGCCACCAAAGTCCCACGTCGCGCCAGAACCCAGAAAACTGGCCGGCTCCGTAGTAAATCAGGAAAAGCTGGGCAAGGAGCGGCGTGCCGCGAAAGAGCCCCACGTAGAACCACGAAATCCCGCGCAGGATCGGGTTTTTCGACATCCTTCCCGCGCAGACGAACGAACCCAGGAATATGCCGATCCCCACGGAGAAAAAGACGAGCTTGAGGGTGATCCAAAACCCCTCAAGCAGGTCATCGCCATAGTTGACGAGAATGTCAGGGAGCCAACTCATCGGGCGTAGGCCTTGCCGTAGCGTTTTTCTAGCGCCGCAAAACCCGCCATCGAAAGGAGCGACATGGCGAAGTAGATGAGGATCGCCACCATGTAGAAGAAGAACGGTTCCTTCGTGGCGCCCACTGCGATGTTAGTGCGTCGCAATAGGTCATCAAGGGCGATCACCGACACAAGGGCCGTGTCCTTCAGGAGCACAAGCCAGAGGTTACCAAGGCCGGGCAGGGCCAGGCGGATCAGTTGGGGAATGACCACCTTATAAAGCATTGGCCAGCGGCGAAGTCCGAGGGCAGCCGCGGCTTCGTACTGGCCCTTCGGCACCCCGTTGAGGGCCGCCATAAAGACTTCCGAAGCAAAGGACGCCGACACCGTTCCCAGCGCGATCATGCCCGCCAGAAACGATGAGACCTCCACCCGTGCGCCCTCGGAAAACGCCCCGGCGATCGAGCTGAGCGCCGACTGGAAACCGTAGTAGACGATGAAGAGGGTGATCAGCTCCGGAAGACCTTTGAAGACGGTGGTAAAGGCCGTGGCCGGAACGCTCAAAAACCGATTGTCCGAGCGGCGCGCGAGCGCCAGCAGGAAGCCGCCGACCAACCCGATGGGCGCGGTGGCGACGGCGAGCAGCACCGTTACCTGTAGGCCAGCAAAGAGCTGATCGCCCCAGCCGTTGGGGCCGAAGCTCAGGAGCCCGATGAGGCTTTCGTCCATGGAAAAGTTTGCGCCAGGGTAGGCGGTCGGTGGGTTCGACCGCCTACCGAGCCTTTATTAGGATTCGCCGCCGTAGACGTCGAACTCGAAATACTTGGCGCGGATCGTATCGTAGGTGCCGTTGGCACGGATGGCATCGATGGCGGCGTTAAACTTGTCCCGCAGCTCGGTTTCACCTTCCCGGATGGCGATACCGGCGCCGGGACCGTTGATTTCGATGTCAGGCGTCAGCGTGGTGAGGATCTTGCAGCAAGCGCCGTCTTCGGTTTCCAGCCATTCTGACAGCACCACCACATCGTCGATGGCGGCGTCGATGCGACCCGATGCAAGGTCAAGCTTATACTCTTCCGGCGAGCCGTACCGGCGAAGGTCGGATTCGCCAAAATACTTTTCGGCATAGTTGGCGTGGGTGGTGGCGGACTGGGCGCCTAGCACCATCCCATCGAGGGACTCGGCGGTGGCTTCCGCAAGGTCAGAATCCTTCGGCACCGCAATGGCGGGCGGCGTGTTGTAGTATTTGTTGGAAAAATCCACCACCTTGTCGCGCTCGGGGGTGATGGACATGGACGCGATGATGGCGTCGAACTTGTTGGCTCGTAGCGCCGGAATAATGCCGTCCCAGTCCTGGGCCACGAAGGTGCACTCGGCGTTCATCTCCGCGCACAGCGCCTTGGCGATGTCCACGTCAAAGCCGATGAGGTTGTTGTCGGCGTCGAAGAAGTTGAACGGCGGGTAGGCTCCCTCTGTCCCGATGCG
>JBCCYN010000038.1:0-29076 GCA_039189655.1 Pseudomonadota bacterium | reverse complement strand
TAGGCCATGTCGAAGGGCGGGTCCTGGCGCAGGAGCACTGCGTCCACATCGCTGAGCGGGCAAAACTCCAGCGGGCCTAGGCTCGCGTGATTGCCGGCCTCGTCGCGCACCTTGAGGGCTTCCACCCGGGTAAACACCTTGCCGTCCTGGTAGCTGAGACGATCGGGGGTGGTGTGGAGGAGTGTATGCCCGCGGCGCGACGCTTCGAGCAGCAGCGCAAAGGTAGAGTCCCCTTGGATGTTGATGTCGGCAATGGGGTCCATCTGGACGGCGATGGTGGCCATGGGGTCTCCTTCAGCACGGATCGGGTGCCATGGGCCCCGCGCGCCAACGACTATTTCGAGTGAGCCTTGAGCGCCATCGCCATTCGATAAAGTTTTGATCGATTTTGCCCGGTCCGACGTGCCACCTCAGCGGCCGCCGCGCTGGGTTGAAGGCGGGTCAGAGCTTCCGCCAGGAGCGCTTCGGCGTCTTCGTCACTCGTTGCGTCAGGGTCCGGCGGGGCAACGAGAATGACGATTTCCCCTTTGATTTCCTCGCCAAACCGCTCACCAAGGTTATCGAGCGAGCCCACTTCCACAGTCTCAAAACGTTTGGTGAGTTCCCGGGCGACGGCGGCTTGCCGGTCGCCAAGCCCATCGCGCAGGTTCTGGAGCGTGGCCGTCAGGCGATGGGGCGCTTCGTAAAACGCAAGGGTTGCTCGGACGGCACGAAGCTCCTCGATGCGGGCCTGCCGAGCGCGGGCCTTTGCCGGGAGAAATCCGGCGAACAAAAAAGCGTCTGTGGCGAGCCCGGCGACACTCAGCGCCGCAATGACCGCGGACGGGCCGGGGACGGTGTGGACGGCGATCCCGCGCTCCCGTGCTTCCCGCACCAGTCGGAAACCGGGGTCGGAGATGAGCGGCGTTCCCGCGTCACTCACCAGCGCCACCGATGCGCCCTCCTCCAGAATTTCTAGAATTTTTGGTCGCTGCGCTGGCGCTCGGTGCTCGTCATAGCGGATCTGGGGCACGTCTATGGCAAAGTGACTGAGAAGCCTGCCGGTGTGTCGGGTATCCTCCGCGGCCACCCGGTCAGCGCCCGCAAGGGTTTTGAGGGCCCGCAGTGTGATATCGCCGAGGTTGCCGATGGGCGTTGCTACGATATGAAGACCGCGCGGCGCCGAAGGTGCGATGAGACGCGCGCCATCGACGGTGAACGGGCGATCGGGCAAGGCAACCTCCGGCTTGAAACCGACGCGATGAATGGGTGAGGATCAAGGCGTGGGCAAGTCAGAAGAATTTTGCGCGGGTAATGCGTCCGCTTCGGCGCTGCTACCGCGCGCCTGTGTGCTGCCGTCCCTAGCGCTTGGCCTCTTTTTGGCGGCCTGTGCGGGCGGCGATGTGCCCACCGCGCCCGCACTGCGGCAGGCGCCGGGACTGCCGCTCCCCACCGAAGAACGCGTCATTGGCGAGGGCAACACCACGGTTGCCATGTTGCTGCCGTTGTCGGCGGGCGGCAGCGCGTCGGGCCTTGCCCAGTCCTTCCAGAACGCAGCGGAACTTGCCCTTACCGAGGCGGGCACGGACAACGTGCGCATTCTCGTCATCGATACCGGCGGCGAGGGCGATAAGGCGCGAGCGGCGGCGGAGGCCGCGGTGGCCAACGGTGCCCAACTCATCCTCGGCCCGGTATTTTCCCCGGCGGTTTCGGGCGCGGGCGAGCCGGCCAGGGCGTCCCGGGTGCCGATGATCGCCTTTTCCACCGATGCCACCACCACGGGGCGCGGCGTTTATCTTCTGTCCTTCCTGCCGCGCCAGGACGCCACCCGCATTGTGGAGTACGCATCCGAGCAAGGCGTCAAAACCTTTGGCGGCCTCGTGCCCGACAACGGCTACGGGCTCGTCATGGAGGCGGCGTTTCGCGAAGCGGTGGCAGCAAAGGGCGGACGGGTCGTGGGCGTCCAGCGCTATCAACCCGGCGAGATCGCTTCCGCGGCGGCCGAACTGACGAGCCGCGGACCGTTTGAGGCAGTGTTCGTTCCCAACGGGGGCGATGACCCGGCTGCCGCCGCCGCGGCCCTTTCGTCCCAGGGTTTTTCCGCGCGCCTCCTGGGCAGCGGCCAATGGGACAGTCCCGAGGTGATCCGCGCCCAGGGCATCACCGGCGCCTGGTATCCAGGCCCCCAGGAGGGCGGCTACGAAGCGTTTGCCCAGCGCTATCAGACAAAATACCAGGGAGAACCGCCACGCACGGCCTCCCTCGTCTACGACGCCACGCTCCTCGCCAATGGCCTTGTGGGTGCCCGCGGGGCGAGTGCCTTCCAAAAGCCGTCCATTGAAAGCAGCGATGGCTTTGTGGGGGTCGACGGCATCTTCCGCCTCACCGGCAACGGGCTGTCGGAACGGGGGCTTGCGGTCTACGAGGTGAAGGGCGGCGGGACGGCCGACATCGTCTCCCCTGCACCAAAATCCTTCGCTCGCTCGTTTTAGAAGCGCCATGGCCCGGGTCTTATTGGTTATTTCGGGCGGGATTGCTGCTTACAAGGTGCTCGAGGTGGTGCGGCGGCTGCGGGAGCGCGGGCACGACACACCGGTCATCCTCACCGAGGCGGGTGCGCGCTTCGTCACCCCGCTCTCGGTGGGCGCGCTTTCCAACGGCCCTGTGCTGACGGACCTTTTCGACCTCGATGCGGAACGGGAGATCGGTCATATCCGCCTCGCGCGCGATTGCGATCTGGTGCTGGTGGCTCCGGCTAGCGCCGACATCTTGGCGAAAATGGCCGCCGGCCTCGCAAGCGACCTTGCAACGGCTGTGCTCCTTGCGACCCGAGCGCCGATCCTGGTGGCGGCGGCCATGAACCCGGCCATGTGGTCCCACAGTGCCACCCAGCGGAACGTTGCGACGCTGAGGGAGGCCGGCGTGCGTTTCGTGGGACCCGAGAGCGGCGAAATGGCTGAGCGCGGCGAAGCGGGTGTTGGTCGGCTTTCCGAGCCCGCAACCATCGTGGAGGCGGTGGAAGGTGTATTGGGCCGGTCAAATGCCCTTTCGGGGCGGCAAGTCTTGGTGACATCGGGTCCAACCCATGAGGCCATCGACCCGGTGCGCTACATCGCCAATCGCTCCTCCGGTAAGCAGGGGCACGCCATCGCCGCAGCAGCCGCGGCCGCCGGCGCCCGGGTCACCTTGGTGAGCGGACCGGTCGCCATCGGGGCACCCGCTGGCGTTAGCCTGGTGGAGGTGGAAAGCGCACAAGACATGCTCGACGCGAGCCTTCAAGCGCTGCCGGCGGACGTTGCGGTGATGGCCGCCGCTGTCGCCGACTGGCACGTCAACGCAGCGCCCCAAAAGATCAAAAAGGATGGCGGGGCGCCGCCAGCGCTACACCTCGTGGCGAACCCTGACATCCTTGCGACCATTGCCGCCCACGACAAGCGCCCCGCTCTGGTGGTCGGTTTTGCCGCGGAAACCGAGAACGTTTTGGAAAACGCCCGCCAGAAACGGCTAAGGAAAGGCTGCGATTGGATTGTTGCCAACGACGTGTCGGCGGGCGTTTTTGGGGAAAGGGAGAACACCGTCCATCTCGTGCGGGAGGACGGCGTGGAGGACTGGCCGCGCCTTTCCAAAGCCAAGGTCGCCGAGCTGCTGGTGGAGCGTATTGCCGCGACGTTGGGCGAAGGGCGCTGAATCAGCGGCCCAAATAGCGGCGGCGCAGGAGACGCAGCGTTCCAAAGACGCTGACAGCCACGAACGGCGCTAGAATCCCGAGCACCAGCGTTTCGGAGGCATTGATCCAGCCCATCTCAATGAGGCTTTTCACCGGATAGCGGATGATGCCGAGGAGGTAGTAGCTCATGGCGATCACCGACAGGCTCTCCACCGCTTCCGACAAGATGAGCTGGCGGTGCTGGCGCTCGTTCATGGAACGCAAAATGTCCTGATTGGCGCGATCGAGGGAGACGTCCACCCGCGCCCGAAGCAGATTGAGCGCCCGGCTCACCGAGGCTGAAAGCTCCGCCTGACGGCGCTCTGCGGAAACGATGGTGCGCACTGCCGGGCCAAGACGAGTGCGGATAAAGCCGGTGAGGGTCGGGCGCTCGCCGACTTTTTCTTCGCCCAGCGAATCCAGCCGTTCGTCCACCAGGGTCGCGTAGGCGCGGGAAGCTGAAAAACGATATCGCGTGCGCGCGCGCATCGCTTCCGTCTTTGCCGACAGCGCCTGGATACGTTCCAGGATTTCCGGGTCGCTCCCTTCAGCCTCGTTGAGGGCCGCCGTGATTTCGGCGAGCTCGGCCTCCAGACGCAGGAGCTCCGCCGCCATCCGCCGGGCAAGGGGCAGCCCGATAAGCGCCATGGTGCGATAGGTTTCCGCCTCAAGCACCCGCTGGATCCTGCGGCCGAGCTGTTCCGCGCCGAGGTCCGCCACCGCAACCTGCAGATCGATGAAGCCATCGGCGCCAGGCTTAAAACTCGCGGAGATCTCGATGCCGCCGCGCAACTTTCCGCCGATCTCACTGGGCTCCTGGGGTCGGTCCGGCAGGTCGGCCACAAAGACACGCAGCGCCACCAGGAGACTGACGCCCCCTTCCCGTTTCGCCCGCAACCGGCGCAGCGGCGCCTCGGCGCTATCGACGCCATCCCGGGACAAGATGGTGAGTGAAATGAACTCCGTGTGCCGCTCGAACTTTATGGTGAGCGGGCCGGCGGTGCGGATCAGGTGACGGGCAAACCCATTTTGCGGCTCGCCGAATACTGCGTCGTAGATCGCCTCCACGTCGCGTTCGTCCTTGGTGCCGAAGGCGAGATGATAGACGACGCTCGGCACCATGACCGGCATCGACGGGCGGGCATGGGCTTCACCGATGGCAAGAGCCCGGTCGGGGTGAGGCTCGAAAGCGGCGAGCACGGACGGCGACGCGCTATCGATCTCCTCGCCGTCCCAGTCTGCCGCTTGGTCCATCGAAAGCTCCGATCAATACCGAACGAAATGGGCGCGCCGCGCGCCGCGGCAACGCAGATCGCCGAGCACGCCCCGCGGCGGGATACTGAGCCCATCCTTAGAGATTTTCTCCGGGTCAATCCCGCGCAGGTGTTCGGCAACGACGACAGCGCCTATTTGGCGCGGTCTTTACTGTGCAACTTTCTCACCACTGGGAGCACCACCGCGTTGGGCGTCAGGCTGCCCGCCACCGCCCGGAAGGTCGACGCGATGTCGGGGAAGATCACGCGTTTCCCTTTGCGGAACCCGCGCCAACCGGCGGCGGCGACGGTTTTGGCGGCAATGGCCGGCGCAACGCGGCGCAGGAGCACGTCATCCATGCCGGAGTTTTGGAAAAACTCAGTGTCCACAGGACCTGGGCATAGGGCACTCACACACACACCCTTTGACCGAAGCTCGCTGTGGAGGGCCTGAGAGAAGGAAAGCACGAAGGATTTGGTGGCGTAGTAGACGGCGGCGTTGGGCCCGGGTTGGAAAGCGGCGAGCGAGGCGACGTTCAAAACTCCTCCGCTGCGCCGTGCCACCATCGGGGGGAGCAAACGGTGGGTGAGGTCGACCACCGCCCTCACATTAAGGTCCAACATGGAAAGATCCGCGCCGGCCGGCCGGTTGGCGAAGGGCCCCGATCCGCCGATCCCCGCATTGTTGATGAGAACCTCCGCTTCCCGTCCGAGCCCGGAAAGCGCCTCCTCCACGGCGGCAGGTCCGTCCGGGGTCGAAAGATCGGCCGAAAAGCCCTGCGCCGTGACGCCGAACTCGTCGCTGAGAGACTCTGCAAGCTTTGCGAGCCGGTCGCCGCGCCGCGCCACCAGCAAAAGATCATAGCCATCGCGCGCGATTTCGCGGGCGAGCTCCGCGCCGATTCCTGCGGATGCACCAGTCAAAACGGCAAGGGGACGCTCGGCCATCAAGGGCCAAGGAACCACGACGGCGAATGGGTAGCAAGCGCTCCATTGATTTAGTTCTACATAGAACTATATAGTTCGACGTAGAACTTTTTGGAGATGAATCATGGTTTCCAGGCGAGAACTGCTGGCAGGTCTTGGCGGCATCACCCTGGTGGGCGTAGCGGGGGGCACCTTGTTTGCCACCACACGCACGCCCCACGCGGCATTGGCGCCCTGGCAGGCGCCGGGAACGCTCGCCACCGACCCCCGCGTAAAAGCCATCGAGTGGGCGGTGCTCGCCCCAAATCCCCACAATCGCCAGCCCTGGCTCGTGGAACTCATCGGCGAGGACAAGGCGTTGCTGCGCTGCGATCTGGAGCGACGTTTGCCGGCCACCGACCCCTTCGACCGCCAGATCCTGATCGGTCTGGGCGCGTTCAGCGAGCTATTGATCATGGCTGCCCAGGCGGACGGTTGGAACGTCACCGTCACCCCGTTTCCCGACGGTGCGCCGTCCGAGGCAGGGCGGCTCGACGGTCGCCCCATCGCCCACTTCAAGTTTTCACCCGGCACGGGCGGTACGCAGGACACCTTGTTTTCGGCAGTGCCCCTCAGGCGTTCCCACAAGGAGCCCTTCGACGACCGCGGGGTGACACCAGCCACGGTGACGCAGATCGGAACCCTTGCCGGTGCGCCCCTCGGCAGCACCGTCGAGGACGGCAAGGTCCGCCAATTGAAGGACCTTTGCATGGAAAGCTGGCTCATCGAATCTAGTACCCCGCGCACCCACCAGGAGAGCGTCGACCTGATGCGCATTGGCAAATCCGAGATCAACGCCAACCCCGATGGGATCGATCTGGGCGGTGCCTTCCTGGAAACCTTGGCGATGGCGGGCTTGCTTACCCGACAAACCCTCGCCGACCCGAACTCCCAGGCCTTTGCCAGCGGCAAGGACATTTACGAGGGGCTTATCGGCAGCGCGCAGGGGTTCATCTGGAGCGTAACGCCCACCAACACGCGCGCTGAACAATTCCGCGCCGGCCGAGAATGGCTGCGCATTAACCTCGCAGCGACGAGCCTTGGTGTCGCGGTTCAACCGCTGAGCCAAGCACTCCAGGAATATGGGGAAATGACTGAACCCTTGCGTAAGGTCCACGCGCTTTTGGGCGTCGAAGAACCGGCGCGTATCCAAATGCTTGCCCGCATCGGCTATGGGCCGCAGGTGCCGCCCAGTCCGCGATGGCCCGCGAAAACCCGCATCATCTGATCTCGCGGACCACCGGTGCGCCGTGCCACACTGAAGCGATGGGTGAGAAGGACGGCGCGCTCCCGGCGGGGCAAAATCACTTGTTTGCGGTCTTCAACGAGATCGGGATCATCGAGCAACTGGCGCGCCATCGGTTCGAAGCCGTTTTGCCGGATGGGCTGCTGTTGCCGCACTTTTCGGTGCTCAACCATCTGGTCCGGCTGGGCGACGACAAGTCCCTGAAAAGCCTAGCGTTTGCGTTTCAGGTATCCAAGGGCACCATGACCAATACCGTCCAGCGCCTTCTGGCGCGCGGCCTGGTGGAGGTTCGGCCCGATCCGAAGGATGGCCGGGGCAAGCGGGTGTTCTTGACCGAAAGCGGCCGCCGCATGCGCGATGACGCCATCGCTGCCATCACGCCCGAACTCAGCACCTTTGCGGCCGAGCTGGGGGAAGACCTCTTCGCCGAGTTGCTGCCCCGCCTTGCCAAAATCCGCGCAAAACTCGACTACATGCGCAACCCACCCTCAAAGCGCGAAGCCTAAACTTCCTTTGGCTACGTTCCCACGCGATCGCGCAGCGCAAAGACGGCCATGGCGAGCTGAGCTAGCGGCGTCTGAAGTGCCCGGCCACCGGGAAAGGGCGGTGCGGGAAGTTGCCCGAACACATCGAGCCGGCTCGTTTCGGCGCCCACCGCGTCGGCGATGACTTTTCCGGCGAAGGTGGCAAGCGCCAGCCCTTGGCCCGAATAGCCGGCGCCGACATAAAGGTCCGGCTCGATCCTGCGAATAATCGGAAGGCGCAGCCGTGTGATGCCCAGCGTGCCGTCCCACGCGGCGCTCAGTCTTTTGTGGGCGAGTTTCGGATAGACCTCCTCCAGGTAAGGCCGCACGAACCGTGCAATGTCCTGGGGGCCGCGCCCAAAACTCTCGCCGCCGCCGAAGATCAGCCGACCTTTAAAATCTTCGCGGAAATAGCGGATCACGAAACGGCTGTCGGCCACAGCTTCGCCGCCGGGAATGAGCGGTGCGTCGAGGGGGCTGGTGGCGACGATGTAGTTTTTCAGCGGCATCACCCGATGTTCTAGGTAAGGCGAAATGCCGTGCATGTAGCCATTGCCGGCGAGGACCACGCTACCGGCCCGAATCATTGCGCGCTTGCCGCCGCGGCTCACGTGGACCGCCCATCCGCTGGCGGTGCGCCGGCAAGTGGTGACCCGGGCGCCGGAAAGGAGCCGCGTCCCCTCCACCTGGGCACGCTCGGCCATGGCGGCCACCAGGGCCAACGGATTGAGATGCCCGCCTTTCGGGTCGAGCACCCCGCCTTCATAGCGCTCGGTTCCGATGGCGGCGGCAAGGGTTTGGGCCGTCATCACGTTTTGCGTCACACCGTAGTGGCGTGACAGGTGTTCAGCATCCTCCCGCGCCTCTTGGAACGCGCGTGCGGTATGGGCCGCGTGGATGAGACCAGGCCGCCAGTCGCAGTCCGCCCCAAGCTCCTTGCGCAGGTCATGGACCAGGGCGACCGCCTCTTCTCCCAGCCGCCAAAGCGCCCGCGCCATGGGTCGGCCGAGGGATGCTTCGAGCCAGCGCTGATCGCGCCGCTGACCTGGATGGAGTTGGCCGCCGTTTCGGCCCGACGCGCCGTCGCCGATTTCACCCTGCTCGAGCAGGACCACGCCAAACCCATCGCGGTTGAGATGAAGGGCGGCCGAGACGCCGGTAAGCCCGCCCCCCACCACCACCACATCGGCGCGCGCGGGAATGTCCGCCTCCGAACCCACAGGCGGCGCCGCGTCGCGGGCATAGATCGCGGTCGTTGCGCTCACACGTTGAGAAGGAGGTATTCCCGCTCCCACGGGCTGATGACGCGCATGAATGTGTCGAACTCGGCCTGCTTGATGGCCCTGAAAGTGGTGACGAAGGACTTTCCAAAAATGTCGGCCAGCGGCTCGCACTCCTGGAAGAGCGCCACCGCCTCCAACAGCCCCCGGGGGAGTCCGTAGGGTAACTCGCGCGCCGAGCCTTCGATGGGCTCGTCTGGATGGATGCCTTCCTCAATCCCCAGCAAGCCGCAGGCGAGGGATGCCGCCATGGCAAGGTAGGGGTTGGCGTCGGAGGAGGGGATGCGGTTTTCGAGCCGCCGCGCCTCGGGCGGAGAGTGGGGCACCCGAAGGCCCACCGTTCGGTTGTCGTAGCCCCAGTGCACGTTGATGGGCGAGGCCGTGTAACGCTCCAGCCGCCGATACGAATTCACGTACGGCGCAAGAACGCACATGACGTTGGGCAGGTAGCGCTGGTGGCCGGCGATGAAGGAAAAGAATTCCTTGGTGGGCTGTCCCGCATCGTCGGAAAAAATGGGCCGGCCGGTGGCCACATCCACCAGCGAGGCGTGAATGTGCATGGCCGAGCCCGGTTCGTTGCTCATGGGTTTGGCCATGAATGTGGCGTACATTTTGTGGCGCAGCGCGGCCTCTCGGATGGTCCGCTTGAACAGGAACACCTGGTCGGCAAGGTCGAGGGCGTCGCCATGGAGGAGATTGATCTCCATCTGCGCGGCGCCTTCCTCGTGGATCAGCGTATCAATCTCCAGCCCCTGGGCCTCGGCGAACTCGTAGATATCGTCGAAGAGGTCGTCGAACTCATTGACGGCGGCGATGGAAAAGCTCTGTCGGCCAATTTCCGGGCGTCCCGAGCGGCCGATGGGAGGTTCTAAGGGATAATCCGGGTCGTGGTTGGGCTTTACGAGGTAGAACTCAATCTCCGGCGCCACCACGGGGCGCATGCCCTTGCGCTCGTAAAGGTCGATGATCCGGCGAAGCACCTGGCGCGGCGCGTGGTCCACCGGGCGGCCATCCTTATAGCGGGCATCGTGGATGAGCTGGGCGGCGGGATCCGGCGCCCAAGGCACCACCGCAAGGGTCGCGTAGTCCGGCACGAAGGTGAGATCGCCGTCGGTGGGGTCGTGGCTGAAGTCACCGTCCTCGCGCGGATACTCGCCCGCAATGGTCTGGGTGAAAATGGACGTCGGCATGGTGATCGAAGGGGAGCGGGCAAACTTTTCCGTGGGCATCAGTTTGCCCCGCGCCACGCCTGCCTGGTCGGGAACAATGCATTCCACGTCCTGGATGCCACGGCGTTTCAGCCACTCCACCGCCTCTTCGTGGGTGCCGACGCCCCGGGCGCGGGTATCCTCCAGGGATCGGTCGGTGGGGCTCGGATTTGCGTTCTGGTCCACGGGTAACTGGCCTTTGAGGTGATCGACGACGACTAGGGCACCCGCCAATCCCCGTCATCTATAGCATGCCTTCCAGGCCATTTGCGCGACGCGCAAGGGGATCAAGCGGCTTTCCGGGGTGCCGGCGGGTCGTCCGGCGCCGGAACCTGCACGATTTGCCGGTGGGGGTAGGGGATGGAAAGGCCCGCCGCTTCAATGGCTTCCTTTGCGTTCTTGGTGAGCTGGCGCTTGATCGTCCAGTAGTCGGCCGCCGCCACCCAGAAACGTAGGGTGAGATCGACGGAGGATTCGCCCATGGCCCCCACAAAAGCGTTGGGTGCGGGATCGGCGAGCACCTTGTCATTGGTCTCGGCGACCCGCCTCAGAACCGAGAGCCCCTCCTCGATGGAATCGCCGTAGTCGATGCCCACTTGGATATCGACGAGGCGCGTCGGGTAGACAGAGTAGTTGGTTACCGTGTTGCCCCATACCGCCGAGTTGGGGATGAGCTTTTGCACGTTGTCGAAGGTGGAAAGCTCGGTGAGGAACAATGAGATGGATTTTACCGTCCCCGCCTCACCGTCCACCTCGATGTAGTCGCCGATGCGAATGGGGCGCAGGAGGATGATCATCACCCCGGCCGCCAGCGAAGTGAGCGAACCCTGGAGCGCAAGACCCACCGCCAGCGATGCAGCGCCCAGCACAGCAATGAGGCTGGTGGTCTGAACGCCCATGAGGCTGAGGGCGGCGATGAGCAGCACCACCAGGAGCCCATAGTGAACAAGGCTTGCCAGGAACTGCTCGACGATGGGTTCCACCTCGTCCCGGCCTTCGAGCCATCGCCCGAACGCGCGGCTGAAGGCGCCCACAGCCCACCACCCCACAACGAGGAGGACGATGGCGGCGATGATGCTAATTCCCTGTTCCACCAGGAAGCTGACCGTCAGGTTCGACCAGCTCCCGCCGTGCGCTGAATTCATCGCCGACGTCCTTCCATCGTTCTAAAACTATTCGATCGCCGAGACGGCCTTTTGGCTCGAGGATGACTCTTGGCGATCACCGAATTCGAGCGGCGTGCGAATATCAGTCTTTCCGTCGACGTCCACCAACCAGAACGTCTCCACCAGCCCGAGGCTTTTCACCTCCAGGACGCCGCGTTCTTGGACGAGGAACGCGTCGGAAAGGAGTGCGCGGGTGGAGGCAGAAATTTGAATTTTGTCAGGCGCGCTGTGGCTTTCCATGCGCGAGGCGGTGTTAACCGTGTCGCCCCAAAGGTCATAGGCGAAGCGCGTACCGCCAATCACCCCGGCCACCACGGGCCCAGTGTGGATGCCCACCCGCACTTGGAGTGGATTGCCGTGGAGGTCGCCGTAGGCGTGGGCGAGGTTGCGGAAGCCGATGGCGAAGCGGGCCACGCGCTCGGCCCCCACTTCCGGCGCCACGCGCATCCCTGATGCGGCCATATATGCGTCGCCAATGGTCTTTATTTTTTCCACCTTGTGCTCGGCGGCGAGGTCATCGATGGCCTTCACGAGGGTGTCGAGCCAGGCCACCAACGCCTCCGGCGCGACATTTTGCACTGCCTTCGTGAACCCGACGATGTCGGCAAAAAAGATAGTGACGGCCTCGTGCCGGTCCGCCACCAGCTGCCGTGGGCGATCCTTGAGTTTTTGGGCGATGGGAAGGGGAAGGATCGCGCGCAGCAGGGTATCGGCGCGCTGAACCTCGGCTGCGAGCGCGGTTTCGGCCCGATGGGTCTGAACGAGGGCGTAGGTGAAGAGAAGAACGTTGATAATGATGACGTTCACCACCACCATCGCGGCCAGGTTCTCGGTGAACTGGGGCGCGGCAAGGGCGATGGGCCCCCGCTCGGGCGCAAACATGAGTGCCCCGATCACGACGCACAGCACTGCAAACACCACCACCACGTAGTGGCGCCAGTTTTTCACCCCGAAGAAAAGGAACGCCCCGGCGGTGAAAGCGAAATAGACGTGGGCGCCGCCGGTGAGCCCGGTGAGCCAGATGACTTTGCCCGTACCGATGATAATCACCACGCAAAGCCAGACGGCGCCCGCGTTTTCCGAGATCCGATGGAAAAGCGGCGTGAGGATCTGGAGGAACCCGAACACCGCGTTGTGGATGACGAGGGCCTGCAAGGCGTCGAAATCCCGGGCCGCCTGCTCGATCATGTGCTGGGTGGAGTTGAGCCCAGCCATGACGGCGCCGATGTTCACAAAGCCCTGGCGGCGGCGCACATCCGGGTCGCTGGAGCGTACGCCGAGACGCGTGATCACTCCAAGAAGCCCTCCTAGCGCCCGCATCACGAGGGACAGCACCTGCCGCGCTGGCGATCTGGGGGGCCAAGCCCGGGTCAGTTTCGGCGGCGAAGACACAACTTCTCTTATCACAGACCGCAGAGCCGCATGCGCCGGAGCGTCGCGCCCAGGAGGCGAACTTATGTGCTCGCCTTTGCCACAATTGTTGCCCTAACATGGTTGAGCGGGCGCAAAACCACACGCTCGCGTCGACAAGAAGCAGACCTCGCACCTTCCGGGGCATCAGGAGGAGACACGAATGTACCGACCCATTGTACTCGCCGCGGCAGCGTCCTTGCTCGCCACGACAGCGTTGGCTCAGGCTCCTGCGCCTGACAACTTGGAAAAGTTGTCAAACTTCCGCACCACCGGCGTCACCGACTTCACGGTCATCGACCAGGCCGGTGACAAGGCAGACAACCTTCGGAAAATTCTCGAGAAAATCACCCTACCCGACGGGTTCAAGATCGACCTTTACGCCCTCGTGCCCGACGCGCGCCACATTGCCGTCGGACCCCAGGGCATCGTGACGTTCGTTGGGACGCGCAAGAACAAGGTCTGGGCGGTAACCGACCGAGACAAGAACCGGGTCGCGGACGAGGTGAAGGACTTTGCACCGTCCTTGGCGTTCATGATCCCCAACGGGCCGTGCTTTTCCAACGACGGCTTTCTTTATGTTGCCGAGCAAAACCGCGTCTTGGTCTTCCCGGCCGCAGAGTTCTTCTATGAAAGCCCGGACGTTGCCGCGTTCAACGTGATCGCTCAGGGCGATCTCATCCCCACGGACGAAGAAAGCTTCAACCACTCGGCGCGGGTCTGCAAGATCGGCCCGGACGGCAAGCTCTACATCTCGCTCGGCCAACCCTACAACGTCACGCCACCCGAGAAGGTGGACCTTTACGATCGCCTCGGCATCGGCGGGATTATCCGCATCAACACCGATGGCACCGATCGCGAGGTCTATACGCGCGGCGTCCGTAACTCGGTGGGCCACGACTTCCACCCGGTGACGGGCGAGCTGTGGTGGACCGACAACCAGGTGGACGGCATGGGCGATGACATCCCGCCCGGTGAGATCAACCGCCAGACCGCAGCCGGCCAGCACTTCGGCTTCCCGTGGTACGGCGGCGGCGACACCCGCACCAACGAATATAAAACGGAGGACCCACCTGCGGATCTGGTGTTCCCAGCGGTGGAGACCGTCGCCCATGCGGCCGACTTGGGCATGTACTTTTACCAAGGGGACATGTTCCCCGCGAAGTACAAGAACGCCATTTTCTCGGCCCAGCACGGTTCCTGGAACCGCACCGAGCCGGTGGGTGCGCGGGTGATGGTCACCTTCATCGACGATGAAGGGAACGCGAAGACCGAGCCCTTCGCCGAAGGTTGGCTCGATGAGAACGGCGAGTACCTGGGTCGTCCGGTGGATGTGTCGGAACTTCCCGACGGTTCCATCCTCGTGTCTGACGACCTTGCCGGTGCGCTTTACCGGATCTCCTACGGCGAGTAGGCCTTCACGTCGGGCCCCGGTCACGGGGTCCGGCACCACCTGGGAGTTTTATGGCGAAAGTCGATCTTGCTGCAAAACTCGCCACGTTCAGCGAGCATTTTCAGCCTAAAATCGTATCACGCTTCAACGGTCACGAAGTCATGGTGGCCAAACTCCTGGGCGAGTTTCCCTGGCACAAGCACGATGACACCGACGACTTTTTTCTCGTGCTCAAGGGCCATTTGCGCCTTGAGACGCGCGAAGAGGTCATGGAGCTTGGCCCTGGGGATCTTTACGTGGTGCCGGCAGGGGTCGAGCACCGGCCCATCGCAGCGGAGGAGGTTCATATCCTCCTCATCGAGCGCGACGGCACGCCGAACACCGGCGACCCTGAAACAGCGGCGGTAAAACGCGAAATCTGACGCCGGGACGCGCTTTGCGGACGAACCGTCAACTCCGGTGAGGCTGTTCGGTCAGTGGCAGCTGAACGACGCGGTGGCGACCCAGCCGTAGTAGTTGTCGGCACGGGGCGGTTTGATGCGGACCCAAAGGTCGGTCACGTCGCTATAGGGTTGGTCCATCACTTCTACGATCATGCCGGCCGGCAAATACCCCCAGACTTCGCCGCGGGGCTCTTCAAAGACTTCCACCTTACCGCTCGGCGAAAAGATCGTGCACAGGTTCGATGGCGGCTCGACCACAACGGCCGGCGGAGGCGGCACGATGATGGGCATGGCAAGGTCCGCCGCGAGCGCACCGGGCAAAGACACGCCCAGAACGGCGCCGACGAGCGCTGGGGCGAGGGTCAGTTTCCCGGCGGTGCGGGCGAAGGCGTTTCCGAGGGGGCGCATGGCGACGCGGGCTCCTGAGGGTTCAGCGTGATCCGCCGCCGTGGACTGCGGAACACCCTCACAGGATGTAAAGCCCCTTGCTGTGCCCGGCATAGCGCCACAAGCTCGCCGCCACAAATGGCGCCGATTTCATCCTCCTCGAACTCCGTCAGAGGACGCACAATGGTGGCCTGACCCTGCCGCAACCGTGACGCCGCCACGCGATCCACATCCACCGTGGCAATACCGCTGAGCGCTGTCGTGGGGTTCAGCAGGTGCGTGTCGATGGCGGCCTGCGGGTCCTTGGCCAGCGCCGATAGTGCGTCAAGGGTGATGCTGTCGTCTTCGCTGAAAGGGCCGACCCTGGTACGGCGCAGCGCGGTCACATGGCCGGCCGTTCCCAGTTGCTTTGCGAGGTCGCGGGCGATGGCGCGCACATAGGTGCCTTTGCCGCAGTGCGCCTCCAGCTCGATATCGTCGCCCTCAGGCTCGCCCACCACGGTGAGCTGCGTGATGGTCACCACCCGGGCCTTCAACTCCACTTCTTCGCCATCCCGGGCGAGGTCGTATGCGCGCTGGCCGTCGACTTTGACAGCGGAAAACCGCGGTGGGACCTGACTGATGTCGCCCACGAAGCTGGGAAGCGCCGCCTCCACATCCGCCAGCGATGGGCGCACAGGTGATGTTTCGATGACTTTCCCGTCGGCGTCATCGGTGTCCGTGGCCGCCCCCCAGCGCACCGTAAAGCGATAGGTTTTCGCGCCGTCGACCACAAACGGGACCGTCTTGGTCGCTTCCCCGAAGGCCAGCGGCAGGATGCCCGTCGCCAGGGGATCCAGCGTTCCGGCATGGCCCGCCTTCTCGGGTAAAAACAGACGTTTTACCGCCCCCAACGCCTGGGTGGAGGTGATCCCCACCGGCTTGTCGAGGATGATCCAGCCGTCGAGGGCATTCTTCGGCTTGCCCCGGCGACGACCCCGCTTTCCTTTGGCTTCGCGTTGGGGGCCCGGATTGGAAAGATTGAACGTCTTAACCATCTTTGGCCTCGCCAGCCTCGGCATCGCGGGCGACCAACGGATCGGCTAGGGCGTCGCGCATGCGGTCGTCGTCGTCAAAGCGGGTGTCGAGCTGGAACCGCAGCTCGGGCATAAATTTGAGTTGGCGCATCTTTTTTGAAAGTTCGCCGCGGATAAACCGGGCCGACCGGGCAAGCCCCTTCACCACCCGCTCGCTATCGCCACCCCCCAGCGGCATGACGAACACCGTCGCAATCTTGAGATCAGGACTCATGCGCACTTCCGGCACAGTGATCGCCACCCCATCAAGGTCGGGGTCACGGGCACCGCCGCGCACAAAAATCCCGGAGAGCTCGTGACGGACAAGCTCTCCCACACGGAGCTGGCGTTGTGAGGTCATTCCCTGTCCATACTTCCGCCTTCGAACCGTTTCAATCCGCGTATGGTGGGCAACGTCAGATCGGTGGGGCATGGGCAAGTGAGGCTTTCCGCCGCGATTGGCGCAATCGGCCCAAGCCTCTATGTCGGAACGTTAACGAAAGGGGCGAACATGACAGCGGCGGTGGTGATCGGATCGGGGTTCGGAGGGCTCGCGCTTGCCGTCAGGCTGCAGTCGGCCGGGATCGCCACAACGCTTGTGGAAGCGCGCGATAAGCCCGGCGGTCGTGCCTATGTCTACGAGGACGAGGGGTTCACCTTCGACGCTGGCCCCACCGTCATTACCGACCCGGCGTGCCTGGAAGAACTGTTCGCCCTCTCGGGCCGCCAGTTGAAGGACTACGTGAACCTCGTGCCGGTCAGCCCCTTTTACCAGCTGCGCTGGGAAGACGGCGACGTGTTCGACTACGTGAACGACCAGGCTGAGCTGGAACGCCAGATCGCCGCTCGAAACCCCAAAGACGTGGACGGCTACAAGCGTTTTCTCGCCTACAGCGAGGACCTTTACGCCGAAGGCTATATCAAGCTGGGCGCGGCTCCGTTCCTTGATTTCAAATCCATGGTGCGGGTCGCCCCGCAGCTCATCCGCCTCCAAAGTTGGCGCAATCTTTATTCCAAAGTGGCCGACTTCATCGAGGACGAGCACCTGCGCCAGGCCTTCTCCTTCCATACCCTCCTCGTGGGCGGCAATCCGTTCTCCACCTCCGCCATTTACGGGCTGATCCATGCGCTGGAGCGACGCGGCGGTGTTTGGTTTGCCATGGGCGGCACCGGCGCGTTGGTGGCTGGGCTCATCAAGCTTTTTGAGGACCTTGGCGGAACCGTGCGTCTTTCCGCTCCGGTCGAACAAATCATCTCCGAGAATGACCGAACCACCGGGGTGCGGCTCCAGTCCGGCGAGGTGCTGAGCGCCGATCTTGTCGGCAGCAACGCGGACATCGTCCACACCTATAAGGGGCTCCTTTCGGAGACCGCGCGAGGTCCGAGGGTGGCCGCTCGCCTAGAAAAGAAGCGCTACTCCAACTCGCTCTTCGTCATCTATTTCGGGCTTGATCGGGATGTGCCCAACGGGTTGGAGCACCACGTCATCTTGTTCGGCCCGCGCTACAGGGAGCTGATTTCCGACATTTTCAAAGGCCCCGAGCTGGCGGACGATTTCTCGCTCTACCTCCACGCGCCGTCGAAGACGGATCCCTCCCTCGCGCCGCCTGGAAAATCGGCCTACTACGTGCTGGCGCCGGTGCCGCACCTGGGCGCAGCGGACATCGACTGGGCCACCGAAGGTCCGCGCTATCGAGACCGCATCCTCGCCTACCTGGAAGAGCGGGCCATCCCACGCCTTTCGGAAACCCTCATCACGTCACGGATTTTTACGCCGCAGAATTTTCACGACGAACTCAACGCCCACATGGGCTCAGCGTTTTCCATGGAACCGATCCTCACCCAGTCCGCCTACTTCCGCTGTCACAACCGCGACGACAAGATCAAAAATCTCTACCTCGTCGGCGCTGGCACCCACCCGGGGGCCGGGCTACCGGGCGTGGTGGGTTCCGCGAAGGCAACGGCGGGCCTGGTGCTCGAGGATTTTGCGCCTGCACCGCAACTTGCCGCCGCCGGTGCATAAGGGCGGCCAGACAGTCTAAGATGACCGCTAACCTCCCCGAAATTTTCGGCGCCCCACTGGCTTGAACCGGCCGATGTTTCGTCGCCCCATATGTTGATGTCCGCCAAAGGTGCACCCACGGCCGATGCCGCCTACGCCCGGGCGGCCATCGCTAACGGTTCGAGGAGCTTTGCCGCGGCCTCGCGCTTGCTACCCGGTGCCGTGCGCGATGACGTCGCGCGGCTCTACGCCTGGTGCCGGCACTGCGACGATGTCATCGACGGGCAGGTCCTCGGGCACGGCGAGCGGCAGGTGGAGGATGGCGCCGGAAAGCTTGCCGAACTGCGCAGCCTTACCGAAGCCGCACTCACAGGAACGCCCACCGGCCAGCCGGTCTTTGACGGTTTCGGCGACGTCTGCGCCACCCACGGCATCACGCCGCGCCTTGCAGGGGATCTGCTCGATGGCTTTGCCCTCGACGTGGAGGGCGCAAGGTATGACACCTTCGATGACCTTTGCCGCTACTGCTACGGCGTAGCAGGTGCCGTGGGCGTGATGATGGGGCTTGTCATCGGCGTTCCCCGAGACGAAACCTGTACCCTCGACAGGGCGTGTGATCTCGGCCTTGCCTTCCAGATGACCAACATCGCCAGGGACGTGGTGGCCGATGCAAAGGCAGGGCGGGTTTATCTGCCAGCGCAGTGGCTCGAGGAAGTGGAGGTGGAGGCGACGCCCAGCGCCCTCCTGAGCGCTGAAAACCAAGATGCGGTGTGGCGGGTGAGCGCCCGCCTGGTGGAGACGGCGGAGGCCTATTACCTGTCGGCCAATGTCGGGGTGGCGCGCCTTCCGTTCCGGACCGCCTGGGCAATTGCATCGGCGGGAAAAATTTATCGCGCCATTGGCTCGCGCCGGCGCGCAGCGGGCCCGGAGCGGTTGGGCGAGCGCGTCGCCACCAACTCCGGGCAAAAAATAGTCATCTTGGCTACGAGCGCCCTTTCCGCAGCCCGCCGGGATGGGAGGGGCGCCGCGCCTAGCCGGACTGGCCTGTGGCAGCGTCCGCCCCGTCCTTGAGGGCGGGTCTTTGCACCCGATCCCGGGCGCGGACCGCTTTGACGGGGCCGCGGCGCTCCTTCCGCCTCTGGGATGCGGCCGCGTTCGCGCGGAGCTGTTCCTTTAGGGCGCGGATGGGCGGCGCGTAGAGAAACCCGAATGAAACGCAGCCATCGCGCGAGCCCACCGCGTGGTGCATGTGGTGCGCTTGGACGAGACGTTTCAGGTATCCACTCTTCGCCACGTAGGTGAACGGCCAGCGCCGGTGCACCAGGCCATCATGAACGATAAAATAAAGGACGCCGTAGACCACTAGGCCGATGCCCACCTGACGCAGCGGCCAAATCCCCACAAAGCCGAAGATGAAGACCAAGCCCGAAATGACCGCGAAAACCACCGCGTAGAGGTCGTTTTTCTCGAACGGGCCCTCGGTTTCCTCGTGGTGCGACTTATGCCAAGCCCAACCGAGCGGCCCATGCATGATGTAGCGATGCGTCAGGCACGCGAACACCTCCATCCCAATCACCGTGACGATCACGATCAGGACGTTGAGAAGCATCTCCACGCTCCCTATTCCGCCGGCACCGTCTGCTCGACGGTGCGCCGCTCCGCCCGCAGTCGCGGAAGCCGCCACCAGGGCGTCCACGGCGAGAGGTGGTGCTCATGGTGATAGCCGAAGTGAAAGCACGTGATGAGCGACAAAAGCCACGGGAAATCGTTGGTGCGCGAATTGTGGTGATCGGCGAACTCGTGGTCCTCGTCCCGGTGGGGCAAATAGGTACCGAAGGTGAAGAGCTGAAGCGCCGACAAAATCGCCGGGATGGCGAAAAATACCAGAACGAGCGGCAAGGACGGGGAAAACAGCACGTAGTATGCCCCCAGCACCGCGGTCATCGTGGCGAACTCGCGCCAGCCATAATAATGACGCATGAAGTGGAGGAACCAGGGCCAGAACGCCGTTGCATCCTCGGGATGATAGTCCGGATCGTCTTCGGTGCCCGGGTTTTTGTGGTGATTGTGGTGGTCCGGGAGGAGCCGGTCATAGGAAAAGGCTGCGTAAAGGAAGAGCGTCAAGCGCCCAAAGCTCCGATTGACCACCGGTCGATGGGGAGCCAGCGAGCCATGCATGCAGTCGTGGGCGATGATGAAAAGACCCACGCAAAGCCATGCCTGCAGGAGGATCATCGGCACTGGCGCAATGAAGGGGAGCGCGGACCAATCGATCACATAGATCGCCAACACGTGGCACGCCAACCACGCCGAGATCACCGCCATGGCGAGGCTGATCCCAATGGCCGTCTGTCGAAGCTCGGCGCCGGGCAGCGCGTCTTGGGCAGATCTAGTCAGTGCGACCTCCTCACGCGTCCACCGGTATGGGCCTTGCGTCGCCAATGCCCCATATAGCATTGCGATCGTGGAAGGCAGGCCGGTGAAAGAACGACTGATTATCGCAGGGGGAGGCCTATCGGGCGTTTTGACGGCGATGGCGTTCGTCAGTCGTCGGCCGGACATCGATGTCACCCTTTATGAGTCGGCGCAAACCCTGGGCGGCGACCACACCTGGAGTTTTTACGGCACCGACCTTTCCGGCGCCGACGCGGCGCTGGTGGATCCTTTCGTGGCCCACCGATGGGATGGGTACGAGACACGGTTCGGCGGGTTTTCCCGCTCATTTTCCACCACCTACCGTTCGGTCACATCGCCGCGCCTCCACGAGGTGGCCATGGCGCGCCTGGGCGACCGTGTCCGGCTCGGAGAGTCTGTCGCGGCAGTGGATGCGGCGGGTATCACCCTTGGCGATGGAACAAGGGTGGAGGCTGATGCGGTCCTTGATGCCCGAGGGGCGCGCAAACTCGACGGGGTGACGCTGCGCTGGCAGAAATTTTTCGGCCAGGAGGTGCGGCTGTCCCGGCCCCACGGGCTCACCAAGCCCACCATCATGGACGCGCTGGTGCCCCAGATCGACGGCTACCGCTTCGTCTATCTCCTGCCCTTCACCGAAGACACCGTGCTCATCGAGGACACCTACTACAGCGAGGGTCCGAAGGTGGATGCGGCCGCTGTGCGCCACCGGATCGCCGACTATGCCGCGCAGCGCGGCTGGACGATCACCGAGACGATCCGGGAAGAAAAAGGCGCGCTCCCGCTCCTCCTGTCGGGCGACTATCCAAAAATGTGGTCCACGGCCGCACCACCTGGCAGCGCCGTTCCCCTCGGTCTTCGTGCCGGGCTCTTCCATCCTGTGACGGGATATTCTCTGCCCCAGTCGGCACGCACTGCCGTTGCCCTTGCGGCCAGCGAAGGCCCGGTCACAACCGCGCGCCTTGCCGCGTTGCAGGCAAGGCTGGTGAAGAAACATTTCGCCCGCTCCAGCTTCGACCGCCTCCTCAACCGCCTGTTGTTCCTCGCCGGGGAGCCCCAGGACCGGCACCGCGTGCTCGCCCGCTTCCACCGACTACCCCAGCCGCTCATCGAGCGCTTCTATGCTGGGCGGCTGCCGCGGGCCTATCAGCTTCGGATCCTGGTGGGTAAGCCGCCGGTGCCGTTCTTCAAAGCTGTGCGGGTGGTGCCGGAACGCGCCGCGCTCGAAGCCGGCTAGGCTGCGGCCTCATCCGCGACGCGGGTTCGACATCGCGGTTAAGTCATTTTTCTCGGGTTGCGCCGCGATAGTCGTAAAAATTGTTCAAGCGCCTTCTACCGGGGACGGCGGTGCCGAACTCTTCGAAGACATTTTCCGAAAGACTGATGGGGATGTCCGACATGGTGTGGGCGCGACATGCCAACCCGTGGTCCGTCTACACCCGAATGCCCATTTTGCCGCTCGGCGCCCTCGTTCTTTACGGGCGAATTTGGATCGGTTGGTGGTGCCTGCTTCCGTTCGCCGCCATCTGCGCTTGGACCTATCTCAACCCGCGGGCCTTCAGCCAACCAAAACACTTCAACAGCTACGCTTCGCGCGGTGTCCTGGGCGAGCGGGTGTGGCTCGACCGCGCCCATACCCCCATTCCAAAACACCACAGCACCGCCGCATTACTCCTCTCCCTTGCGTCTGGCCCCGGTGTGCTGATCCTCATTTATGGACTTTGGGTGCTCAATCCCTGGGCGGTGATGTGCGGCCTAGTGCTGACGATGGGGGCAAAGCTTTGGTACTTCGACCGCATGGTGTGGCTCTATGACGACGTGGGCGGCGAGCGCTTCATCCCGCCGGATGCGAAGGTCGCGCCACCGCCACCGCGCGATCGGCGCGAATAGCCCAAACCAATAACCAAACCGTGGAAACGAGCGGGAATACGCCGGACCCGAAAATTGCAAAAAACACCGGCTCAGCCCCTTCGTTGCGCGAAAGAACGAGGAGAGCGAGGGGAAGGGTGAAGGCGAGCGGCACCATAGCAAGGAGTAGCGCTGTCACGAGTGCCCCTGACTTTTGCTGCAGGCCCGACCGCCCGCGGCGAAAATAGCTGTAGGCCACCCAGGCCAGTACGCTGACGGCCGACACCCCCAACACCAGCGGTGCGCCCGGCAGCACCATCGCCGTGAACCAAAGATCGCCGTCGCCGGGGTTTTTGGCGATGGCACCGAAGGCATACCAAAACCAGCTCAGCGCGAGCCAACCGATGACCCCGATGGACGGCGCTGTCAGTCCCAGAAAAAAGACCCAAAACGCGAAAACCATAAAAAAACTCCCCGAGCCGCACCCCACCCCATCGGCGCGGGCGGGCGGCCGTGGAGGCAATGTGGGGATTGGCGACGTCAAGCCCAACGAGGAGGCGCGCAAACGACCGGAGCGTCCTTTTACTGTGGGTACTGACCGTCCTTTATGGCCTCTTCGGTGACGAAGCCTTCACGCCTTGGCCCTATTATGTTCTCGTGGAGGCGGCATGATGGTAACGATCCTTGGCATTGATCCTGGGCTGCGGGCGACCGGTTGGGGGGCGATTGCGGCCGACGGTTCGCGGCTGTCCTTCCTCGCCGCTGGCACGATTACGCCGGCACCAAAACGGCCGGTAGCGTCGCGCCTGGCCGATATTTTTGAAGAGCTTAGCGCCATCTTGGACCGCCACGGGCCCGACGAAGCAGCCGTGGAGCAAACTTTTGTGTCCCGCGACGGCGCCGCGACGCTAAAACTGGGCCAGGCGCGGGGGGTTGCGCTGCTCGCTCCGGCGCTCGCCCAGATCCCTGTGGCCGAGTACGCCCCCAACCTTGTGAAAAAGTCGGTGGTGGGGGCGGGGCACGCAGACAAACGCCAGATCCGCCACATGATCGAAATTTTATTGCCCAAGGCGAACGCATCCACCGAGCACGCCTGCGATGCGCTGGCGGTAGCCATTTGCCACGCCAGTCACCGCCGCGCGGCGAGGGTTGCGGCGTGATCGGGCGCCTGACAGGGACGGTGGTCGACGTCGCGGACGTCGCCATCCTCGACGTGCAGGGTGTGGGCTACGAGGTCCATTTGCCGAGCCGCGACCTTGCCGCCCTTTCCCCCGGTGACAGCGCCACCCTCGTTATCGAAACGGTCGTGCGCGAAGACATGATCCGCCTTTACGGTTTTCGCGACCGGGCCGCGAAGGACTGGTTCCGTCTGCTGCAGTCCGTGCAAGGCGTTGGCGCGAAAGTGGCTCTTGGCGTTCTTTCGGTCCTCTCCGCTGAAGACCTTGCTGCTGCCATCGCCGTTGGCGACAAGGCGGCCATTGAAAGAGCGCCGGGGGTGGGAAAGCGCGTTGCGGAACGCATCGCGACGGAGCTGAAATCCAAGGCGCCTGCGTCCGCGGTGAGCCTCGTTCTCCCCACCGCCGCCGCTGGCCGCGCGCCGGCGGATGAACCGGTGGCCGACGCCATCAGCGCCCTCGTCAATCTCGGCTATGACGAAATGCAGGCGCGCTCGGCGCTCCAGGCAGTGCGGTCTGAAAAACCCGAGGCGGCGGCTGCCGAGTTGATCCGCGCCGGCCTCAAGCGGCTTGCGGCATGAGCAATCCCCTCGCCGCCACCCCCCAGCCCGACGACCATGACGTTGCCCTGCGCCCGCAAACCCTTGCCGAATTCATCGGCCAGCCCGCCGCCCGCGCCAATCTTGACGTCTTCGTCAAGGCTGCCCGTCAGCGCAAGGACGCCCTCGACCATGTTCTGCTGGTGGGACCACCGGGGCTTGGCAAAACGACCCTTGCCCAAATCGTCGCCAAGGAACTGGGCACCGGCTTTCGCGCCACGTCGGGCCCCGTTATCGCCAAGGCCGGGGATCTGGCCGCCCTCCTCACCAACCTTGAAGATCGCGACGTTCTCTTCATTGATGAGATCCATCGTCTGTCGCCCCATGTGGAGGAAATTCTCTACCCGGCGATGGAGGACTTCCAGCTCGATCTCATCATCGGCGAAGGGCCGGCGGCGCGGTCCGTCAAGATCGACCTCGCCCGATTTACGCTGGTGGGCGCCACCACGCGGCTCGGCCTCTTGACGACGCCGCTGCGCGACCGCTTCGGCATCCCGCTGCGGCTCGAATTTTATGGCGTCGAGGATCTCACCGAAATCGTCACGCGGGCGGCCCACTTGATGGGGATCGCCGCCACACCGGACGGCGCCACCGAGATCGCGCGCCGGGCCCGCGGGACGCCGCGCATTGCAGGCCGGCTTTTACGGCGGGTGCGGGACTTTGCCATCGTGGGCGGCAAGGACGCCATCGACACCGAGATCGCCGACGAGGCTCTCGAGCGCCTGGACGTGGACCGCGCCGGACTTGATGCGCTTGACCGGCGCTATCTCGGCCTCATTGCCGACAACTATGGCGGCGGCCCGGTGGGGATCGAGACGATTGCCGCCGCGTTGTCCGAGCCCAGGGACGCCCTGGAAGACATTGTCGAGCCCTACCTTTTGCAGCAAGGTCACCTGCAGCGGACGCCCCGCGGCCGGTTGTTGACCCGTCGAGCCTTTGAGCATCTTGGGCTGCCCGCACCGACCCAGGACGGGTTGCCACCGGGTCTGTTTGACGAACCGGAAGCTTAGGCCGGCAAGACTTTGCCTTCGGCTGGCTGGAGGCTGCCAGGCAATCCTAAGGCCGCATGACCGTCGCTAAATTCCTGTCTTTCCGCGCCGTTCGATGCGCCGAAACATTTGGTGTCGCTGAAACGCGCTCTACTCCATCGCATCTTGCCACGGCGGCATTCGGCCAATCCGGTCGATAAGAAAATCTATGAACGTCCGGACCTTTGCCGAAAGCACGTTTGTCTTGGGATAGATGAGCCAGAGGACGGAGGCTTCGGCCGCTACAAAGTCCGGCAAGACCCGCACCAGGCGACCGGCCTTGATATCAGCGCGAACGCTCCACACGGAATTGAGCGAAATGCCCGCGTCGGCGACGGTTGCAACGCGTTGGACTGTGCCATCGTCAATGTGGAGCCTGCTTTGCGAAAAGCGGGGGTCGAAGGAACCCGTGCGACCGTCACTGGACGCGAGTTTACGCGGTTCATCGCCCTGGAAACCGATCAAATCATGGTGCCTGAGATCATCCGGGGTCTGCGGAAAACCGCGCTGCGCGATGTATTGCGGTGAGGCACAAAGTATTCGCAGGTCATCTGCAAGCTTGCGCCCCTTGAGGCTCGTATCCACCAGCGGTGCGTTTCTTAGCGCCAGGTCGTAGCTGCCTTCGATCAGATCGAACTGGGTGTCCGAGAGCCTAAGGTCGAGCGCAACGCCCGGCTGGCTCGCGAGAAATTCAGGCAGAAGCGGAGCGATATAGAGCTGGGTGAACGAACTTGGCGCCGTGAAGCGCAGCGTTCCCTTGGCCCGATGGGTTCCGATCCCGAGCGCTGCCCGGCCCGCGTCTTCCTGGGCGATCATGTCCCTGGCGAAGGGCAAAAACTCGGCTCCCTCCACCGAGAGCGCCACTTTTCGCGTCGAGCGATGCAAAAGATCGGTGCCCAACGATTTTTCGAGCTTGGCAAGTTTTGCACTCGCCACCGCCGGTGCCATGCCCAGTGTGCGCCCAGCCGCGCTGATGTTCAGCCGGTCGGCAGCAAGAACGAAGAGGCGAAGCGCGTCTGTATCCATCTATTATATCGAAAAGCCGAATTCTGAACCTGATAATTGGCAGTTTAGATCTAAATCGAGAATAAGCAATTGATCTCCCAATGGGGTGCGGCGGCGCACCCGTCAGGCAAAACGAGAGGTATCAATGGCGTACTACTCAGTACTCGCGGTGACACCAACGACTGAAGATTGGATCGCGGACTATTTACCTGCCGCAAATGCGCTTGTGTCTAAGCACGGCGGCAAATATCTTGCGCGAACTGCAAATCATGAGCAGGTAGAAGGGCCTAATGAACCTTCAGCGTTGCGGATCATACTGGAATGGCCATCGAAAGAGGCGGCATTGGGGTTCATGAATGACCCCCAATACAAACCGCACCTTGAAGCGCGCACGGCGGGATTCACGAGCTACCACTTTATCGTGGAAGGCAAAGATGATCTCGCCTAGCAAAAGGGCTGGGTCCAGGGTGTCCGACGAACGTTTTTCCGTCCCGAGGCGGACAGCGGGCGCGAAAACCCGCTCGCGATCATCGTCTCAGACCTCCTCCATGAGGCAAGCACGAGCGTCGACCGCTCGACCGGGGTCCGGCGTTGCACGGAACGGCGAGCGCTGATCGTGTCCCAGACCAGTTCGTTGTTGGACGAACGCCCTACCGCGGGCTTTGCGCCGCTCAACCGGGCCTACGACTCAGTTTTTAGGCAAGGGCGACTGAGCGTTGGCCTGGTCGTGCCCATCGAGCGCTACGACACGAGCGCGGTTCCAACCATGGAGAGGCACCTGGAACGGGCTCAGTTGGCGGAAGCGCTGGGTTTTAAGGCGCTTTGGCTCCGGGACGTCCCATTCAACGTGCCGTCCTTCGGTGATGCCGGGCAGACCTTCGATCCGTTCGTCTACCTCGGGCTGTTGGCCGGGGCCACCAAGGAAATCGCCCTGGGGACAGCGAGTATCATCCTGCCGCTGCGACATCCGGCCCATGTGGCAAAGGCCGCTGCGAGCGCGGACGTGCTCTCCGGGGGGCGAATACTTTTGGGCGTTGCGTCTGGCGACAGGCCGGACGAATACCCAGCCCTCAACATGACGTTTCCCGATCGGGGCGCACGGTTCCGCGAAAGCATCGAGTACATCAACGCCTTGGGGGACGACTATCCGACCATTGCAAACGGCCGGGGACGGCTCACGGGCGCGATCGACATGCTCCCAAAACCCACCGGCGCACGATTGCCCCTCTTGATCACTGGCGGAAGTCAACAGTCTCCCGAATGGATCGCCAGCCATGGAGATGGGTGGATGACCTATCCGCGCAGCATCCCCGCACAGGCCAACGTTATCAAAGACTACCGAAGCCGCATTGCCGCTGCGGGGGTTCCCGGCAAGCCGGTGATGCAGTCCCTTTATGTGGACCTCGTCGCCGACCCGGATGCGGCGGCAAGCCCGATTCATCTTGGCTTCCGCTCCGGGTCGCGGTTCTTGCTCGCCCATCTCGCGGCGCTTCGCGATGCGGGCGTCAACCACGTGGCACTGAACCTGCGCTTCAATGGCGAAAACACTGAGCGGACCTTAGAGCATCTGGCGGCTGCAATCCTGCCCGCCTTCCATTCCTGAGACGAAACCCATGCCCCAGACCATACTGATCACAGGATCGACCGACGGTATCGGCCTCCTCACCGCAAAACTGCTTGCCGCCGAGGGCCACAATGTACTCCTCCACGGACGCAACGCTGCGAAACTCGATGCCGCGGCGAGCGCGGTGGGACACAACGCACAGACCTACTTGGGCGACTTTTCGCGTTTAGCCGACGTGGAAGCGGTGGCCGCCGCCATCCGCGCACGCCATGACCGCCTCGACGTGCTGATCAACAACGCCGGTGTTTTGAAGACGCCCGATCCGGTGGCCGAAAACGGCCTCGACGTCCGCTTCGTGGTGAACACCCTTGCCCCCTACAAGCTGACGCGGCTCCTGCTGCCGATCGTTCCCAGCAACGGGCGGATCATCAACTTGTCGTCCGCCGCCCAGGCCTCGGTTGACCTTGCAGCGCTCGCCGGCAAAAGGTCGTTGGGCGATATGGAAGCCTACTCCCAAAGTAAGCGCGCCATTGCCCTTTGGTCCGGCACGCTGGCCCAGGAGTTGGCGAACGGACCGGCCGTTATTGCCGTTAACCCCGGCTCGCTTCTCGCGTCCAAGATGGTCAATGAGGGGTTTGGCGTTGCGGGCAACGACCTTCGCATTGGGGCCGAACTCCTTGTCAGGATCGCCACGTCGGACAGTTTTGACGGAGCATCAGGCCGCTACTACGACAATGACCGCGGCAGTTTTGCCGGCCTAGACCGGATCCAGGCCACAAGCGTCACGTCCGCCATAGACGACCTGTTGGCGGCGGCTTGAGCCTCGCAAGCGCCTGGGCTTCCTCGGTCCCCCGCCAGCTCAAACGCCTGCCACAACGCTAAAGCGTTGCCGTGTTGCCGCCCTGGATCAGGGTGCCCTGAGGTACGCCAGCAGCGCCTTGGTGGACGCATCAGCCCCCTCCACCGACCCGCCCTTCACCGCGGGAAGAAGGTCGTTACAAAGCTCCTTGCCCAGTTCGACGCCCCACTGGTCGAAGGAGTTAATGCTCCACAAGACGCCTTGAACAAAGACTTTGAGCTCGTAGAACGCCAGTATTTTGCCCAAGGTGAACGGGTCTAGGGTCTTATAGGCGAAGGTGTTGGAGGGACGGTTTCCGGCAAAAACCCGGTGCGGCGCGAGGCGGCCCGCTTCGGCTTCAGACATGCCCTTTTCGAGAAGTTGCGCTTTTGCCTCCTCAAGGGTGCGCCCGCGCATGAGGGCCTGGGACTGCGCAAGGCAGTTGGCAATCAGCTTGGCGTGGTGGTCGGAAACCTGCTCGTGGGGCTCAGCCGCGATCAGGAAGTCGCAAGGGATGACGTCGGTGCCCTGGTGGATGAGCTGATAGAAGGCGTGCTGGCCATTGGTGCCAGGCTCACCGAATACCACC
>JBCCYN010000037.1:0-29351 GCA_039189655.1 Pseudomonadota bacterium | reverse complement strand
CGGCGGGGTTCAACTCAATCAGTCCGGGGCGTTGGACTACGACCACGACCCCTCGGTCCAGCTTGACGGCAATAGCGGGGTGCGATGGTCCGCGTGCGGTCGAAGTTGAAGTTGACGCCTTTTTTCGACTGCGGGCCCCAATAGCCCGCCTTCCCAAGATCATAAAAGGTGCGCTGGAAGCCGGCCTTCAAGAAGGCCTTGAGGCAACCAAGGAGATAGCGTCGGCGAAAGCCTGTGCCGCGCCATGGATAGTAAAAAAGCGCCTTTCGCATGTAAAAGCGCCGATAGTTGTGCATCACGCGGTCAAGCAGCGTCGCCCGATCCATGGCTTCGGGTGCCATGATCGGCGTCACGAAATTGTATTTTGAGAAATCGAAGATCTCGACCTTGTCTTTCAATTCCTGGAAGAGCGTGGTGAACGGCCACGGCGTATACATGGCCCAATTGGCGAGGTCGGGTTGCCAATCCCACGCCATCTGGAATGTTTCTTCCAAGGTTTCGGGCGTTTCGTTGTCAAGACCGACAATGAACTGCGCTTCCACGAAAATGTCGGCTTCGCGCAGCAGCCTAATCGCCTCTTTGTTTTCGGCGACCTTGGTTTCTTTGTTAAACCTGTCGAGTTTGAGCTGCGCTGCTGCCTCGGTCCCCAGTGACACGTGCACAAGGCCCGCCTTGCGGTAGAGCGGTAACAGCTCCCGATCGCGATAAATGTCGGTGACCCGTGTATTGATCCCCCACTTCACTTTCTGGGGCAGTCCGCGCGCAATCAGCTCTTCGCAAAACTGAATAAACTTCTTGCGGTTGATGGTAGGTTCTTCATCGGCAAGGATAAAGAAGCCAACATCATAGTCGTGCACCAGTCGCTCTATTTCGTCGACGACCTTCTTTGGGTCGCGAACTCTGTAGTCCCGCCAGAACTTCCATTGGCTACAGAACGAGCACGTAAACGGGCAGCCCCGCGCCATATTGGGAATGGCAACACGGACACCGAGCGGCACGTAGGTGTACTTCTTCCATTCCAGTAGCGACCAGTCGGGGTCGATGGCGTCGAGATCCTTCACTGTGGGCGCTGCCTGGGTGGCGACGATGTCGTCACCATCGCGGAAGGCGAGCCCCTTGATCTTGCGCCGATCAACGGGCCACCGGCCTTCATCGATGGCGCAGATCAAATCCCGAAAAATCTCTTCGCCCTCGCCCCGGACGATAACGTCCACCCAGGGGGCTTCGGAAAGGACCTGCTTATACATAAAGGTGGCGTGGACGCCGCCGAGCACTCGCACCGCCTGCGGAACCGTATCCTGCGCGATCTGCAGCACATCTTCGGCGGTGTAGATGGACGGCGTGATGGCAGTAACGCCGACAACATCGGGCTTTAGGGCGAGGAAGCGCTCGCGCAGTTCATCGGCGCCGAGGTCGTTGGTCATGGCGTCGATGAAGTGGATGTCGTCATAGCCTGCATTGCGCAGGTGTCCGGCAAGATAAGCGACCCAGGCCGGCGGCCATGCGCCCGCAATCTCGGCGCCGCCGGAATGATAGTTCGGATGAACAAGCGCGATCCGCATAGGAGCCCCCGCCACTGTCCACCGAAAGTGACACGAGGCCGGGCCGAATAACTTGACATAGATCAAATTGCTGTCGGGCAAATTTTGAGTACCAGGGCCCACTTTTGCCAAAGGCCGAACGTCCAGATCCGGGCAGGCTCGGGCGGACAAAAGGCGAGACGCTTGTGGTTCCCAAGCCAGAGGCGTATGTCCGCCAGTGGGACACCCCTCCCCAACGAGGGGCGCCTATCTGGAAGGGTAGCCATATGACAGAACTGAAAATGCCGGGCCAGAGGCCGGGCAATCCATGCTTTTCGTCAGGACCGTGCGCCAAACGGCCCGGCTGGAGTGTCGAAGCGCTCGGCAACACATTGGTGGGACGATCCCATCGCTCCAAACCTGGGAAAGCAAAACTTGCCGCCGTGATCGATGGCACGAGGGCGCTCCTGGGCGTGCCCGATAGTCACCGCATTGGCATCGTTCCCGCGTCCGACACTGGTGCGGTGGAAATTGCCATGTGGTCGCTGCTCGGACACCGGCCGGTGACCTTGCTCGCTTGGGAATCCTTTGGCGAAGGCTGGGTGACTGACGCGGTAAAGCAACTCAGGATCGAGCCCACCGTGCTCCGCGCCCCCTACGGACAGTTGCCGGATCTTGCCGCCATAGACTTTGGCCAAGATGTCGTTTTTACCTGGAACGGCACCACTTCCGGTGTGCGGGTTCCCAACGGCGAATTCATCCCAAGCGACCGCAAGGGGCTGACCATCTGCGACGCCACCTCGGCAGCGTTCGCCCAAGATCTCCCCTTCGACAAGCTCGATGTGGTCACCTTTTCTTGGCAAAAGGTGCTGGGTGGCGAAGCGGCCCACGGCGTCCTGATCCTGTCCCCCCGCGCTGTGGAGCGGCTTGAAACCACAACGCCACCCTGGCCGATGCCAAAGATCTTTCGACTGACAAAAGGCGGAAAGCTCAACGAGGGAATTTTTAAGGGCGAGACCATCAACACGCCCTCTATGCTTGCCGTTGAAGACTGCCTCGATGCCATCGCTTGGGCTCAGCAGCTCCCAGAGCCCCTCACCGCCCGGGCCGATCGCAACCTTACCACCCTCGCTGAATGGGTGGCACGGACCCCGTGGATCGATTTCTTGGCGGAGGATCCAGCGACCCGGTCCAATACATCAGTATGCCTCAAAATTGTTGATCCGGCGGTCGCTGGTGCCAGTGAGGATGAGCAGGCGGCGTTCGCCAAATCCCTTGCCGCAAAGCTCGATGAAGAGGGCGTGGCCTATGACATCGGCGCCTATCGGGACGCGCCGCCGGGTCTGCGCATCTGGGCCGGTGGCACGGTCGAGGCCCAAGACCTCGAAGCGCTAACCCAATGGCTCGACTGGGCCTTTGCAGCGAGTGAAAAGCCCAAAGCCGCCGCCGCCTGACGTCAGCTTAAACCGTTATCGAGATTGCCCCGGCCGGCCGCGCCGCTGCGGGCCCATTGAGAGATCCCATGCCCACTGTTCTGATTTCCGATAAGCTTTCCCCCCTGGCCGTCGACATTTTTAAAGATCGCGGCATCGATACCCGCTACGAGCCCGACCTTGGTAAAGACAAAGACGCGCTCCTTGCGGCGGTGGCCGACGCCGATGGTCTCGCCATTCGTTCAGCGACCAAGGTGACCGAGAAGGTCTTGGACGCAGCGAAAAAACTCAAGGTCATCGGCCGGGCGGGAATTGGCGTCGACAACATCGACGTTCCTGCCGCGTCGCGGGCGGGGGTCATCGTGATGAACACCCCGTTCGGCAACTCCATCACCACCGCCGAGCACGCCATTGCGATGATGTTCGCCGTCTCTCGTCAGATTGCAGCGGCCGATGCTTCCACCCAATCGGGCAAGTGGGAGAAAAACCGCTTCATGGGTCGCGAGTTGACCGGCAAGACCCTGGGCGTAGTGGGTTGCGGCAATATCGGCTCCATCGTTGCTGCCCGGGGCATCGGGCTGAAGCTCAAGGTGGTGGCATTCGATCCTTTCTTGACAGCGGAGCGCGCCCTGGAACTGGGTGTTGAGAAAGTAGAACTTCCCGAACTACTTGCCCGAGCCGACATCATTACGCTGCACACACCCCTTACCGAGCGCACCAAGAATATTCTGGGCCGGGAGGCGATTGCCGCCATGAAAGAGGGCGCAATCCTCATCAATTGCGCCCGCGGTGGCCTCGTCGATGAACTTGCGTTGCGTGAAGAGCTCGATGCGGGCCGCCTCGGTGGTGCGGGGATCGATGTCTTTGCCAGCGAACCGGCTCGGGAAAACCCCCTCTTCGGCGCTGCGAACCTCATCTGCACGCCACACCTGGGCGCTGCGACGACCGAGGCGCAGGAGAATGTCGCGCTCCAGGTGGCCGAGCAGATGTCGGACTATCTTCTGCGCGGCGCCGTGAGCAACGCCCTCAATATGCCCGCCATCAGCGCGGAGGAAGCTCCGCTCCTGACGCCGTTCGTCACCCTTGCGGAAAAGCTTGGGTCCTTCGCCGGCCAACTCACCGAAACTGGAATTTTGGGGGTGCGCATCGAATACGAAGGCGCGGTCAGCGATATGAACCTGAAAGCGCTGACCGCCGCCGCTGTCACAGGGCTGATGCGCCCTCTCCTCCAGGACGTCAACATGGTGTCCGCCCCCACCATTGCCCGCGACCGCGGAATCTCCGTCGAGGAGGTGCGCCGCGAGCAGCAGGGCGCTTACGAAAACTATATTCGTTTGACGGTACGCACGGAGCGGCAGGAACGCTCGGTGGCAGGCACGGTCTTCTCCGACGGCAAGCCGCGCATTATCCAAGTCAAAGGTATCAATCTAGAATCCGATTTTGCCGACCGGATGCTCTACGTCACCAACGAGGACAAGCCAGGGTTCATTGGCGGCATCGGCACGCTGTTGGGCGAAGCGCGCATCAACATCGCTAATTTTAAGCTCGGGCGGCGCGAGGCGGGCGGCGAAGCCATCTGTATCATCGAAGTGGACGAGACACCCGACGCTGCAACCTTGGCGGAGATCGAAAAGTTGCCCCAGGTGCGCCAGGCCAAAGCGCTCTCCTTCTGATCCCGCTTGGACGCTCAGGCGATCTTCGCGAGGAGTTCGCTGGTGAGCGCGCTTTCCTCGTAAACGTCCGCCACCTGGGTAACCACCACGGCCGGCGCGCCGCGCTCGCGCAACCAGCTGGCGCATGCCGACGCTTGGCGCCGAACGACATGGAGCGTGAGCGGCAAGTGTTCGGCGCCGAAGGGCGTCGTGGCACCAAACAATTCGCGCGCCGCTGCCGCAGCGGTCTGAGGCTCATCGACGACTGCCCGCAACTCAAGCACCGCTCTGGCGCGCATCTCCGCGGCGACACGGTCCGCCACGATCGCCGCCAGCTTGCGCGAACCCTCGTCCCAGGAGGCAATGCGGGAAGCAACGAACTGAGCTTGGGATGAAAGGATCAAACCGTCACTCAGTATTTTGAGCTGGTTGGCGACAAGGGTCGATCCGGTGGTGGTGATGTCGACGATGAGGTCGGACGCGCCGGCCGCGGGCGCCCCCTCGGTGGCCCCCACGCTCTCCACGATCCGGTAGTCCGCCACGCCCGCGTCGGCGAAGAAACGGCGGGTGAGATGCACGAATTTTGTGGCGACCCGCAGCGTTCGGCCGTAGCGAGCCCGGTGCCGCTCGGCGACGTCGGCAAGGTCGCGCATGGTGTCCACGTCAATCCAGCGCTCTGGGACCGCGACCACCACATCCGCGAAGGCAAATCCGAGCGGCGCCATCACGTGGATCCGCGCCTCGCGATCGATCGCGTCGTCCACCGCTTCGTGGAGAAGGTCGAGGCCCGTGAGACCCAAATGGGCGTTGCCCTGGACGAGTTCACCGGCGATTTCTGAGGCGGACAGGAATGCGACGCGCACCTTCTCAAGGCCCGTGACGCGGCCGAGATAATCTCGTCCGCCCCGCGCCCGCTCCACCTTGAGGCCGGAGCGGGTGAGAAAGTCGAGGGCATGCTCCTGGAGCCGGCCCTTCGAAGGCACGGCAAGAACCAACTCGCTCATGGTGTTCCCTGACCCGGCAAGCGGTCGAGCCATACGGAAAAACCCACCGCCGGAATGGACACGCCGTCTTTGAGGAGCGCGATGAGCTTGTCGTAACGCCCGCCAGCGATCACCTCGGCCCCTGGCTTGGCGGGATCGCCCATCTCGAAGACGAAGCCGGTATAGTAGGAGAGCCGCCGCCCGAATGCCGCCTCAAACCCCATGGCCGCCGTATCGATCCCGTGGGTTGTCATGGCGTCTGCCCGGCGTGCGAAATTTTCAAGCGCATCGCTGAGGTCAACGCCCACTTCATTCGCAAACGTTCCCAACGCATCGACGGCTCGGTTCACTGGCGCTTGGATCGAACCGAACCGTTTGATGACAGCGGCGGCAGCGGGATCGGGCCCGTTGTCGGCGGCCTGTTCCAATATATGCTCGGCAATCTCATCGGCGCTGCGGCTGGTGACTTGTTGTGAGGAAAGGCCCACCACGGCGTCGACGATGGCCCTTGCGCTCTCGGCATCCACCTGAGCAAGGGCGGGTGCCAAGCGGGACGCCAGCCCATTGGATTTGTCCTTCGCGCTTAGGCGCGCCACCGCCGCCTCGAGGCGGGCTGGATCACCGAACGCTGCCGTGAGCCGCCCGTGCCAGGCAGCCGGCAGTTGAAGCCCCGCCACCAGCGCGTCGAAGATGTGCGCGTCGCCGATGCGAACCACCGGCGACAGCCCGACGGCACCGGCACAGTCCATTGCGAGGGCAAAAATCGCAGCGTCGGTGGTCGTTTCGTCCTGGTGGCCGATCCATTCGGTTCCCGCCTGCTCGAACTCCGGCGAGCCCACAGTGCGATGCTTGCGAAATATCGTTCCCTTGTAGCGATAGATGACGGGCTCGCCGGGCGGCCTCTGGAGATGAGAGTTGAGATGGGAGAGGCAAACGGGGATCGTAAAATCTGGGCGCAGGCAAAGGGCAGCGCCATCGGCACCTTCGGTCGCGAAAAGGCGTTTTCGAAATTCTTCGCCCGCCAATTCGACAAAAGGGTCGAGGGGCTGGAGGACAGCAGGCTCCACCAAGCTGTCGCTCGCCGCCTCGAGGCGCGATAAAAGCGCGTCAACACTCATAGCAGGATGTTGCGAACCGCCGCGACAATGGCTTCGGTGGTCTCCTCCACCTCCACCTGAGCGGGGCGTGCGGCGACCCATTCCTCGCGGCTGTCGATTTCCTGCGCCGCGCGCTTGCCGGCGGCAAGATCCTTGATCTGAACCTTTCCGGCCTCCCGCTCCTGCGAGCCCTGGATGATGACACAAGGGGCGTTGCGCCGGTCAGCATATTTGAGCTGCGCCTTCATGCCGGCATCACCCACATACATCTCCACCGGAACCGTTGCGCCACCCTTGTTGAGTTCGGCCCGAAGCGCTGCCGTCATCTTCTGGTAGGCGGGGAGATTGTCGCGATCCATGACGGTGATGATGACGGGCCCCGGCGTCGGCTCGCTATCGCTACGAACTTCCAATGCCGCCGCAAGGCGCGAGACGCCTACAGAAAACCCCGTTGCCGGCACGTTTTGGGAGATGAACCGGCCCACCAGGCCGTCATAGCGCCCACCTCCGCCGACGGAGCCGAAGCGCACGCTTTTGCCTGAGGCATCTTTGGTCTCAAAGGTAAGCGCCGCCTCAAAAACTGCGCCCGTGTAGTACTCAAGGCCGCGCACAACTGAGAAATCGATTTGAATGCGTTTCGTGCCATACCCCGCCGCGCGATAGATATCCGACATGGCGGTGAGATCATCGAGAGCGGCAACGTCGGCGCTGATGTCTTCTAGTTGCCTGCGGACGTGCCAAAGAGTATCGCTGTCGGTTCGCCTATAGTCGGGTGCGCCATCCTGGGCGGCGATGTTGGTCTCATCATCGTCCATGGGATCAAACATGTTGGTACCGGCTCCCGGCCCAACAAGCGGATAGAAAATCGATAGGATCGCTTCGGCCTGCTCCGCCGAAAGACCCGCCCCCTTGGTAAAGTCGCCGCTTTCGTCTTCGCGACCCTCGCCAAGGAGCCGTTGAACATCTTCCCGGGTAAACTTGTCTGCCTTATCGATGGAGCGCAGGACGGCGAGGCGCGTTTGCCCGTGGTCCTCGCCGGCAAGGCCGATGGCGTCGAGGGCGGCATCCAAGACCGTCCGCGAATTGACTTTGATGGCAAACTCGCCGCGCCAGAAACCGAGCGCTTCCATGGTGTCGGACGCCATCATGCAGATTTCCGCGTCCGCGGCTGGGGACGCCGCACCGACAATGTCGGCATCAAGCTGCATGAATTGGCGAAAGCGCCCTGGCCCCGGCTTCTCGTTGCGAAACACCCAGCCCGCCCGATAGCTTTTGTAGGGGCGCGGGACGCGATCAAAGTTTTCGGCGACATAGCGCGCGAGCGGAGCCGTGAGATCGTAGCGCAAGCTTAGCCAGCCGCCATCGTCGTCCTGGAACGCAAACACACCTTCGTTGGGCCGGTCCGCATCGGGCAAAAACTTACCGAGCGCATCGGCATATTCTACGAACGGCGTTTCCACCGGCTCGAAGCCCCAGCGCTCGTAAACGGTCCTTACCGTATCGACCATGTGGTTTGTGCGCCGGATGTCGGCCGCAGAGCGATCGGCAAAGCCCTTTGGAAGGCGCGCCTTCGGTCGGTTCGCCTTGGATTTTGCCATGGTGTCCTCCGTCAGGCGCGAGGATGTAGCCAAAGACGGTGTGCGCCACAACTCGCCACAGAATCATTTGGGCTCACCGGAACCCTCATCCGCTGCCTCGCAGCCCGCCGTTCATCATTTGGGCCGAGGGTTGTGGATTCACGGCGGGAGGACGGCAACTTCGTGGTTTTCAGAGCACACACGCCGCCAACCCACCGGAAGTTCGCTCACGACGCCTTGATCAGGGACGACACCGTATTGTGGAGATGGCTTAAGTAGGCATGTTGACAGCTGGGTGAGTCAAAGGTCGCCGTCCGCGGTCGGGCGCGTGCGAAGGAATTGTGAGGCAATGGCTGGACAGAGCTTTATTCTGAATCGACGCAATTTCTGCGTCTTGAGCGCGGGCGCGGCCACCGCTGCCCTGGCAGGCTGTTCTCCTGATGGATCAGGCACTGGCGGGCTGCAATCGGTGGGGCTTAATTATCGGCCGGTGCCGCAACTCGGCGAGCCGCAGAGCGAGCCGTTTGCGCTGCCGCGGGTCGATATGCGCAAGATCCCATCGCAGTTCCACCGCCAATATGTAAAGCATAGCGGCAAGTATAAACCCGGCACGATCGTGGTGGATACTGCAAACCGCCACCTGTACTTGATTGGCAAAGACAATCAGGCGATTCGCTACGGTATTGGCGTGGGTCGCGCCGGTTTCGCGTGGGGCGGCAAAGCCCGGATCGGCCGCAAGGCAAAATGGCCCACATGGACGCCTCCGGGTCCGATGATTCGCCGCCAACCGGAACTCAAGAAGTGGGCCGGCGGGATGCCTGGTGGACCGGCCAATCCACTCGGAGCCAGAGCTCACTATCTTTATAAAGGTGGGCGCGACACGCTCTATCGCATCCACGGCACCAACGAGCCGTTCTCGATCGGACAGGCGATGTCATCTGGTTGCATTCGGATGCTGAACATCGACGCCATCGACCTTTATGAGCGGTCCGGCGTTGGCGCCACAGTCGTCGTTAGCCAGAAGGGCGCGGTGATTTAGCCATCGAAGAACGCACGCGGTAGCGGACGGGCGATGGTCGGGGCTCGGCCATCGCTGGTTTCTCTGATTCGGAACGGTGCGGGTTCTTGGCGCCGTTCATCGCTCGTCAGCGCCCCTGATCTTTGGCGGTCCCCAGCAAGTAAGTCCCCACAAGCGCGCCGTCCGAGAGGCGGCGCACTTCTATGCGCGGCGTCTTGCCAACGATGGTGAGCACCAAGTTGTCGTCGGCGACGGTGGCTTCGCGCACGTCACCGGCTTCCACGTCAATTGCCACCGAAACGGGCTCGTCGTCGGCGTCGTCCATCTGGGAGACCCGGTAAAAAATACCGGCAACGACCGCCGCAAGGCCGAGCACCATGATCCCCGTCGAAACGAACAGCAGACGCACCAGCTTGCGGCGCACCCTTTCCATCGCGGGATCAAGCTCGCCTTCCTCCTCAATGTCGCTCACATTTGCCCCATGCGGATTGTCGCTGAAAAAGAAGGTCGCGCCGACGCGATCGTTGCCGGTGCCGTGGAGGCGCTGTCACGCACCCGAGCCCAGTCGCTGATACGGGCTGGGGCGGTGGAACTCAACGGCGTACCGCTCAACGATCCATCCAAGCGCCTTGCGCCGGGCGATATCCTCAACGTCACGGTACCGCCGCCCGAGCCCGCACGCCCACGTCCGCAAAAGCTGCCCCTTGACGTGCTCTACGAGGACGACGCCGTCATTGTCCTCAACAAACCCGCCGGTTTGGTGGTCCATCCGGCCGCCGGCCACGCCGAGGGCACACTCGTCAACGCGCTCCTTGCCCACTGCGGCGACAGCCTTTCGGGGATCGGAGGCGTGTTGCGGCCGGGCATCGTCCACCGGCTCGACAAGGATACTTCGGGGGTGATGGTGGTCGCCAAGAGCGACAGCGCCCACCAGTCCTTGTCTGCTCAATTCGCCGACCATGGCCGCACAGGACCGCTGCGGCGTCGCTACGATGCTCTCATTTGGGGCGTGGTCCGTCCTCCAAAGGGAACGATCCAAAAGCCCATCGGCCGACACCGGCACGACCGGCAGCGCTTTGCCGTGGTCGAAAACGGCAAAACCGCCATTACACATTATGTAACCCATGAGTTATTTACCGAAGTTTCACGGGTCCGCTGCACCTTGGAAACGGGGCGTACGCACCAAATTCGCGTCCACATGGCCGCCATGGGGCATCCGCTCCTGGGCGATCCCCTCTACGGTGCGGGATTTGCCAGCAAGGCGAACCGTCTAGGGGCTCCGGCCAAAGCCGCTCTTTCGTCGCTTGGCCGTCAGGCGCTCCATGCGTCCGACCTAGCTTTCGCCCACCCGTCCAGCGGTACACTTATGCAGTTCACTGCCGAGCTGCCGCAGGATTTTTCCTGTCTCATCAAAGCGTTAGTCAATGAAACAGAACTACGTACAAATTGAAGCGCACCCTTTTCGGGCAACGACGAGGCGGGTTCGAGCCCAAAACCGCCGCGCGTTGGGAAGATTGAACGGATTGGGTTCGATTTGAATAACTGAGCCAAACAATCGTTAATCCTCATTTACGCTTTATTCATTTGCGGCTCAGCCAGACCCCTGTACCCTCATCCCAGTCGAAAAGGGTCCGTACTTGGGCCTCGCGGTGCTTCGGACCGCACGGCGCGCTGCCTCCGCGGAGCGCAGGTTTTTTAGAAAAAAAGGGGAGCATCATGGCCCAATCACTACCAGCCATTGCGTCCGGCGAAGCGGGTTTGTCCCGCTACCTGGATGAAATTCGTAAATTTCCCATGTTGGAGCCGCAAGAAGAGTACATGCTCGCCAAGTCGTATTTGGAGCATGACGACTCGGATTCCGCCCACAAACTCGTGACCAGCCATCTGCGTCTCGTGGCCAAGATCGCCATGGGCTATCGCGGCTACGGCTTGCCCATTTCCGAGGTGATCTCCGAGGGCAATGTGGGGCTGATGCAGGCCGTAAAACGCTTTGATCCTGAAAAGGGATTTCGCCTCGCCACCTATGCCATGTGGTGGATCAAAGCCGCCATCCAAGAGTACATTTTGCGCTCCTGGAGCCTCGTCAAGTTGGGTACGACGGCCAATCAAAAGCGGCTTTTCTTCAACCTTCGCAAGGTGAAGAGTTCCATTCAGGCCCTCGACGACGGCGATCTTCGGCCCGAGCAGGTCAAGCAGATCGCGGAAAAGCTCAACGTGCCTGAGTCTGACGTGATCTCCATGAACCGCCGTTTATCTGGCGATTCCTCGCTCAACTCGCCCATCCGCCAGGAGGCGGACTCCGGCGAATGGCAGGATTGGCTCGTGGATGAGAGCGTCAGCCAGGAAGAGGTGCTCGCCGAGAACGAGGAGTTGGACAATCGCCGCCAGCTTCTGCGCGATGCCCTCGGTGTGCTCAACGATCGCGAGAAGCGGATTTTTCAGATGCGCCGCCTCGCAGAAGAGCCCATGACCCTAGAAGCGCTGTCCGAAGAGTTCGGCGTCAGCCGCGAGCGGGTGCGCCAAATCGAGGTACGCGCTTTCGAAAAAATCCAGAAGGCGGTGGTCAAAGCATCGCGGGAGCTGGAAAAGCCGACGGCGGAGTTGCCCTCACCGGCCTAGGCAGAACGGACGGCCGGCGACGGAACACCGGTCTGAGGGTCGGTCCCCTTCCCAGCGTGGTTCGTCCACGGGAAACGGACGCCGCCATAGAGCCTTTGGGATACGGACCATTGGACTGCTGGCGAATCAAATAAACGCTGCGGTTTCGGCCGCGGCGTTTTTTATATTCTCCTAACCAATGGAACTTGCGGTCTCACCGTTGTCGAAACCAAGCACCGCCGGGCGTCATCTGGTCGACGGTGCGCTTATGGGCCGTCGACAAGGATGGAGACAGCTATGCAATACGCTCTCATTTTTTACGAAATGCCGGCGGAATCGGCACGCCGCAACGGACCCGATGCGGAAGACTACTGGACGAGTTGGACCAACTACATGGCCATGATGCGCGAACGCGGTGCCATGAAGGGAGGCAACGCGCTTCATCCCGGCAAAGGCACACTGGTCAAGCATGCCGCAGACGGAAGCCGAATTGTTGAGGACGGCCCCTATGCGGAAAGCCGTGAGGAACTGGGAGGCTTCGTGATTGTGGACGTGGAAAACCTCGACGCGGCCATAACGTTCGCAAGCGCCGCACCCTGTGCACAGGCCGGGAAGGGCCGCGTCGAAGTGCACCCGGTTCTGGAGATGCAATCAAAGCCAGCTGAAGACGCCGCTTGAACTCCGCCGCCCGTGGAGCACACGATGGGTCCATGGGCGTTTCGCACCAAGCCTTCCCTCCGGCCTTTCCAACCGGCGACGCGTCGGGGTGGCCCAGCGCGGAAGAGGCGAAGGCGGCTGCGGCGGCGGAGCGCACGGCCCGGGACGCGTATGGCAAGCTCGTCGCCCGCCTTGCCCGGCGCACCGGCGATATCGAGGCGGCGGAGGATGCCCTTTGCCACGCCTTTGCCAAGGCGCTGCAGGCCTGGCCCCGAACGGGCGTGCCTGACGCGCCGCAAGCCTGGCTCACCACCACCGCGCTCAACGCCATGCGCGACGTCGCCCGACGTACGGCGACCCAAAATGCTGGCCTGGCAACCCTTCGCATCCTCGCTGAGGAGCGCTCATTGGAGCAGGCGGTGGACGACCGCCTCGGCCTCATCCTTGCCGCATCCCATCCGGCAATCGCGCCCGATGTGCACGCGCCCTTGATCCTTCAAACGATTTTCGGCCTTACAGCCCAGGAAATCGCCCCCGCGTTCCTGGTGAAGCCGGCCGCCCTTTCCCAGCGCCTCGTCCGCGCTAAGGCGAAGATCAAAGCGGCAGGGATCCCGTTTGATCCGGACCCGCCGGACCGGCGGGCGCGGCTGGTAAGGGCACTTGATGCGGTCTACGCCCTTTACACCATCGCTGCGGCAGCACCGCCGACGCTGGCAACGGCTGGCCGCCGCACCGACGCCCTTCACATTGCGGGGCTGATAGCGTCGCTGGCGCCAGACGAGCCAGAAGCGCGAGGTCTCTGCGCGTTGATTGCATTTTGCGAGGCGCGTTGGCCGGCAAAGCGCGGCCCCGACGGTGCTTTCGTGCCGCTCAGCCGGCAGGACCCGGCCCGCTGGTTAGAACCCCTGCTTGCCCGCGGCGAACGGGATCTTGCGGAAGCCTCAAAGTTCCGCATCCCTGGACGGTACCAACTCGAGGCAGCAATTCAGTCGATCCACGCCAACCGCCGGCGCACTGGCGCCACCGACTGGTCCACCATTGCCATGCTTTACGACGTGCTGGTGACCCTTTCCCCCACGGTGGGTGCCTCCGTTGCGAGGGCAGCTGCCCACGCTGAAGCCTTTGGCGCGCAATCGGGACTCGCGCTCCTCGACGAAGTGCCCACCGATGCTGCAACCGGCTACCAACCCTACTGGGCGGTGCGCGCGCATCTGGAGCGCCGCTTGGGTCAAAATGGCGAAACGGCCCTCGACCGCGCCATCGCGTTGAGCGATGACGAAGCCGTTCGCGATCACCTGACGGCGCTAAAGGACAGCTGACGCGGCCGCCTTTGCCTTATATGGCTTTTGGCTGCCAGTTCCCCGGGACGTCCCACCTATGCTCTCGCGCGCCCGACGCCGCACCCTTTCCTTCGGTCTTCAAACGATTCTCGGACTGAAAAAGAAGGGGTTTTTCATTCCGATGCGCTCCGCACCGGCCGCCGAGACGTGGGCCCATCGGAGCTATCAAGCGATGGCGGGGGTGTTTTCAGAGGCGGAGCCAGCCTTTCGCGACCACCTTTCGCGCATCGACGAATTTGCAGACGACCTTGCGAAACTGAACGGCCCGCCCCCCGAGCCGCGCTTCAATCAGACCTGGTTTCCCCGGCTCGACGCGGCCGCCCTCTATGCGCTGGTGCGCCACGAGCGCCCATCGCGGATCGTGGAGGTGGGATCGGGCCACTCCACCCGGTTTTTGGTCCGCGCGGCGCGCGATGGCGGAGCACCGACGCAAATCACGGCCATTGACCCCGCGCCGCGCGCCGATATCGCCGGGCTCCCCATCGAAATTCACAAAAAGACCGTGCAGGAGGCCGGGCTCGCCCCGTTCGAAGGGCTTGCTTCGGGGGACTTGCTGTTTGTGGACTCCAGCCACGTGCTCATGCCGGGGACGGATGTCGACCTTGTCTTGAACCACGTGGTGCCCGCCCTTCCGGCGGGCGTTATCGTGGGGTTTCACGACATCTTCTTGCCGCAGCCGTACCCGGCGGCCTGGCCGTTCACCGCCTATAACGAGCAAAACGCCGTTGCATCGCTGCTGCGCGGCGCCGACCTGGTTTTTGCGAGCGCCTACGCGGTCGCGCGGATGGCCGAGTTTAGAGAAAGCTGGATCGGACAGCAGCCGCTGAAGGAGGGGGCGCGGGAAAGCCTCCTCCTTCTGCGTCTTAGAGAAGGTCACACGACCATGCGATCGCATGACCTACTCTAAGTGCTTGTCTTTCCGCGCGGTTCGAGGCGCAACATGATTCCATGTTGCTGAAACGCGCTCTAGGTCACTACTTCGGCTGGGGCACGATGCGCAGGTAAGGCTTCGGCGCTTTCCAGCCTCCGGGGAACTTTTCCCGGGCCTCATCGTCCGAGACGGCGGGCACGATGATCACGTCTTCGCCGGCCTTCCAGTTCACCGGTGTTGCCACCTTGTGCTCAGCGGTGAGCTGGAGCGAATCGATAACCCTCAGAATTTCATCAAAGTTTCGCCCGGTGGACGCCGGGTAGTTGAGGCTCATCTTCACCTTCTTGTCCGGCCCGATGACGAACACCGTGCGCACCGTCATGGTGTCGGACGCATTGGGGTGGATCATGCCGTAGAGGAGAGCAATCTTGCGGTCATGGTCCGCAATCAGCGGAAAATTGAGCGCCGCGCCCTGGGTTTCTTGGATGTCGGCAGCCCATTTTTCGTGATCGGCGAGGCCGTCCACAGAAAGGCCGAGGACGGTGACGTTGCGCTTGTCGAACTCATCCTTCAGCTTTGCCGTATACCCGAGCTCGGTCGTGCACACGGGCGTGAAATTTTTCGGGTGCGAGAACAAGACCGCCCATTTGCCATCGATGTGGTCATGGAAGCGGATCGGGCCTTCGGTGGTCTCGGCCTCAAAGTCGGGTACCGTGTCGCCGATTTGCAGTGCCATTTTCTTCTCCGTTTTTAAGTTCGCCGCCCCGGCGAGCAGCGCTTGGGGTTCACCTCGATGTGGCCAAGCGTCGGTTCAAGTGGGCCTTGCTCACAACGCTTTGAAGGGCAAGCTCGACAAACGACACTAGTTGTCATAGCACGTGTCCATCCAGCCTTGGGAAAAATCATGTCCGATCTCACCCCCCTTCTTCCGCGTCAGGCGGTACCATCACTGACGGCACCGCTGGTGGGCGGTGGCGAGTGGTCCCTTGCCCAATCGGGCGGCGATCCATTCACGATGATCGTGTTCTACCGCGGCCTGCACTGCCCCATCTGCAAAACCTACCTTGGCAGCCTTGAAAAGCTGCTGGACAAGTTTTCGGAAAAAGGGATCGAAGTCATCGCCCTTTCCACCGACGGCGAAGACCGGGCTCAGCAAGCAAAAACCGATTGGGCGCTTCCCAACCTTAAGGTCGGCCACAGCGTGTCGCTCAGCAAGGCTCGCGAATGGGGCCTTTACGTTTCTTCGGGCATTGGCAAGACGTCCATCGGCATTGAAGAACCGGCCCAGTTCGCCGAGCCGGCCATCTACTTCGTGCGGCCGGATGGAACGCTTTACTTCGGAAGTTCACAAACGATGCCATTCGCACGGCCCCGCTTTGAAGACATTTTGCCGGCGCTCGACTTTGTCATTGCCCGGAACTACCCGGCGCGGGGCGAGGTGGATACGCTAGCCGCCGCAGCCGCCGCCTGACGACAAGTTCGGCGGGCTTTGCGCCCGCCGAAACTCTTTCATTACTTGAGTTCGACTGCGTATGTGCTCAGGGGCGGTAGTTCCTTTACAAGGCCCGCGTCGATCATGAAATCAGCAAAGATTTCGTAGAGATTTTCGTCGAGGGCTCCGGGCGAAAGAGAGAATTTCGGCAGCGTGTCTTTGAACGCCTTGCGGTTCAACTCGTTGTCAATGTCGGGGTTTAACTCGAAGAACGCCTTTTCCGCTTCCGCCGGGTTTTCTGCCTGCCACCGCGCCGCCACGCCGACGGCGTCCATGAACCGGGCTATGGCGTCGTCGTCCACCCGGTCGTTGCGGGCGATGAAGATCAGTTCCTCGTAGCGCGGCACCCCGTGGTCTTCGGGGAAGAAGGCGCGCCCTTTTTCCCCTTCAAGTTCGATCTGTGTCAGCTCGAAATTGCGGAACGCACCGATGACAGCGTCCACTCGGCCGGACAGCAGCGCCGGCGTGAGGGCGAAATTGACGTTGACCAGTTCGACGTCCTTCAGCGTGAGACCAACGGTGCTCAGCATCCGCTCCAGGAGCGCATCTTCAAAGCCGCCCACCGAGTAGCCCACCGTGGTGCCCTTGAGGTCGGTGAGTGACTTAACCTTGCTGTCGGCAAGGGTAAGCAGCGAGTTGAGGGGAGAGGCAACGAGCGTTCCCACCCGCACCACGGGTAAACCCTCGCTGGCCTGCTGGTAAAGGCTCGGCTGATAGGTGATCGCAAGGTCGCCCTCGCCTGCTGCCACCAGGCGCGGCGGTGCAGACGGGTCGGCTGGCGCAATGAACTCCACCTCAAGATCGCGCCGCTCGAACTCGCCGCGGGCTTGGGCCACATAAAGCGGCGCATGGTCCGGATTGATGAACCAATCGAGGAGCACGGTGAGTTTGTCCTTCGCCGCCGCACCGCTGTGCAGTGCGACAACGAGGAGAGCGGCTGCCAGTAAGCGAAACATCCTTTTCCTCTCAAACTGGGCGCCCCGAGAACGGCCCGAATTCAGTTCGCCTGCTGCCAAGGTGCGATCTTGTCGCAAAGCCGATCGACCACCGCGCGAAGGACGAGCGCGAGGATCGCGAGTAACACGAGCGCAGCGAACAGGGTGTCGGTGTGGAGGCGCGCATTGGCGTGAAGCATCACATAGCCGAGCCCGGCCGACGCGCCAACCCACTCTCCGACTACAGCACCGATGGGGGCCACCGTCGCCGCAACCTTGAGCCCCGCCACGAGCCCCGGCAGCCCGCCGGGGGCACGCACCAGCCACAGCACCTGCGACCGGGACGCGCCGTTAAGGCGTGCCAAATCGATGAGTTCGGCCGGGACGCGCGCCATGGCTTCCGCGTAGGCCGTCGCAATGGGGAAATAGATGATGAGCGCCGCCATCACGATCTTTGACGTCATGCCGAAGCCGAGCCAGATCACAAGGAGCGGGGCGATGGCAAACACCGGCAGCGTTTGGGTAACGATCACGGCCGGCAGCACCACGCGGCGCACCAGGGGGGTAGCGGTGACGGCAAGCGCGGTGGCAACGCCAGCGGCAAGGCCCACCAAAAGCCCGAGCACCATTTCGCTGGCCGTAACCCCAGCATTCACGGCGAGCATGCGCCAGTTTTGGGCAAACGCGAGCGCGATGTCCTGGGGTCCGGGGAACATGTAGCGCGGAACTTTGAATGCAGTGGTGATCGCCCACCAGCAGACCACCAGTGCTGCGATCGCGGCGGCAACGCTCGCTATGCGCAGCGGTGGGCGGAGCATCGCGCTAGTCGCCCGTGGCGGCTGCGTCCATCAGCTAGTTTGCCCCCCACGCATTGATGGCGGAGCTCACGGACTCAAAGCCGTCGCTTCCCTTGCGCAAGGTGAGGATGGCCCGCCGGCCGTTTTCATAAAGGATGGGAATGTCCATCCAGTCACGATCGCGCAGGAGGGCAAGGTTGCGCTCCTGATCGCCGGGCTCCACCGATAGGGCGACCCAAAACAGCCCCGCCGAAACCCGCGCCGCGGCACCCTCCAGGGCATCGCCGCGGGCCTCGTAGTTCTCCTTCATGATGATGCCCGGGACGTTCTGCACGCCGTTGCCTGAAAACCCTTCAGCCAGCTGGAATTCGATCTCGATGAGATGGCTCGCGGGAAGACCGCTATCGAGGTTTTCGCGGATGGTGACGATGGCCTTCATATCCTTTTCAGGGATTTCGGCGGTGGCGCGGATCACCGGCTCCGGGTCGCCGCCGCCGATGGACTGGCTCACCATGGACCATTCCACACCACCCGGAAGGTTTGGACCGCGCTCACCGGCCTGGTTGGCTTCCTCAAAAAGGACCGCTTGCTGCGTGCCGCTGGGGGTTACGTCTGCGATGGGTGTGCGCGGCTCTTCCTGTGCGGGCTCCTCCTGCGCCGGCACAGCCGGGGGCGGGAGAGCGGCAGTTTCGGGCGCCTCGGAGGGCTGCTCCAACGGTTGGACGGTCACGGCATCGGATTGGCCATCCTGCGGCAGCGCCGCCACCTCCGACTGCGGCTCCAGGGGCGCCCGCGCCTCGGCGGATTCAGGCGTGAAGGGGCTCACATCGGTGCCCACGGTGCGATCGGCGGGGGGCACTGCATCGCTGGGGACTGCTGAGCGCGGGCTTGCGCCTTCGGCCGGTTCCTGCGGGGCAGGGGCGGCCCCGTCGGCCCCCTCGGCATCCTGCGGCGGCCAGGCGGTCGTGGTCACCGGGCGCGTGTCTTCGCCATCGATGATAGACGGCAGACGATCGGCGTTCTTCTCCACAGGCACGCCGGTTACGCTGATGGGTGGCCTGTTGACGTCGTCTTCGCGCAGGTCGGTGATCGCGGCGAGGAGCGAACCGCTCTGGGAATAGACCGCGTAGCCCGCGCCCACACAAAGCAATAGGAGAACGACGGCAAGCACCATACGCCGGCCTGACTTGCCCTTGGCGCGTTCAGCGCGCCCACCCACCGGCTCGCGGGAACGGTCGGACTTTTTACGGGCCGCACGCTGCTCGGCTTTAAGGCGTCGCGCTTCGTCCTTGCGGGCCTGCTCCTCTTCCTTCTTCCGCCGCCTTTCATCGCGCCGGTTAAGCTTGGGCTCGCGGCGGTCCGGGACCTCGTAGCCCAGTTCCTCTGTGCCGATGCCGGCAGCTTCTGCCAGCTCGTCCACCTCGTCGAACTCGCCGTCGACGATTTCATCGCGCGGGGCCGGGGGATGGGGGAACGGCTCCGCGCGGTCGTAGTCGGCATCCGCCTCGAACATGTCCGCTTCGCCGGGGCCAGAACCCTCTTCCGGGAGCTGGGCGCCCAAGTCTGCGCGGGGAGAAACCGGCACCGGGGGCGAGCGCAAGGCTTCGGTCTCAGGGCCCGGTTGACGCGGCGCCTCGCCCGCCGGCGGGGATCCGTCCTCTGCGAGCGGTTCAGAAAGGGTCGCCTCGGAAATAGCGTTGGTGAGCAGCTCGGCATTTTGCTTGCGGGCGCGTTCCGCTTCCGCCGCGCGCAGGGCCGCCCTTTCGCGCTCTTCCTCGGCGAGGCGCGCCGCCGTTTCCGGATCCGTAACGTTGCCGCTGCGCTGGGACAGGGCGCCTGGCCGGGGGCGGGCCGACGATGACGGTATAGCTGTTTGTAGCGCCCGCTGGGTGCGAATTTGGCGCGCGATCTCGTTCTCGATCTTCCGGATGGCGTCTTCGAGGGACAACCGCTGGGCGGTGACATCCGAGGACGGCAACGGTGGATCGAAGCTTTGAAGCTGCTTCAGCAGGGCCTTTCGCGCTTTATCGTAGACAGCCCGCCGATTTGGTCCGCTGCTGTCGGGTAGCGTCGAGACTGCCCGCTGCAGTACGGAGTAAAAGTCGGTCATTTCGACCACGCGCCCTTCCTACCATCGGGCATCGAATTAGATGCGAAACGGGTCGTCAACAAGTATTGTATCGACTCTTTCAGGGCTCGTCGACAGCATTGCGACAGGAGCGCTGACCAATTCTTCCACATGGCGCACATATTTGACCGCCTCCGCCGGCAACTCACCCCAACTCCTCGCGCCTCTTGTGGAGCGCTTCCATCCCTCGACCGTCTCGAACACCGGTTCGACCTTGGCTTGCTGGGCGGTATCGGCCGGAAGGTAATCAATCCTTTCACCATCCAGTAGATAGGCGACGCAAATCTGCAGCGTGTCGAACCCATCCAGCACGTCGAGCTTTGTGAGGGCGAGCCCGTCGATCCCGCCCGATTGCACGGCCTGGCGAACCATCACGGCGTCGAACCAACCGCAGCGCCGTTTGCGTCCGGTGACGGTACCAAACTCCGCGCCGCGGGCTCCAAGGGTTTCGCCGACTTCATTGTCCTGCTCGGTGGGGAACGGTCCGGCGCCCACACGCGTCGTATAGGCCTTTGTTATCCCGAGAGTTCGACCAAGGAAAGACGCTGCAAGGCCAGAACCTGCGGCTGCTTGACCCGCCACCGTGTGGGACGAGGTGACGAAGGGGTAAGTGCCGTGGTCAATGTCGAGCATGGCACCTTGGGCGCCCTCGAATAAAATATTCTTTCCCGAGAGCCGCGCCTCTCGCAGGGTCCGCCAAGCCATGTCGGCATAGGCGAGCGCAGGTTTGGCAGCCTCCAGTTCCGCAGCGATGGTGGCGTGGGTGATGGGCTCGGCCTTAAGACCCACCCGCAGCGCGTTGTGGTGGGCGAGAAGCCGGTCAATGCGCCCGCTGAGCGAAGCGGTGTCGTGGAGGTCCGCAAGGCGGATGGCGCGGCGACCCACTTTATCTTCATAGGCTGGCCCGATGCCGCGACCGGTGGTGCCGATGGCGCCGCTGCCCGACGCAGCCTCCCGCAGCTGGTCGAGATCGCGATGCACGGAAAGGATGAGAGGCGCCGTGTCGGCAACCTTGAGATTTGCCGGCGAGATTTCGACCCCCTGCCGGCCGATGGTCTCAATCTCCGAAAGCAACGCCTGGGCATCAAGGACAACGCCGTTGCCGATGACCGAAAGTTTCCCGGGCCGCACCACCCCGGACGGAAGCAGGCTCAGCTTGTAGCTGACCCCGTCGATGACCAACGTGTGGCCGGCATTGTGGCCCCCCTGGAAGCGGACAATGATGTCGGCGCGCTCGCTCAGCCAATCGACGATTTTGCCTTTGCCCTCGTCGCCCCACTGCGAGCCGACCACTACGACGCTTGCCATGAACTGACGCTCCTCCTTGCGTTGGCTTTTCACCGCGCGGGATGTCGCGGCCGGCCTTTGGTGCAGGCGGTCGGAGGCGACCGGCGGTTCTCTCCCGTTCATCGATGATTGGCAAGGGCGTTTAGAGTGGTGTGGAACCGGCGCTCCCCATGCCCATTGGTTTTATGGGAACGCCCTCAGAGCCGACATGCGCGCCCGGCCGTTTCGAGAACGGGACCAAGTTCTGCAATGGTAAATTCCGCCGTGGTCTCGAACCCTTCGCCGTCCTTGGCATCTTTCGGCAGAATATCGAACTCCAGCTGCAGGTGCGCGCCGCCGTGCAACGCTTCGAGCAAGCCGCGCTGATCCTCGCCGAACAAATAAACCGTTGCCTCGTCATTGGCGCCACCCACCCCCAGGGGAAAGCGCGCCCCATCAACCACCGCAGCCGCCCGATCAAACAAGGTTTCAAAGAGGGTTTCTTCCTCACCGTAGTCCCGCTTGGGTCGCAACCGGCGCCCCGGCGTCACGACGCCGATGACGAAGTCGCCGCGGCAGCGAATGACGAGGCCAGTGATGGCAGCGTTCGTGTCGTCCACCTCGATGGCAATTTTGCCCTTGCCCACCATCTCGATCGCCGCGGACGAGCCAAAACTGAGGATGGCAAACAGTGAAGCCAGTACCGCGAGGCGGAAACGACCCATGGGCATCGGGATTAGAAGAGGCCGGCGACCTTGCCGTCGATCAGATCAACGTCAAGGGCTGCGGGCCGGCGCGGTAAGCCTGGCAAGGTCATGATTTCGCCGGTGAGTGCAACGATGAAACCGGCGCCAGCCGCCAGCCGCACCTCGCGGATCGGCACCGAAAATCCTTCCGGTGCCCCCATGAGGGTGGGATCGGCCGAGAAGGAGGATTGGGTCTTCGCCATACACACGGGGAACGCGCCGAAGCCCGCTTCTTCCCACGCTGTCAGGTTTTGGCGCACGCCCTTGGCGGCAATCACGCTGTCGGCGCGATAGATCTCCTTCGCCACCGTTTCGATTTTCTCAAACAGCGGCAGACCATCGGCGTAGAGCGGTTCGAACGCGCTTTCGCCTTCGGTACGAGCAACCACCGCTTCGGCCAGGGCAGCAGCACCCGCGCCGCCTTTGGCCCAATGCTCGCACATGAACACCTCTACGCCGATGCTTTCCGCGCTCGCTTGCAGAGCGGCCAATTCTCCTTCGCTGTCGCCGGTGAAGCGATTGATGGCCACAAGCACCGGCACCCCAAACTTTCGAAGGTTCTCCACGTGCCGAGCGAGGTTGGCCGCGCCGCGCTCCACCGCCCCGGGATCGTCCTGGGCAAGGTCGGCGCGCGCGACGCCGCCGTGCATCTTGAGGGCACGTACCGTTGCCACCACCACCGCAACCGCCGGCGAGAGCCCGCCCTTGCGGCACTTGATGTTGAAGAATTTCTCGGCGCCCAGGTCCGCCCCGAAACCGGCCTCCGTCACCACGTAGTCCGCTAGGCCGAGCGCAGCCTTCGTGGCCACCAAGCTGTTGCAGCCGTGGGCAATGTTGGCGAATGGACCGCCGTGGATAAAGATCGGCGTGCCTTCGAGGGTTTGTACAAGGTTCGGCTGCAGGGCGTCTTTGAGAAGCGCCGCCATGGCACCGTGGGCACCAAGGTCCTCTGCCGTCACCATCGTCCCGTCACGCCGGGTGCCCACAACAATGCGGCCAAGCCGGGCCTTCAAGTCGTCCGCATCGCTCGCCAGGCAAAGGATGGCCATCACCTCCGAGGCGACGGTGATATCAAAACCCGCCTCCCGGGTGACGCCGTTGGTGCGCCCGCCGAGCCCGACCGCAATGTTGCGCAGCGCGCGGTCGTTCATGTCGAGGACCCGGCGCCAGGTAATGCGGCCCACATCAAGACCCAGCTCGTTGCCCCAGTAGATGTGGTTGTCGAGCATTGCCGACAGCAGATTGTGCGCGGCGGTAATGGCATGAAAGTCGCCGGTGAAGTGGAGGTTGATATCCTCCATGGGAAGCACCTGCGCGTAGCCGCCTCCCGTGGCACCGCCCTTCACCCCAAAGCACGGCCCGAGCGACGGCTCCCGCAGACACGCCATGGCGTTCTTGCCCACATGGCGCAGGGCGTCGGCGAGCCCGATGGTGGTCGTCGTCTTGCCCTCCCCGGCGGGGGTCGGGCTGATGGCCGTGACCAGGATCAGCTTGCCTGTGCGCTCTGCCGGGGCGGCGATGACCTTGGCCTTGGTGTGACCGTAGGGGATCAGATGGTCGGCACCGATGCCAACCAACGCTGCGATGTCCGAAATGGGCTTCGGTATTGCGGACTGGGCGATTTCAAGGTCGGTGGGCATCGGAACCTCGCGCGATGGGTCGGACGCACACATCACCTGCGAAAACCGGGCTATGCAAGAACCTTCGCACACCGTCATTCCCGGCGCTCACGCATCGCGGCCACAGCACCGCCGGTCGTACCGCAGAGCTTCGCCTCCGTTGCGTAACGGAGAGGTTTTGCCAAGCAATCCCGCGCCCAAGGGCGCTCCCATCGCTGAAGTATAAATTCTGTTTTTGCAGTATCGTCGCTGTTGCCAAATTCTGATCACGCGTGCTTTGCCGCAATACTTCAGGTTTTGGACGGGACCGCACGTAACGCCCGGCAAAAAGCTGTCATAGCCGGGCGGAACCTCGAATAAATGAAGCTAATATAAGCGCTCGCGCATTTTCCCCCCATTGAAATTTGGGGAGGTCGCAGATGCGTACTCGACGAACAACTTCCGTCGCTGCCACTGTCCGTGCGGTTCTGGTCGCCTTGATGGTGTCCATCGCGCTGCCTCCCGCCAGCGTTGCGAACCAGACGAGGGGGGGAACGCTGGATGGCGTTGGCACCGTGCCCACCACCCTGGAACCCACTGAGTGGGAAGCCTTCAAGCAGCGTTTCGTGCGCAGCGACGGGCGGGTCGTGGACGTCGAAAAGAATGGCGTCAGCCACAGCGAGGGCCAAAGCTACGGCATGCTGCTGGCGGTTTACGCCGACGACCAAGCCACCTTCGACAACATTTTGAATTTCACCTTCAGCGAAATGCGCCGCGGCAAGGATCGCCTGATCAGCTGGCTCTACGATCCTCGGGCCAATCCGCCGGTGACCGATCGGAACAATGCATCGGATGGGGATATCGTTATTGCTTACAGCTTATTAAAAGCTGGAATGAAATGGCAAGATCCCCGCTATGTGAGGCTTGCCGAGCCCATCATTAACGACATTGGCCGTCTCCTGCTGGCAAAAAAGGACGGCATGGTGCTGCTGCGGCCCGGAGCATTCGGCTTTGACCACAGCCACCAGGAGGGGCCGGTGGTCAATCTCAGCTACTACGTTTACGGCGCGCTCTTGCTGTTTGAGACGGTGAACGCTCGCCATCCGTTCCTCGAGGCTTGGCAGAGCGGGCTCATGCTCACCGAGGCTGCCGTGAGCCGTTCCAATGGCCACGCGCCGGACTGGATCACCATGCGGCGCGACCGTGCTTTGAGCCCGGCGCAGAGTTTTGCCCAACGCTCATCCTATGATGCGGTCCGCATTCCGCTCTTCATGGCCATGGGCGGTCGCGTTCCGGCCCGCTACTTCGCGCCTTTCGACCACACCTGGAATATTGCGGGCGACCGGGTCCCGGAGGACATTGACCTGTCGAGTGGCAAGGCGGTGATGGCCATGAACGAACCGGGCTACCGAGCCATTGCCGCACTCACCGCCTGCGCTGCCCGAGGCGTTCCCTTGGGAGCCGACGTCAAACGCTTTGAGCCCACCACCTACTTCAGCTCGGCTCTTCATTTGATGGTGCTGGTGGCGGCCCGAGCGTACCACCCGCACTGCATCGAGCCGCGGGGCCGCATCGCCAGCCAGACCGACAACTCCTTCGATGTGGCTGCGGTGTTCCTCGACCGAGGAGCGAGCACAGAGGGGCGGGTGCGCACCGTCTCGCTGGACAATCTGCCGGGATTTGCGCCCTCGCGGCCGCTCGGCCGAAGCGGCGAGCAGAGACGGATCACGCGGTTTCCAACGCCCTGACCTCAGGACGTTAGTACGGCTCAACCCATCAGGAAGGGGCGGCGAAAACGCGCCGCCTCAGAGGGACTTTACGATTTCCTCGACCATTTTCTTCGCGTCGCCGAAGAGCATCATGTTGTTGTCTTTATAGAAGAGGGAGTTGTCGATGCCGGCGTACCCGGAGCCCAACGAGCGCTTGGAGAAGAGCACAGTCTTTGACTTGTCCACGTCCAGGATCGGCATGCCGTAGATGGGCGATGATGGATCATCGCGCGCCGCCGGATTGGTCACATCGTTGGCGCCGATGACGAAGGCGACGTCGGTCTGGGTGAAATCGGAGTTGATGTCCTCCAGCTCGAACACCTCCTCGTAGGGTACCTGAGCTTCCGCCAGCAAGACGTTCATGTGGCCGGGCATGCGACCCGCCACCGGATGAATGGCGTATTTCACATCAACGCCCTCTTCCTTGAGGGCGTCCGCCATTTCCCGCAGGGCATGCTGGGCCTGGGCAACGGCCATGCCGTACCCGGGCACGATGACCACGGACCCTGCGTTCTTCATCAGGTAAGCGGCGTCTTCCGCAGAGCCTTGTTTGACCGTCCGGTCGCCAAGGTCCCCCGCCGGCCCAGCGGCCTCGCCGCCAAACCCGCCCAGAATCACCGAGATGAAGGAGCGGTTCATGCCCTTACACATGATGTAGGACAGGATTGCGCCGGACGAGCCCACCAGCGCGCCGGTGATGATGAGTGCGGTATTACCCAGGGTGAAGCCGATGCCGGCCGCCGCCCAGCCCGAGTAGGAGTTCAGCATCGAGACCACCACCGGCATGTCCGCGCCGCCGATGGGGATGATGATGAGGCCACCCAAAATGAGCGCCAGGATCGTGATCGCCCAGAACAAGAGGCGCTGCTCCACCACCCCTGTCGCTTGGCAGAACAAGACGACCAGCACGATGAGCCCGATGAAGATGAGCCCGTTGAGCACATGGCGGCCCGGCAGCATGATCGGCTTTCCGGACATGCGACCGTCGAGCTTGGCGAAGGCGATGATGGAGCCCGTGAAGGTCAGCGCGCCCACCGCGACGCCGATGGCCATCTCCACGAGGGAGAGGACCTTAATATTGCCGGGGGAGCCGATGTCGAAGGCTTCGGGCGCGTAAAGCGCACCGGCGGCCACGAACACCGCCGCCAGACCCACCAATGAGTGAAAGGCGGCGACCAGCTGCGGCATGGCGGTCATGGGAATGCGCCGCGCGATCACCGCGCCGATGGTCCCGCCCACGCCGACGCCGATGACGATCAGCACCCAACCGGCAATGTCGGGCAGCCCGGCCCAAAGGGTGGTGACGGCGGCGATGGCCATGCCGATCATGCCGAACATGTTGCCGCGCCGGCTCGATTCGGGGTGGGACAGGCCCCTGAGCGCCAGGACGAATAGGACGGCCGCGACGAGGTAAAGAATGGCGGCGAGGTTGGCGTTCATCAGGTCAATCCTGGGCGTTGTCGGATGCGTTCAAGGCGGCGTCGAAATTGGGCTCGGTGGGTTTTGGCGCCAGTTCGGTGGGTTTTTTTGTGAAACGGCTTGGAATTACCCTGTCTGGGAAAGACCAGGGACGGTTGATCTGTGGCCGTCGGCCGGGTTCGCGGGGCGATCAAGGGTCTTGCATCCGGACGACTTCCGCCTGCGGAAACGTCACATCAGGAAACCCCGGCCAGACATTTTCAAGGGCACCGAGCAAGAACCCATCGTCCACCTGGAGCACCGACCAACTGTCATCGTCGGAAATGGCGACAACCGTTGAACGCAACGTGGCCAGTCGACCGTCCGGAACACGTACGGTGATGAGCGTCGGCACGAAGACGTACAAGGTGCCATCGGGCAAAACCGCTGGCGTCCTGCCGTCGAAATCGATGGAAAAGTCCGTGTCCGAGAGAGTGGAGAGCTGCTCGTCGATCACCTCTTCACCCGATGCCACCATGTCTTCGACACTGGCTCCGGCGCTTTCAGCGATCTGTTCCAGCACCCCTTGGGGGGCAAGGCCGAAGATGGCCGCGGTATTGTTGTCGCGCACCGCAGCCCCATAGCGCTCCAGCACCTCTTTGAGCGAGGCGGACTGCTCGGGCGTCAATTCCTGCGCGCGCGCCCACTGGCTTGCCGCCCCAAAGAACGCGACGAGAAGGCCGAGCGCCAATGACCGCCGTAGGACGGCAAAGGCGGTGCGATCCGAGGAGCGAAGCGCCACAGCCACGCGGACTATTTTTTCTTCTTGTACATCGACAGCATTCGCTGCGTGACCAAGAAGCCGCCGAAGATATTTACGGACGCCAGCACGAGGGCGATGAACCCGAAAATCTTGGCCCAGATTGCGCCTTCCGCGTCGGCCAAAGACACGCCGGTGGCAAGGAGTGCGCCCACCACGATGACCGAGGAGATGGCGTTGGTGACGCTCATCAGCGGCGTGTGGAGCGCTGGCGTCACCGACCAGACCACATAATAGCCCACGAAAATTGCCAGCACGAAAATGGCAATGCGGTAGACGGTGGGATCAATGGCGCCGCCGGAGACCACAGCAACGGCTTCGGCGGACGCATCGGCCACCGCGACGGCGGTATCGGCGGTGCTGCCCGCCGCGTCTTGCGCATAGGCTTTCATGTCAGGTCCTCACGCGGCAGACGGCGCTTTGGCCGCCGCTTCGCTCTTGGGTTTTCCGCCGAACCGCTCATGGACGAGCGCACCATCGCGGGTGAGCAAGGTCGCGGTCATCACCTCGTCGTCCCACTTGGGCTTTAAAGCCTTTTCGTCTTTGTCGAAGAGCACCGCATCCACAAAGGTGTAGAGGTTTTTGGCGTAAAGGAGCGAGGCTGTGTTGGCGATGCGGCCGGGGACGTTTCGATGACCGATGATGGTGGCCGAACCGACGGTCACCGTCTCGCCTTCCACCGAGCCGGCCACATTGCCGCCGCGCTCCACCGCAAGATCCACGATCACCGAGCCGGGCTGCATGGACCGCACCATGGCCTCGGAGACCAGCTTTGGAGCCGGCCGACCGGGAATGAGCGCCGTGGTAATGACGATGTCCTGCTTGGCCACGTGGGATGCCACAAGCTCAGCCTGCTGGCGCTTATAATCGTCAGACATTTCCTTGGCGTAGCCGCCAGCGTCTTCGGCGGCCTTGAACTCGTCGTTTTCCACCGCGACGAATTTTGCACCGAGGGATGCCACCTGTTCCTTGGCCGCCGGCCGCACGTCGGTGGCGCTCACTGCTGCACCCAGCCGCCGGGCCGTGGCGATGGCCTGGAGGCCGGCCACGCCCGCGCCCATGACAAACACCTTTGCGGCGGGAACGGTGCCCGCAGCGGTCATCATCATCGGGATGGCGCGGTCGAACGCTTCGGCGGCATCGATCACGGCCTGGTAGCCGGCAAGGTTTGCCTGGCTCGACAAGATGTCCATGGACTGGGCGCGGGTGATGCGCGGCATAAGTTCCATGGCAACGGCCGCAACACCGGCGTCCGCCATGGCCTTAAGCCCAGCCTCATCGCCAAAGGGGTCCAGGGCGCCGATGAGGATCGCGTCCTTTGCCATCGCCCCAAGCACATCGGCATCGGGCCGTCGGACGGTCAGGACGATATCGGCTCCAGAGACAGCATCGGTGCTGGAGGCGGCGATTTTCGCCCCTTCGGCCTTAAAAGCATCGTCGGTGATGCGAGCATTGCCGCCAGCACCGGCGGTGACGGTGACGTCCGCGCCCATGCCCACATAGCGTTTGACCACGTCTGGCGTTGCCGCCACGCGCGTATCGGCGGTTTCGGCAGGTACAGCAATTTTCACAGGCAGCGGGCCTCCGGCAAAGCGCGCAGTATTTTATGGGTCACAAGAGAAATACCGCCATGCCCACTAGGATGAGCACGCAAAT
>JBCCYN010000036.1:0-29456 GCA_039189655.1 Pseudomonadota bacterium | reverse complement strand
TGCACGGGCAAGCCGGATCATGATCGCAAGCTTGAACAGCGCTAGATTGGTGGCCGGCAAGATGAGGTGCGACCAGCCATCGCGGGTGAAGATCGACCACGCGATGCCCAAGAACTCCACAGTATCGCCGCGTCCGCCAGAAGGCAGCCAGCCAAGCTCCACCGCAAAGGTCAAAATGAGGATGAGGCCGATCCAAAAGGTGGGTACGGAAAAGCCCAGGATCGACACGGCCATGATGACGCGAGACGACACTGCATCGGGCCGGTAGCCCGCCCACATCCCGAGCGGCACGCCGATGACCAAGGCGCCAATCACCGCGGTGAGGACCAGCTCGAGGGTTGCGGGGAGCCGGCTGAATATGAGTTCCAGCACCGGCTCGTTGTAGATGTAGGACCGGCCCAGATCTCCTTGGAAGAGATTGTAGATATAAAGGCCGTACTGCTCCCACAGCGGCTTATCGAGCCCGAACCGCTGGATCACGCGCTCGCGCACATCCTGGGTCGCCTCCGGCGGCAGCAAGACTTCCAGAGGATTGCCGATGGCGTATATGCCGGTGAACACAATCACCGACATGACCGCCATGATGAGCACCGCCTGCATGAGGCGCTGGAGCAAAAATCCTGTCATTGCGCCAGCAAGGTCACGGCCTTTCGAGCTGCGGTGGCGCGGTCATATCTCCGCCCACCACTACGGCGCGCGTGGCATCCTTCGCGTAGGTCTCAACACGGGTTGAAAGATCACCGGTATCGCCACCTGCGTACCGTCGCCGTCCCGCTGATTCTAAGATCAATCCCACAAGGTCAAGCGGAGCGGCCGCCATAAAATGCTTTCCAAACACGATGGGAAGGGGCGAGAGCGAAGCTCCGCCCCCATCCCATGTCGGCCAGGTGTTAGCTCGCCGGTTGAATGAAGAAGGCGAGGGTCTCTTCGTCGGCGCGTGGCGCTACTTCGCCGACCTTGTCGGCCCGAGCTGCCCAGACAGTCTGGAGCACGACGATCGGAATGAAGGCCCGGTCTTCCACAACAAGCTTCATGGCGTCTTCATAGTGCTTACGGCGCGTATCGGCATCGAGTTCCTTGGAGCCGGCTTGCATCAGCCGGTCCACTTCGGGGTTTTCATACTCAATACGATTGAAGGCACCCATCTTGACTTCTTCGTTGGGTGAGTGGGCAAGGGATCCAAGGGTGTAGGAAGCTTCGCCCGTAAGGGTTCCCCAACCATTCATGAAGGCCGAATACTCTCTGCGAGCTTGGGTGGGGAAGTAGACCGACTTGGAGATTGCGTTCACGTTGGTGTCGATGCCCACCTGGGCGAACATCTGGCCAAGTCCCTCGCAGATTGCGCCGTCGCCGGGAAGACGGTCGTTGGTGCAGTATAGGTCCATGGAGAACCCATCCGGATAGCCGGCCTCTGCCAACAGCGCCTTGGCCTTCTCCGGATCGTAAGGTTTCTTTTCGATCTCGTCGGTGGAGCCAAAGAAACCGTCGGGCATCAGCTGCTTTGCCGGCGTACCCAAACCTTCAAGCACGATTTCGACCATCGTATCGCGGTCGATGGCCAAATCGATCGCTTCGCGTACTTCTTGTTTCTGGAACGGGTTCTCACCCAACGGCCCACCGCCTTTGGCATAGACTTTCGGCGTTTCGTCACGCTGGTCGAGCTGAAGGTTCATGACGTAGACGGAATCGCCAAGGAAGGACTTTAAGTCCGGATCGCTGCCAAGTGACAGGTAATCGGCGGATGAGACGTAGTTGATGACATCCACATCCCCCGCTTTCAGCGCTGCAAGGCGAGACGAGTCATCGCTGATTTCGCGTCGCACGACCCGCTCCCAGGGTGCGGCGCCGCGCCAATGATCATCGAACCGCTCAAGCACCAATTCGCCCTTCGGCTCCCAGGAGACGTACTTGAAGGGGCCCGTACCAACGGTGGCGACGCCGTCGTTGAAGCCGTCGTTTGCGGTCTCCGATGTGGAATAGTCTGCTGCCGCGTCAGCGCTCACAATGAAGAGGCGGACAAAGTCGTAAGGCAACGTTGCGGCAGGCCCATCGGTGTGGATCCGAAGGGTGTGATCGTCGACGATCTCCACGTCCGCCACCCTGCGCACATAGATCTCCGTGGTGGTCGCGCCGGCCACATTGGGGATGCGTTCAATGGAGAACTTGACGTCCTCGGCAGTAAAGTCGGAACCGTCGTGGAATTTGACACCTTCGCGGAGTTTGAACTCCCAGGTGTCCTCATCGATAGGCTCCCATGACGTGGCGAGCCCCGGCTCCAATTGAAGATCCTCGCCGGTCCAAACCAATGGGTCAAAAATGTGCTTCACCGCGTCGGCCTGGGGGCCAAGCGCAGAGAAATGCGGGTTCATGGACTCCGGTCCACCGCGCACCCAGACCGTAAGTGTCTGGGCACTCGCTGTGGTGGTCGCGAAAATGCCAGCCACCGCAACGACCCAAATGAATTGCCTCATCCGATGCCCCTCTCAAGGTATTTTTCTTCGTACTTATAACAGGTTAAGTTAGCAGCCTCGGTGCCGCGCGTGCCCGTCATCGGGCGCGTACCCATGGCTACTCCTGTCACTTGCGATCACCATCGTGATCACCCCATGGTGGGCTGTCAACAAAGCCTCAATCGGGTATTTGGCGCAACTTGCCTAGAACGCAGTCATGCGTGCATTTTCGGCAGACTGAGATTCCAGGTAGCGCCCGGTGGTTGGGTGCGGGAGAAAAGCCATGCGCCTTGCGGCGATGAACTGGTCCGATGTGGAAAATCGCCTTGCGAATGACGACCGGTGCATCCTTCCCGTCGGATCGACGGAGCAACACGCCCAGCTTTCGCTTTGCGTGGACCTCATTCTCGCCGAACGCGTCGCGGTCGAAGCGGCGGAGCCGTTGGGTGTTCCCGTCTACCCGGCGATCCCCTACGGCCTCGCCCCCTATTTCGCCGCCTACCCGGGAACGGTCTGCCTGCGTGTCGAAACGCTTTTGGCGGTGGTGCGAGACGTCATCGCCTCCATGGCGCAAACCGGGTTTCGCCGCATCCTCATCGTCAATGGCCATGGGGGAAACGCGCCGGTGGGGGCGCTTGCCAGCGAACTCACCATGGGCGACCCGCGTCTTTCCATCAAGTTCCACGAATGGTGGAAGGCGCCGCGCACCTTTGCAAAAGTTCAGGAAATCGATCCGGGCGGTAGTCACGCCAACTGGATGGAGAATTTTCCCTGGACACGGCTCGACCATGCCCCCGCGCCCGATGGAACGAAAGCACCCCTGGACATGGCGCGCTTTAAGGCGGGTTCACCCGCGGCTGGTCGGGCTCTCCTGGGTGACGGCAGCTTCGGCAGCACCTACCAGAAGCCGGACGAGGTGATGCTCGAACTCTGGCAAACCGGCGTTGAGGAAACTCGCGCTGCCCTCGAAGGGCCCTGGGGAGCGTCAAACTGAGGATGGGATACCTCCATGCATAACCGGCTAAAACGGTGCGGGCGGTGACAAGTCCTTTGCTGATATGGGGAGCCGGCGCCGTTGGGGGCACTTTGGGCGCGGCGCTCTCCCGGGCCGGTGAGGATGTGCTCTTTGTCGATATCGTGGAAGACCACGTGGAGGCCTGCCGTACTGAAGGGCTTCAGATTTCAGGACCCGTCACGTCTTTCCGTCAGGTGGTGCCGGCCACCACCCCTGGCCGTTTGTCGGGCACGTTCGAGCGCATCGTTCTTGCCGTGAAGGCGCAACATACCGAAGCCGCAGCGAAGGCGCTTTTGCCGTTCCTCGCCCCCGACGGCTACGTGCTTTCGGCCCAAAACGGTCTGAACGAACTGGAGATTTCAAATGTCGTCGGCGCCGACCGCACCATGGGTGCGTTTGTCAATTTTGGCGCGGACTGGCTCGGGCCAGGCGAAATCCTTTTCGGCAACCGCGGCGCAGTGGTGGTGGGGGAGATTGACGGCGCCATCCGGCCGCGCACTGAGGCGATGCACCGGATTTTGAGCCTCTTTGAACCCGACGCCATCCTCACTGATGACATCTGGGCCTACCTTTGGGGCAAGCTCGGCTACGGTGCGCTGCTCTTCGGCACGGCGCTGACGGTACAGTCCATGGCCGAAAATTTCCGCGACCCGGCGCGCACCGACGCCTTCATCGCTCTGGGACGCGAGGTGATGGCGGTGGCGCAGGCACGGGGCGCAAAACCCCGCGGCTTCAACGGCTTTGAGCCGAGTGCGTTCGCCCCTGGCGGCAACGACGATGCCGCCCGCGCTTCCATCGCCGCGCTCGCCGAATTCAACAGCAAAACAGCAAAAACCCACACGGGGATTTACCGGGATCTCGCGGTGCGCAATCGCAAGACCGAAGTGGATGCGCAGGTCGGCGCCATAGTTCGCCTTGGCGCTGAAGCCGGCGTCGCAACGCCCACCCTTTCCCGCCTTGTGGATCTGATCCACGATATCGAAGAGGGTCGGCGGCCAATGGGCGCAGAAACGTTCGCCCTCCTCTCAGCTCCATGAGACTGGCCTTTGGAAGCGGACCCGTGCTGGTCACCGGCGCGGCGCAGGGGATCGGCTTTGCGATTGCCCAAGGGTTTCGTAACGCCGGCTTGGAGGTGGCCGTCGCCGACATCGACGGCGCGGGCCTCGAGCGCGCAGCGGCGGAGTTGGGCGCCACGCCGCTCGTGGTCGATCTGGGGGACCGTAGTGCGCTGGGAAAAGCCATCGCGGGCCTTGGTGAGGCCCACGCGCCGCTCATCGTCGTTCACGCCGCCGGTGGCACCCGAGGTCAGGCAGGCCAACCGCTCGACCACATCGACGAAGCCCTTTGGCGCCCCGTATTCGCGGCAAATGTAGACGCCTTTTTCTGGCTTGCCCAAGCAACCGTTCCAGCCATGCGGAAGGCGGGTGGGGGGCGGCTTATTGCCATTGCCTCGGGGGCTGGCCTTCGACCGTCGCTCACCGGCGTGCAAGCCTATACCGCCGCAAAACATGCACTCGTGGGCTTGGTCCGGCAGCTTGCCCAGGAACTCGGTCCCGATGGCATTACGGTCAACGCGGTTGCGCCCGGTTTCGTGCGCTCCAACCCCACCACAGAGCGACAGTGGCAGGCCATGGGCGAAGAGGGGCAGGCTCGGCTTTTGGATGCGATCCATCTGAACCGTCTCGGATCGCCTGAAGACATCTCCGCCGCGACCCTGTTCTTTGCCAGCCAGCAGGCTGCATGGACCACGGGCCAAGTTCTGTCGGTGGACGGCGGACGATCATAACCACCGTTAGGGCCGTGGCCGCCTCAGAGGCCGGTTGAGTCGAGGGCCGAAAAGCGTTTCAGGAAATTCTCTTCGGCCAGCCTTGTGGGCCAGGATTCAAAGTAGTGTTCCAGGCCATCGACGGCGGCGAGGGGGGCGCCAAAATACTCCCGTGCTTCGGCGTCGCTAAAGCCAGCGATGGCGGTCGCCTCCAGAAATGCCGCCGCGCGATCGGCAGTCTTGATGCGGGCTGCCCTGGCTCCAGTGGTATCCGGCGGGATGGAAAAGCGCAGGTTCACAGCCTCGGCAAGGCGCGTCTCTACGACTTTATAGTCTTCGCCAATGGCGGCCTTGAACGGAGAAATGAGGTCACCGACGACATATTCGGGCGCGTCGTGGAGGAGCGCTGCCAACAGATCAGTGTCGGACGGTGACGCGGCCGGTGCGAGGCGGGCAAAAATCGTCTCCACCAACAGGGAGTGCTGGGCCACCGAAAACGGGAACTCACCCTCCGTCTGTCCATTCCAGCGGGCGACGCGCGCCAATCCGTGGGCAATGTCCTTGATCTCAATGTCGAGGGGCGAGGGATCGAGGAGGTTGAGCCGCCGCCCCGACAACATGCGCTGCCAAGCGCGCGGTGGGCTCGCGGAAGGCGACCGCCGAGTGCGGCGACGGCCGGTGGATGGGGCGCTCACTCGGCCGCGAAGGTGAACGGCGCACCCTCGGGCAGCCTGAGAGTGAGGGCAACGCCGTCCGCCTCCGCCTCTCCAACCACGCGGTCGATGCGCACGATGGCAAGACCGTCGTTGCCGACAGCGCTTCCTAACTGGCCCACGGGCTTGCCGTTTGCGGTGAGCGCAGTCCCTGGCGGCGGGAGCGGCTGGCTTCCCCTGACAATAACCGTCCGGCGTCGCGCCGTGCCCCGGTGACGCATGCGCGAGACCACCTCTTGGCCCACGAAACAGCCCTTCTTGAAGTCGACCCCACCGGTCAGATCCATATTGACGTCGTGGGGGAACGCCTCGCCCAGCCCAAAATCTGCCGCCCCATCAGGGACACCCGCCGCAATGCGAGCGCTGGCGTAGCGGGCGAGGATGTCGTCCCGTTCGTCGATGGGCGTATCGGACAAAAGGCGGAAGCCAAGGCCCTCTCCACGCGGATCAACGCGGGCCCCTTCGGTGGGCGCAAAGGTGACGGCGACGGTTTCATCGCTCTTCTCTAGGGCGACCGCAGCGCGGAGCTTGTACATGGACAGCCGCCGCATCAGGTCGCTGGCGGCAGAGGAAGGGACGTCCAGAGCCACCGTCTCGGCGTCCACAAACACCATCATATCGCTGATGATCTTGCCCTGGGGGGTAAGCAAGGCGCCGTACAGCATCGTGCCAGGCTCTGCCTCGGCCGTCCCCACAGACAACAGCCCGTCAAGAAACTTGAGCCGCTCTTCGCCGCCGACGCGAATGACGCTGCGGCCCGGAAGGCGACTGATGGCTTGATCTTCACTCATCCCTCACTCCACCTCGCCGGCGCTGAAGTAGCGTATGCGCCCATCCTCGGCGATGCCGATACGGAAAAATGTGTAGCGCCCGAGCCGCTCCATCTCCTCCACGTCAATGGCCGTCAAAATCCGATAAAGCTCCACCTCATGGGCAGGCTGTAGGTCGTCCAGGGAAACCTCCGCGAAGTAGGGCCAAACGTAAGTGGTGGTTCGCCCGTCCACGGCCACGTGACCGGCTTCGAGGAGCTCCACCATGATGGCAAGGATCTCCCGCCCCTCAGGGTCGCCAGACTGGAGGCGCAGGTGCTCCACCGGGTCGTCCACCGCATCCATGGGGGTCACCAAGGGCGCCACTTGCTGGGTCGCAAAAATGGGTCGAAGGGCCTCGATATCGCCGGAGCGCGCCGCAGCCAGAAGGGCGTCGCGCGCCGTGGCGACCGCCGAGGGCAGGCCCGCCCGTCCGTAGCTGACATCGGCGAGGGATGCGCGCGCGGGTGGCACGCCGGTTGCACCCTCGCCCGCCGAATGATCGCCTGGCTCGTCTTCCAGAGCGTCCGGCTCGCCCACCGGCTCAAGCGCGGGAACCGGGCCCTCGCGTTTGTCGGGAGCGCCAAAGACGGGCGGCGTCAGCTCCGCCGGTTCCTCGGGAGAATAGGCCTGGGCAAAGACCGCGGACAGAACGAGAAGGGCTGCGGCGGTGGCTATCTTTGTGCGCATCGTGCAATCGCTTCGGGGTTGTGTGGTGCTGGCGACTTCGATGGGGCAAGATTCCAACTTGTTTGGCACAACTTTGAGAAACCACCAATCTTGACCAGAGAACGACGCCATTGACGCCGCTTGCGTACATCGCGCTCGGTATTTTGGGGGGGTTGTTCGTCACCGTGCCACTGGGGCCGGTGAACATTCTCATCATGCAGCGCACACTGCGCTACGGCTTTCCGTCCGGCCTTGCTGCGGGCGTCGGCGCCGCCGCGGCGGACATTGTTTTTGCAAGCGCTGCGGCATTTGGCGTTTCCACCGTCGATAACTTCATCGAGGGCCATAGCCGACTGATACAGCTCGTTGGCGGCGTTCTCGTGGCGATGATTGGCGCGCGCATTTTGTGGCATCAGCCGGGCCTCGACAGGCCTCTTCCCACCGAAACCCGGGAGCGGACGACGGTTGAAATGGGCGTGATGACCTTTGTCCTCACCATCACCACTCCGGCAACAATTTTTGGCTTCATCGCCTATTTCGGTGCGCTGGGCGAATGGGGGCCGAAAAAGGCCGACCTGATGGGGTCTGCGCAACTTGTCCTGGGCGTGGCCATCGGCACCGTCGGCTGGTGGTGCGGCCTCTCCGCCGCGGTGACGCGGCTGCGGGTGCGGCTCAACGAGACCACGGTGGCGAAGGTGAACGTGGTCGCCGGGGTCTTGCTCGTCGGCTTTGGGGCGCTCATCCTGGGGCGGCTCTCGGTCACCTACTTTCGGGTCATCTAGGGTGTTCCAACGTTACGCCGGTCAGGACCATGTGCGGGCGCTACCAACTCACTTTGCCCCTTGAGGCTGTGCGCGAGATTTTCGATGTGTGGAACGAGGCGGAGGCGTATCCGCCGCGCTACAACATCGCGCCCACTCAGCCCATCCACGTGGTCTGCGCCTCTCGCGAAGGGCGCACCCTCATCCTGATGCGCTGGGGCCTGTTGCCGTCATGGCTGAAGGACCCGCAAAAGTTCCCGCTGCTCATCAACGCGCGGTCGGAAACCGCGGCGGAAAAGCCCGCGTTCCGTAACGCTCTGCGGCGCCGGCGCGCACTCATACCCGCAACCGGCTTCTACGAATGGCGCAAGGAAGGGGCGGCGAAGCAACCTTACTATTTCGAGCCCGCCGGGCCCATGGCGTTCGCGGGGATTTGGGAAGCCTGGACCGGCCCCAACGGGGAAGAGATGGATACGGCGGCGATCCTCACCGCGGCGGCCGAGGGCGTCCCTGCCCAGTACCACGAGCGCATGCCCCTCACGATCCGGCAAGAGAATTTTGCGGCCTGGCTCGACCCCGACCAGGAAAACGGCGCCGATGCACTGAAGCTTACCGAAAAGGCGAGTTACGCAGCGCGTCCTGTCTCGCGCCGGTTGTCCAACGCCCGCCATGAAGGGGTTGCGCTGATGGAACCGGACCCGGAGCCGGCAAGCGCTTCCCAGGAAAACTCCGCCCAGGAAGCCGAGGATGAGGAGCAGCCGAGCCTTTTTTGAACCTCCGGCGCTGGCGCCTCATTAGACCGGTGGCAGAACCCGACCCGGATTCATCAGATCGCGCGGATCAAAGGCTGCCTTCACCCGTCGCATAAGGTCCAGCTCCACGGGGCTGCGCACCTGGGGAAGGAGCTTTGCCTTGAGGCGACCCACACCGTGCTCAGCGGCGATGGAGCCCTGATGGGCACGTACCACGCTGTGCACGGCTTCGTTGAACTCGTCCCATCGGGCGAGAAATGCGGCTTTGTCAGCGCCGATCCCCTGGCTGACGTTGAAATGGATGTTGCCGTCGCCGAGGTGGCCGAAGGGAACCGGGCGACATGTGGGGTCGAGGGCAAGGACCGCTGCGGTGGCCTCCTCGATGAAGGCCGGGATGGCAGCGATGGGGACGGAAACATCGTGTTTGATGGAACCACCCTCGTGGGCCTGGACCTCGGACAGGAGTTCGCGCAGGCGCCAGAAATCGGCGGCCTCGGCCAGGGATTGGGAGACCAGCGCACTGGTGGCAACGCCATCTTCGTAGGCGGCCATGAGTGCGGTTTCCAAGGTTTCGCGCGCGGGGCGGTCCGGCACAAAGGTGCTCGCCTCGATGAGCACCACCCAAGCCGGAATTTCTTCGAACGGATTGCGCGTTCCCTGACCATGGCGCAGGACGAACTCGATGCCGATGCGCGGCACCAGCTCGAAGGCGGTGACGGTGTCCCCGAGGGCGGCTCGGACAGTGCCGAGGAGGGCGAGTGCCGCCGCCGGATCGGAAACCCCCACCAACGCCACATCGCGAGCGGTGGGGCGCGGGCAAAGCCGCAGCATCGCCCGGGTGATAATCCCCAACGTGCCTTCAGCGCCGATAAAAAGGTGTTTTAGGTCGTAGCCTGTGTTGTCTTTTCGCAAGGCGCGAAGGCCGTTCCACACGGACCCGTCCGCGAGCACCACTTCAAGGCCGAGCACCTGGTCGCGCATGTTGCCGTAGGCAAGCACCCCGGTGCCGCCGGCGTTGGTGGAGATGAGCCCGCCGATGCGCGCCGATCCCTCCGACGCCAGCGTGAGTGGAAACAACCGTTCCGCCTTCTCGGCAGCTGCCTGGACATCGGCGAGGATCGCGCCGGCACCGCACAAAAGGGTGTTGCCGGCTGGGTCCACGCTCTCGATTTTCGTGAGGCGGTCGGTGGAAATCACCACTTCCTCGCCACTTTCCATGGGCATTTGCCCGCCGACGAGGCCCGTGTTGCCACCTTGGGGCACCATGGCGACGCCGTACTCGGCAGCAAGGCGCACGGCCGCGGCCACGCCGTCGGTGTCGTGGGGACGCACCACGAAGGGCGTCGCGCCGTGGTAGAGGCCCCGCCATTCGGTAAGGTATGGGGCTTTGTCCTCGGCCCCATCGAGGAGGGCACTTTCGCCGAGGGCATCCACGAGCGCGTGCCGGAGCGCGCGGGTCGTATCTGTTGCCGTGGGCGTGAGGGTGGTGGCTGACATCGGTGGGCTCCGGCTTGCGGGGTCTTGAGGCGATGGCTATGACGCTTAAGTCTAACGGGCGCTGCGGCGCTGTCGTCCCAAAAGGTTACCAACTATGAGCGGCTCCGGCATACTCGCGGGCAAGCGCGGTCTGATCCTGGGGATCGCGAACAATCGGTCCATCGCCTGGGGCATCGCCAAAGCTGCCCACGAACAAGGGGCGCACCTGGCGCTCACCTACCAGGGCGATGCGCTGAGAAAGCGCGTGGAACCGCTGGCAACCTCGCTGGGCGCCGTGATCGCGGGGCACTGCGATGTCACGGAGCCGGCGTCGCTGGATGCCGTTTTTGACACCGTGAAGCGGGAGTGGGGCGGACTCGACTTTTTGGTGCATGCCATCGCGTTTTCCGACAAGAACGAGCTCACCGGACGCTTCGTGGAGACGAGCGCGGAGAATTTTACGAACTCGCTCTCGATCTCCTGTTACTCATTTGTGGATATCGCACGGCGGGCCGAACCGCTCATGCCGGACGGCGGCTCCCTTCTGACCCTCACCTACTACGGGGCCGAAAAAGTCATGCCCCACTACAACGTCATGGGCGTTGCCAAGGCCGCGTTGGAAACGTCGGTGCGGTACCTTGCCGCCGACCTTGGTCCGTCGGGCATCCGGGTGAACGCCGTGTCGGCAGGCCCCATCAAAACCCTCGCCGCATCGGGTATTGGCGATTTTCGCTATATTCTGAAGTGGAACGAGTACAACGCCCCCATGCGTCGGACCGTCGCCATCGAGGAGGTGGGTGGGGCGGCTGCCTATTTGCTTTCACCCCTGGCCGCCGCCGTGACCGGCGAGGTGCACCACGTGGATTGCGGCTACCATGTGGTGGGCATGAAGGCGGTGGACGCGCCTGATATTGCAAAGGCCACGGGCAGCGGCGAAGCGTGATGCTGCCCTCCGGCGTGCGCCTCATCCACGTGCGCCACGGCGAAACGGACTGGAACAACGAGGGGCGCCTGCAGGGCCAGCTCGATATTCCTATCAACGCCACCGGACGCACCCAGGCCGCCCGCAACGGCGAAACCATGAAAGCGTGGCTTGAAGCCAATGCCATAGCGGCGGACGGGTTGACGTTTGTGGCCTCCCCCCTCGCCAGGACCATGGAGACCATGGAGATCGTTCGCGCCAAGCTGGGTCTGAGCGGCGAGTTCCCGGTGGATGGAAGGTTGAAAGAGATATCCTTCGGTGAATGGTCTGGATTCACCTATGAGGAACTCAGTGCGGGCCCGGCCCAGCCTTTGGTGCGAGCGCGAAAGCGCGACAAATGGAGTTTTAGGCCGCCCGGCGGCGAAACCTACGGAGACCTTGCCGATCGGGTTGGCGAGTGGCTCTCCACCGTTTCGCAGGACACCGTTGCTGTGAGCCACGGTGGCGTCTTTCGCGTGCTCCACGGCCACCTCACCGGAACGCCCTGGCACGAGGTGCCGAGGATCGCCGCGCCCCAAGACCGCTTCGCGGTCTTTGAAGGCGACAGGGTGACGCTCCTTTAGCTTAGAAGGCGCCTACAGCGGAATTTTTGGGATGGTCCGCAGCCAACCGGCATCAAGACGCTTTGAGCTGCAAATCGCGGCGTGCAAAAGCGGCCACGGGCGCATTCTTGCCACGCACCACAAGGTCCGGCAGCGCACGCCAACTGCGGCGTGACACACCTGCTGCCATAACGATCTCGGCCGTGGCGACCACCGGACATCCCACCGTCTTGGTGGCCTCTTCCATACGTGCCGCCACATTCACCACATCGCCAACCACGCTGAACTCAAGGCGTTCATCGTCACCGATAGCGCCCACAAACGCCTCTCCCATGTGAAGGCCGATGCCCACCGCAACGGGAGGTGCGCCGGACTCCACCAGCTGGCGCGACCAGTCCGCAATCCCCTCAAGGATCGCCGACGCGCAACCCACCGCGTCGGCCGCATCCTTCGGTCCGGGATTTGGGATGCCAAAGACGATCATCGCCCCGTCGCCGATGAACTTGTCAATGACGCCGTTGTGGGTATCGGCGGCCTTACGCAGGATCTGCCGAAAGGTGCCCAGGAAGCTCGACACCGCCTCAGGCGCCAGTTTCTCCGATCTGGCGCCGAAACCGCGGATATCGACGAAAAGAATGGCCACTTCCTGGCGGCGTCCACTGCGCAACTCCCCCACCGCACGCTTTTCGATGAGGGCGGCGACCTGCGGCGGCATATAGTGGGTGAGAAGCGCGCGCCGGCGGGCGAGGTCGAGGCCGGTGCGCAAAAGGCGCCGGGTTCGCACCACCGCCACCACCAATACGATGGACGCGAGCGCGACCATTGTGAGGCGCATGACGTTGGGCTCGAAGGAAAACAGCGACCCGAAGGTTTGCGGCACGCCGGCTTCCCTTGGCGGGCCGGACCGTCCCACGATCGACAAACTCACCACCAGCAGCACCCCCGCATAGGCTTGAACACGCCAAGAAAACCGCAGCGCGTTGGCCGCAAGCACCATGGGCACCACCCAAAGGGTCGGCATTGCAGGCAAGTAAAGGCCGGAGACATCGTAGTTCTTGATCGAGGCTGCGAGGCTTGCGGAGACAAACACCACGTCAGCGGTGGCGAAGACGAAGCCAAACCAAGGCCGGTATCGCCGCTCGCTGGTGAGCACGAACGCCACAATGCCCAAGAGCCCGAAACCGCCGATGGATGCCCGCGCAAGATTGAGCTGGTTGACAATGAGCTCGTTAGACGGGGCCGCATCGTTGATGATGATGCTGAAGACGATGGCAAGGGTAATGGAAATCCCCATGCGCATCAGAGCGATAAGACGCTCTGCCCGGCGTTCGGCCTCGCTAAGGAGCTGCTGGTATTCGCCGTCCTTTGGACTCATCGCGGTCAAGGCTCAGCTTGCCGGTCAACGGGCTTTTGCGCCCGCCTACCGGTGTGAAAGGGTGCGAGCCACTGCATCGTTCCACGTCGAGATGAGGGCGTTGCGCTCGGTGCTCTCCATGGCAGGCTCGAATCGACGGTCGCGGGCCCAGCTCTGTGCAAAGCCCTCTTGGTCGGACCAAACGCCCGCGTGGTGACCGGCGAGCCAGGCAACGCCGAGGACGGTGGTTTCGCCGATGGTGGGCCGGTCCACCGGGGCGTCCAAGATGTCCGATAGGCGCTGCATGGCCCAATCGGAGGCGACCATGCCGCCATCGACCCGCAGAACGGTGTCCTTCACTGCGCCCCAGTCTTTGTGCATGGCCGTGAGGAGGTCGTGGGTTTGCAAGGCAACGCTTTCGAGCGTCGCTTTGGCAAGCTCCGCCGGGCCCGTGGCCCGGGTGATCCCAAATATGGCGCCGCGGGCATTGGCGTCCCAATGCGGCGCCCCAAGACCCACAAACGCGGGGACCAGCACCACCGATTGGTGCGGATCGGCCTTTGCAGCCAGCTCCCCCGACTGGGCAGCGTTGTCGATAATGCCGAGACCATCGCGGAGCCATTGGACGGCCGCACCGGCAATGAAGATCGCGCCCTCCAGGGCGTAGTGGGTGCGGCCATTGAGACGGTAGGCGATGGTGGTCAGGAGCCGGTTCTTGGAGGCGACCCGCTCCTCGCCGGTGTTGATAAGGGCAAAGCAGCCGGTGCCGTAGGTGGACTTTACCATCCCGGGGGAAAAGCACGCGTTCCCGATAACCGCTGCCTGCTGATCGCCGGCGACGCCGCGCACGGGGATCGCGGCGCCGAAAAGGTGCGGATGGGTGGTGCCGAAATCGTCCGCGTTCGCCTTCACCTCGGCAAGCATGTTTCGGGGCACATCGAGCATTTTGAGAAGCTCGTCGTCCCACTCTCCCTTGGAGATATCGAACATTAAGGTACGGGAGGCATTGGTAACATCGGTGACGAATGCCCCCGTCAGCCGTGCAATGAGGAAGGTGTCGATGGTGCCGAAAACCACCTCGCCCCGTTCGGCGCGCGCGCGCAGGCCGTCCACTTCATCAAGGAGCCAGGCGAGCTTCGTCCCCGAAAAATAAGGGTCCAGGAGGAGGCCGGTTTTCTCGCTCACCATCGGCTCCATGCCGTCGGCCTTCAGCGCAGTGCATCGCTCGGCGGTTCGTCGGTCTTGCCAAACGATGGCGTGGTGCACGGGTTTGAGGCTCTCCCGCTCCCAGACGGCGACGGTTTCGCGCTGGTTGGTGATGCCGATGCCCGCGATGGAGCCGGCATCCACACCCGCCGTGGTGAGGGCCTGGCGCACGGTGGCGAGGACGGATTGCCAAATTTCCTCCAGGTCATGCTCCACCCAGCCCGAACGCGGGTAGTGCTGCGTAAATTCCTTCTGGCTGACCCCCAATATCTTCTGTGAGCCGTCGAAAACCATGGCTCTGGTGGACGTGGTGCCCTGATCGATGGCGAGGATTGGCGCAGACATGGCGATCTTTCATTGCAGCGTTGCGGCTGCAAGCTGGTGCAATCGGGGCGGAGCTGTCAAACCGATCTTCCCCGTCGCCGGCCGCGGCGGGTGTCGCGATGGACCCGGACGAGGAAGCCATGAAACATATCGTCTTCGACATCGGCCGTGTGCTGATTCACTACGATCCTGAACTGCCCTTTCGCCGGCTCATCCCTGACGACGACAAGCGGCGCTGGTTCCTCGATCACGTTTGCTCGCCCGATTGGAACCGCGAGCAGGACCGGGGACGCGACTGGCAAGAAGCCGAGGCGTTGCTCATCGACAATCACCCGGAGGAGGAGCACCTCATCCGCGCGTTCCGTCAAAACTGGATCGAGATGATTCCCCACGCGGTCAAAGGCTCGGCGGAGATCGTCGCCGGGCTCAAGGAAGCGGGTCACGACGTCACAATGCTCACCAATTTCAACCAGGAGACCTTTCCCTTGGCGCGCGAACGCTACGACGTGCTGAACCTTGCCCGCGGCGTCACCGTTTCAGGCGAGCTGGGCCTGTTGAAGCCCGACGTGGCCATCTACCAGCACCACGCAAAAGCCTTCGCGCTTGACCCCGGTCAGACCATCTTCTTTGACGACTCCCAGGCCAACGTTGATGGCGCGAAGGCCGCTGGTTGGGAAGCGCGCCTGTTCACCGATGCGGTACAAATGCGCCGCGATCTTCATGAGGCGGGATGTCGCTTCTAGGCTGTGTCTCCATCCATCGAATCCGATTGGGCGGGAAAAGCGTGCATGACATCAAAAGCTTACCGCACTGATTCCCGCATCAATGGTCCGCAGCTAATGAGCTCGGAGCGCAAGAGAAGTGTCGCCTTGGAAGCCGGGAAACGCATTTGTGCCAGCCCCGGGATGGGGCAAGATAGGGCCGCCCCTCGACCGTAACTCATAAAAGGAGCGAGCCCCATGCAAGCTATCAATCCGGAACGCCGTCGCACCGCCAAGGATTTCCCCCAGGAACTCCTCGACCTTTACGACTACTACGCCCACGGAAAGCTGACGAAACGGGAATTTCTCGACCGGGCGGCGAAGTTTACGGTGGGCGGGCTCACGGCTGCCATGCTTCTCGATCAGCTGTCGCCCAACTATGCCCTTGCCCAGCAGGTGGCTGAGGACGATCCCGCCATCTCCACCGAGACCGTAAGCTATAACTCGGCCAACGGGCACGGCGATATTGATGCCTATCTGGTCACACCCACGGGCGTTGAAGCACCGATGCCCGCAGTGCTCGTCATTCACGAGAACCGCGGTCTCAACCCCTACATCAGAGACGTCACGCGCCGCTTGGGAAAAGCCGGCTTCATGGCCCTTGCCCCCGATGGATTGACGCCGCTCGGCGGCTACCCGGGCACGGATGACGAGGGCCGCGAGATGCAGCGTTCCCTCGACCGGGAAAAGCTGATGAACGACTTCTTCGCCGCCTTCGAGTTTCTCCTGGGGCGTGACGACACCACCAAGGTGGGCGCGGTGGGCTTTTGCTATGGCGGCGGTGTCGTCAACGCCATCGCGGTGGCCTATCCGGAGCTATCGGCCGGGGTTCCCTTCTACGGCCGGCAGCCCGCGCCGGAGACGGTGGCGGAAATCGAGGCGCCGCTCATGATCCAGTTGGCTGAGCTCGATGAGCGCATCAACGAGGGTTGGCCTGCCTTCAAGGAGGCGCTCGATGCGGCCGGCAAGGACTACACCATGCACATGTATCCGGGCGTCAATCACGGCTTTCACAACGACACCACCCCACGATACGACGAAGAGGCGGCGCGGCTTGCCGAGGATCGCACGGTCGCGTTCTTCAAAGAGCACCTCGCCTAGTCGAGACGCCACGACCGGCCGGCGGAAAGGCTTTTTCCGCCGGCCGCCAACCAGAGATTGTCGCAGCGGCTTGCGCGCTCGGGTAAAAGTGTCGTTGGTGAGGGCGTCGGGTATGAACCCGGCGGCGTCAGCGGGATGTGCTCGACGGATAGGGCCGCGGTAGAGTAGCGATGAGACGGTGTTTGATCAGCGTTCGTTAGGGCACGTCTTGCCGCGAAGAGCGCAGCGCCTCGGCACGCCATGAGCCCGCTGACCATCATCATCGCGGCCGTGTCGGTGATCGTCGTTTTCATCGCCATCGTCCAGGCAGCAGCGCAGCGCCTGTCGCTTCCCCAGTCCATCGTGCTTGCGGCCCTGGGCATCCTCCTGGGCAGCGTTGCAGCGTTTGGCGAAACGACCGTCTTCGCTCCCATCGCCACGCTCTTCAGCGAGCTTCCCCTGTCAGCCGATGCCCTGACGCTCCTCCTGCTGCCGCCGCTTTTGTTCCACGCAGCGCTCCAAATCGACACCCGACGTATGCTCGACGATGCAACGCCGGTGATCTTGCTGGCGGTGGTTGCCGTGGCCGTTTCCACCTTCGCGGTGGGCGTTGCCCTGGCGCCGCTGGGACTGCAGCCGCTCCTCATTTGCCTTCTGCTGGGCGCCATCGTCTCCACCACGGACCCGCTTGCGGTGCTTTCCATCTTCCGGGATGTGGGCGCACCCGGGCGGCTGACGCGCATCGTGGAAGGCGAGAGCCTCTTCAACGATGCGGCGGCGATCGCGCTGTTTACCGTGCTCCTCCAGGCAACGCAGGTGGCCGGCGGTGTGAGTTTCGTGGACGGGGTCGTGGTGTTTCTCGTGTCCGGGCTCGGTGGGCTCGTCGCTGGCGTCGTGATTGCCTCTGCGGCGGGCGGGCTGATGGCGCTTACCCGCGACCACCAGGCCGGCCTGATGTCCATCACCCTGGCACTCCCCTACATCGTCTACATTCTTTGCGAGCATTGGCTCGGCATCTCGGGGGCGATGGCGGTGGTCTCCAGCGGCCTTGTCACCGCGAGCCAGGCAAGGTCCGGTCGGGCACCGCGGTCCTGGCGGCACGTGCGCGAGATCTGGGAGCAGGTGTCGTTTTGGGCGAACTCGCTGATATTCGTCCTCGCCGCATTCCTGGTGCCAACACTGCTTGCGGGGCTGAACTGGAGCATGGCCTTTGCCACGCTGGTGGCGATCGGCGCAGCGTTTGCGGCACGGGCCATGGTCCTTTGGGTTTTCTTGCCCCTCGTGCCGCGCTCCGCGCTCGCCAAAACCATCAGCCACCGGGCCCGCGTGCTCTTGTGGTGGGGCGGATTGCGCGGTGCGTTAACGCTCCTGCTAGCCCTTGCGGTCACTGAGCACACCGGGCTGTCAACGGAGGCGAAGTCCTTCGTTGCTGCCCTTGCCACCGGCTTTGTGCTGTTCACGATCCTCGTGAACGGCATCACGCTGCTGCCCCTCACGCGGCTCCTTGGCCTCCAAAACCTTTCCGCCTTTGAGGAGGAGCTGCGTGAGGGAGCTCGGGCCCTTGCGGCAGATGCCTCTCGGCGGGCCGTACGGGACGCAGCGTCCACCTACGGCGTGGGCGAGGTGGCCCTTGCCCGGTCCTTTGCGCGCGGGGTGGCGGGAAGCAATCGGGCCGGGCGGGTACCGGTGGCGGCCAAGGCTCGGCTTTCCCTGGCGCTCGTGGTCCTTGCACAGCGGGAACGGGCCGCCCTCAGCCGGCACGGGGAAAGCGCGGTGGTAAGCCCCGGCGTTGCGGCCTTCCTCAACAGGGAAGCCCAGCGCATGGGCGAGGCGGCGCGGGTCAGCGGGCGCATTGGGTATTTGCGCGCAGCTTCTCGGGTGCTCGGCTTCGGTTTCAGCTTCCGCCTTGCCCTCGCGGCAGAGCGCATTTTTGGCACCCGTCGTTTCCTGTCCACGGCCCTAGAACATCGCTTTGAGAAGCTGATGGTGCGCCGCATCGTGCTGCAAGAGCTGAGGAGTTTCACCAAAGAACGCATTTCGCCGGTTCTTGGTGAACGGGTGGCCGGTGTGTGCCGCGCGATCCTGCAGCGACGGCGCGTCAAACTTGAGGGGGCGCTGGGTGCTTTGTCGCTACAGTATCCGCACTACGCCGAAGCCCTTGAGCAGCGTTTCCTGGAGCGGGTCGCTCTGGAACGGGAGCGGCACGAGTACCGCATGCTGCGCGAAGAAGGTCTTATCGGCGCTGAACTTTCCTATGCCCTTGACCGCGAGCTGAGCGACAGCAACCGACGCATGCAACGGGCGCTTCGCCTTGACCTTAGCGTGGACAAACAAGCCCTCGTGGCGAACGTGCCACTTTTTGCCGAGCTTTCACGCATCGCCCAGAGCGAGATTGCCAGGCTGCTGCGCACACGCTTCGTGGTGCCGAACGAGCGCATCATCACCCGCGGTGAGGTGGGCGACACGGTGTATCTTATCGCGTCGGGCGCAGTTCTGGTAAACACGGGCACCGAACTGATCCGTCTCGGTCGTGGCGCAGTGGTTGGCGAACTGGCCAGCTTTTCCGGGGGGCGGCGCAACGCGGACGTGACGATGCTTGGGTTTGGGGAGTTGCTGGTCCTCGACGGCCGCGCCTTCAGAGAACTCCTTGCGCAAAACGCTGCACTTCGCGAGGCGGTGGAGGGGATCGTAGATGAGCGCCGCCGGGGTGCGGTGCCGGTCCAAAAGCCCATTGCCGATGCGAGCCCAGCGTCCCCGGTGCAGCGGGGCCCGCGCGCCGCAGTTTAGGAGGGCGGAGGCGGCCAATCGGAGTTGTTAGCGGGCGCTGGACAGCTGGTCTGAAGGTTTCTATAACCGCGCGTCCAACGCGCCTTGCCTGCCCAGGTAGCTCAGTTGGTAGAGCAAGCGACTGAAAATCGCTGTGTCGGTGGTTCGATTCCGCCCCTGGGCACCATGCTCTCATCCGATCCGATCTCGCCATGTCCGATTAATGCCAGATTACCTGGGATTAGTGACGGTGGTTTGTCTCACTCAGTCCGATATTGACCGGTTGCATCCGGGGGTATTGGGGGTATTTTTGGGGGTATTCGGCCGATACCCCAATTTGGATACCCCCAGCCATGCCCCTTTCGGACGTTGGTGTGCGCAGCCTCAAACCCGCCGAGCGGCCGCGAAAAGTGTTTGATGGCGGTGGACTTTATCTGCTCGTCACGCCGAAGGGGGCGCGGCTGTGGCGCATGAAGTACCGCGTCGGCGGGCGCGAGAAGACGCTCGCCATCGGGAAGTACCCTGCCGTCGGTTTAAAAGAGGCTCGCAAGGCCCGCGATGAGGCCCGCGAACTCATCGGTACCGGCATCGATCCCATGGTGGAGCGCAAGCGAGCAAAGGCGCTCGCCACTCACGCCGCATCCAACACCTTTCGTGCCATCGCCGCCGAACACCTCGGTGTGATCCGCACCGAAGGGCGCGCACCCGCAACGATCAACAAACTCGAATGGCTCGTTGGGATCGCGAACGCGGATTTTGGTGATCGCCCGATCACTGAGATTTCCGCGCGGGACATTTTGAGCACCTTGAAGCGGCTTGAGGCGAAGGGGAATTTTGAGACCGCCAAGCGGTTGCGATCTTCCGTGTCTCGCGTCTTCCGATACGCGGTGGCAACGGACAGGGCTGAGACCGACCCAACCTTTGCCCTGCGCGGTGCCATCGCCTCGCCGCCAGCCAAACCCATGGCCGCGTTGACAGACTGGGACGGCATCCGCTTGCTGATGCGCACAATCGATACCTATCAGGGACAGTTTGCGACCAAGGTTGCGTTGCGGCTATCGGCGCTCCTTGTGCCGCGCCCCGGCGAGCTGCGCAAAGCCGAGTGGTCAGAGTTCGATCTAGCCAGCGCGGTCTGGGTGGTGCCCGCCGAGCGCATGAAGATGCGTCGTCCGCATCGGGTGCCGCTGCCGTCCCAAGCAATCGGCGTGCTGCACGAGCTTCGTCGTGTCACTGGGGATGGGTTGCTTGTGTTCCCGTCGGTTCGCTCGCCTCGCCGCCCCATGTCAGAAAACACGGTGACCGCGGCGCTTCGCTCGCTGGGTTACTTGGGCGATGAGATGACCGCCCACGGTTTTCGGGCCACCTTCTCCACCCTTGCCAACGAAGCGGGCCTATGGAGTGCGGACGCAATCGAGCGCGCCTTGGCCCATGTGGATGCAAATAAAGTTCGGCGCGTCTACGCCCGCGGTGAGCATTGGGAGGAGCGCGTGAAATTGATGCAGTGGTGGGCCGATGAAATTTACCGATCGCCGAAGCCATAGTTGACGGCTCTCAAGTCTGCCGGGCTGCGACGTCAACGGATTACACTGGTTCAACAGATACGCCGTTAATATTGGGGATGGACTCTGTTAGGACTCGACTCCTGATACTTTGCACCTGATCGTCGTCCCGCGGTTCCATGGTGGATCCGCGACGCCTCCGCGCGTCTAATCAGCCGTGGTTGAGCCGCCCTAGCCCTGCCAGGCTAGAACGGCTCTTGAGGTCATCCCTCGTGCTTCTTGCGGAAGCGAGGCTGACCTTGAATGCGAAAGTGAGGCCCGTCAACGGGTCTCCGCCATCGGTCAGCGAGAGGAAATGTGGCCTTGGCCAGATATCCCATTCAGCCGAATCTTTCTAAGCCCATAGCCGGTGAAAAACCCAGTAATAGATGTGGAGAAACCGCAGCTTTGCGCCGGCTGCCTCCGTGCGGTTTTGTCCGGCTGAGCCAAATTATTGGCCCAGATGGCCCAATTCCAGTCGGTCGGTCCACATGGTGGGCGGGCGTCAAGGAAGGGCGTTTCCCTCAGCCCCTAAAACTGGGGCCGAAGACAACGGTCTGGCGGGTCTCGGATATCAACGAACTGATCGAAAAGGGCCCATCCGTTGGCCGGTCGTAAGCGGCCGTCGGGAAGGAACCTCAAGGGACATCTCACCTATACGGCCGGCGAACTTGCGACGACGCTGAGCGTCCACCGCAACACCGTCCGGTCGTGGATGAGAGAAGGTCTTGAGCCCGTCTGCGACAAACGCCCCATCCTGTTCCGCGGTGATCTCGTGAAGGCGTTCTTAAAAGACTTCCGTGCCCGCGGCCGAGCACCGTGCAAGCCCGACGAACTCTTTTGCCTGCGATGCCGCGCGCAGAAACGTCCCGCAGGTAACCTCGTGGAAATTGATCGCAATCGTTGTGGCGCGCCGATGCTGTCGGCCATCTGCCCAAGTTGCGACGCGATGATGTACCGGGCCATCGCTGAGCCCGATCTGCCAAGCCTGACAAGAATCTTCGACGTCAGCGAACGGAAGCATACGGACGATTAACTTGAACCGGGCAGCGACCCGATAACTGTGCATTCGGAAGGTTTGAGGAATGACGTCTCAGTACAACGCTGAAAACGAGCGCACCAAGCGTCGCTACCACGAATACTTACGGGCGGCAAAGGGCTATGACACCGCGACCATCGATGCCGCGATCAAGGCGATCTGTCTATTCGAGCGCGAGACCGGACACCGGCCCTTCAAGAGCTTTCACATCGCGCAGCCACAGGCTTTTAAGCGTCGGCTGGCCGCATCGACGAACACCCGTACAGGCAAGCCGCTGTCAAAAAGCACGATCTCGCAGACACTGAAGGCCATTCAAAAGTTCTTTTTCTGGCTCGCCGACCAGCCGGGGTTTCGAAGTCGCATCACCTACGCCGACTGTGAATACTTTACGCCAGATCGACGTGATACCCTAAGCATTGCCACCGCATTCAGCCGGCCCGTACCGACGCTGGAACAGATCCGCCACGTGATCGCACTGATGCCCGGCGATACGGAACTCGAACGCCGCGACCGCGCCATTGTGGCTTTTACGATCCTGACGGGTGTACGAGATGGGGCGCTTATCTCATTGCGCATGAAGCACATCGACGGCCCCGCGCGGCGGGTGCTCCAGGACGGCGCTGAGGTGCACACCAAAGCTGGTAAATCTATCGAGACGTTTTACTTTCCCGTGGGTGAAGAGATTGAAGCGGTAGTGGTGGACTGGTTGGACTATCTGCGCACCGAAAAACTTTTCGGCTCGGAAGATCCAGTATTTCCCCGCACTATGGTCACGAGGGGTGACAAAGGGTTCCGCGCCGACGGCATCGCGCGCGAACCCTGGAAGACCGCTGACAGTGTCCGCAGAATTTTCCGCACAGCCTTTGAGGCGGCAGGGTTGCCCCCGGTCAATCCGCACTCGTTCCGCCACACCCTGGGTCAACACGGTGAGCGCCTTTGCAGGACCGCGGAAGAGTTTAAGGCCTGGTCGCAAAACCTTGGACACGAGAATACCAACACCACCTTCAACAGCTACGGCCGCGTCGCGCCCCACCGCCAGGCCGAGCTGATCGGCGGGCTTGTTCGTAGTCACGATGCGACGATGACCGGCGATTCCGAACTCGATGTTCTCGCGATCAAGTTGGCTGCGCACTTAGAGGCACGCCAATCAACTCGGGATTGAATTCGCGGACGCGGTCACGCGGGAATGTTCAAGTTTGCCCCGCTTCTTTCTTGACATCTTGTGTTTGCTTCGAGTCGTGGCTCGATCCTATGTCGCTGAAATGCGCTTTGGCTCTCGCCGGCCCACGTTGCCTCACTTCTTGGGCACGGTTTGAAGGAGCGACATCATATGCTGGGTCGGCGGCTCGGCTTCGCGGCCAAAAGAGATCGCACTCGGCGACAAACCCGCCATCAGTTCGTTCAGCGAGACGTTATGGAGGATAGCACCCGCGGCGGTTGGTCCGGACGTCGCCAGCATTCGAAAGGCCTGAGCCCGTCCGTCATAGAAGTCGGCCAGGCGCTGCAGATAGCGGTATCGGTTGACGACAACTTGCACGAGGAAGATGAGGAGCGCGATGACCGCCAGCCGGGTTGCGATTCAACTTGCCTGGCGGAGCGGTTCCGTGCGGCGCAGGGCTTGTTCGAGGGCGTCATTCGCCTCCCTGATCTGCACAACCACTATTTTTTGTCGGCGTTGGGCTTCGGCGGCCTGCTCCCGGATTTTCCGCTGTTGATCGAGGCGTTCACGGGCAAGCTCGACCGCGGTCGTGCTTTGCTGAACCGCTTCGGCCCTTTCGGCCGATGCGACCGGAAAGGAAAAGTCCGGCATCGCTGCGGCACCCAGAATCGCATTTGCGACGAATCCGCGCTCCGCGGGTGCTGAGCGTAGGACGCTGCCGCGCCCGCCGGCAAGTGTTGCGCCGTCAGCGCCATGAGCCAGTGGATAGATTCTATCGGCTCTATAGATTGCATCGGCGAACCGGGAGCTTCCCCTCTGGAGCGACACCGGTGCCCACGTCTCACTGTCAGCGGAACGCATCAATAGGGTCTTGTTCCTTGACAGCGGGCCTTCTCGCCAATTTGCGAACCTTGAGCAGCGGATCACGCCCCATCGCTTCGGGAACCAGGAAAGTCGCAGCTCGGTAGGCGAGACGATCCTTCCTTCAGCTGCCCAGGTCCTCAAGTTTGTCGACTTCCGATCAAGTGCAGGCTACGCAGGGCAACCTAAGTAGCTTCGACAACTAGGCTGGGCCTTGAAGGCGGTATCACGAATGGAAGCTCTAGACGTTTTTGCGTTGGTGGTTTTGGCGGTCATCCTTGCGAGCTTTGTGGTCGCGTTCATCACGCTCGCAAGAATGCCCGGCGCTTTGGCACGCAAAAGAGGGCATCCCCAAGCAGACGCGATCACGGTTGGTGGCTGGTTGGGCCTGTTGTTTGGCGGCGTCTTATGGCCGCTGATGATGATCTGGGCGTGTTATCGAACGCCACACCACCGTAACCAGTCTGGCAGTTAGTTCGAGCGAAGGAGAGGCATTCAATGATTGTGTTCCTCACCGTCGTCTGGCTCGCGGTTCTCGGCCTCCTCGTCACGCTGAAGCTTTTGCCGAACAAGCCGGCGACCTGGCTTTCGACGGTTGTCTTCATCATCCTTCTCACCGTCTTTTTCTTCATTCCACTGCAATGGAGTGCGCCGTCGGGTCAGGCGGTGGTGCTTGTGAACACAGTTCCGATCGTGCCCAACGTTGCGGGGCAAGTGACGTCCGTCGACGTGACGCCGAACGAACCTGTCGCGCGTGGAGAGGTGCTCTTCCACATCGATCCTGCCCCCTTCCAAGCCCGCTTGGACGGGATCGACGCGCAGATCCAGTTCGCAAAGCTACGGGTACGGCAGTTTGAAGAGCTTGCGGACAGCCCAGCCGGGCGGCGCTTTGACCTAGAGCAGGCACAAGCCACAGTTCGTCAGCTGGAGGCCGAGCGCGATGCCGCCGCATTCGATCTTGCGCAAACAACGGTTGTCGCGCCCGCAGATGGTTTTGTCACGACGCTTGCCCTTCGTGCTGGCCAACGCGTGGCAGCCTTTCCCGTCACGGCGGTGATGACATTCATCGAAACGGATGGAAAAACCGTCGCCGCCCAGATCCAACAGATTTTCGTTCGGTTCGTTGAGCCTGGCCAAGAGGTAGAGATCGCCTTTAAGGCTCGACCCGGTGAGATTTTTACCGGCCGCGTTGAGGCTGTGATTGCGGCGAACGTTGAGGGCCAAATCTTGTCGGAAGGCACAGTGGTTGCGCCACGGAACATCTCCGCGGCCCCATTCTTTGTCCGGATCGCGCTCGATGATCCCCAGTCCCTCGCCGCGCTCCCTGGCGGGACAGCAGGGACCATCGCGATATACACCCCAAGACTGGAAATCGCGCACGTCATACGGCGCGTGATGCTGCGTATGGAGAGCTATCTCAACTTCATCAATCCGCGGCTTTAGCAGCAAATGGGCCGAGCGTGCGTGCGCGCCATACACGCTCTCTTGAAGACGCAGGGCCTTCGGTGGGCGCGGTGTACAGACCGCTTTGAGTGACTGTTCCTGTTGCATGTGCCACCCTGAACCTGGGAGTTCCAACTGGGTGTGAAGCCGTGAAGCAGACTGCTCTTGTCGCCGTATTTGTCACCATCTCTGGTCTTGCTGTCGCTGCCGAGAGATTGCCGGCCGAAGAGATCATCAAAGGCATCAATTCCAGCAATTGGGCCGTAGATCCAATGGATTACGGCATGACCGCGATGGAGTATCAGCAAAAAGAGGCTGACCTCATTGCGCTGACGATGCTCGCGCGGGCTGACCTCAACGAGTTCGTCCACTTCGATGGACTGTCAAAGGCAAGCGACGATTGGATCGTTACCCCCAACGCGGACACCGTCTACTCAGTTGCGGTGATCGACGTCCGCGATGGGTTCTCCGTGGAGATCCCCGATGTCGGCGATCGCTTCATTTCCCTCCACGTGCAGGACTGGAACCACACCTTCGTGGACTACACGTTGGAGACAGGCCTGCACGAGTATCCCGCTGGCACGATTGAAACCGACTATGTGATTATTGGTGTGCGTGTTGGCACGGACGCCACCGCAGACGATCTTGCCGAGATCGCGAATGTCATCCAACCCGCCATGACGATCCGGGCCAACTCCGCCGTTCCGTTTGAAACCGACACAACCGAAGCGGACGTGGCTGAACTGCGCGATGCTCTCTTGGTGGAATGGGGCAATTTGCCGGACATGTACGATACCGTGCAGTTCGACATCAATGACGTCCCAGATTGGGAACGATGGACTTACGCGATTGCCGGTTCGTGGGGCTTAAGCCCCGAAACCACGGCGATGTATGCGTCCTGGGCACCCGAAGGCACTATCGGCAACAAGTGCTATACGGCGACGTTCGACAAAGTGCCCGCAGCAGATTTTGCGTCGCTCACAATCTACGATGAAGACAACTACCTGATCACAGACGAGTTCAATGTTGTCAGCACGAGCCGCCCATCTTTTATTGCTAACGACGATGGTGGCTTCACGATTATCTTCGGCGGCGATGAGTGCAAGACGTTGGCCGAAGAACGCTCAGTCAACTACGCCCTCACACCGCTAGACGGATGGCGTGCCCAACTCCGTGCTTACACCCCCGACGTTGAAGCGATGAAGCAGTATGAATTGCCGGAGCTGGAAGAAATTTCGGCCCAATGACGATCAAGCTGCTTTAGGGGTGCAGGTACTCTGCACCCCTGCCACGTGGCGAGCGGCAGGGTAGCAAGGGCAAGGAGGCTCCGACCGAGGGGCCCCGCATGCGGGGAGACGGTTGGATGCCTTGCCCGCGCGAGGGCGGCAGCCCGTAGCTACAGCGTCTCCATCACACTTTGGAGCTTCGCCGGGCACATGGGTTCCTTACAAGGTCATCAACGGCTGAGGTGGGCCGTGCGCCTCAACATGGGCTTCGGTGGTGCGGACGCCTCCATGTCACTCCGCGTGGTCCATTGGCGAGGCCAAGCCGCAACGATCGCTCCGAGGTCATCCGCCCCTCGTCCCGGCAGGAACCCTTCCGCGTGAGGCGGAAGCTCGCTGTTCGGCGAATGGGTTGGGTTGGTGCTGTGTCCGGTCAGATCCCCTTCGCTTCGTACTCGGTACCATCGGTCCAGATGGCATGCATCACGACGGCGATCTTACGAGCGAGAGCAATAGCTGCCCGCTCGAACCCAAGGCGCTTCACGAGCCGCATGCCCCAGCTGCGCAAGCGGCACCACTTGTTCGTCCGGTGCAGCATGACTTTTGCCGCCTCGTAGAGGTAGCTGCGCATCATCCGGCACGGTGCATGGCCAATGTGACCGCCCTGATCCCGTGGCCGTACCCACCGCCCAAAGCTGGGGGTATTTTTGGGGGTATCACTACGAGGCTTATCTAACAAATGCCCGATAATCCAGATGTTTATGTAACGTTTTAGACGCCGCCCCTGGCACCACTAAATATCATAAGCTCTTGGTTTAATTTGAAAATTAAGTTCGGCAAAATTTCAGACCCCCGTTTAGTCCACCCTTTTTCTTGCGACACTATGTGCCCCTATGTTCTGCGAAGCGCACGTAGATTGAATCATCTGACGGTTTTGACCTAGCATAGAGGCCTCTCGGGAGACTTGTCGAAACCTGAGAGCATCGCGTTGCTCTCCAATCACGGAGAACATCGTGATGAGGATACTTTCAACACGTCAGGTGAAGGAGCTTGTTCTGTACTCACCACAACACATAGCCCGGCTGGAGAAGGCAGGCCAATTCCCCAAGCGGGTACCGCTGGGTCCGAACCGGGTGGGCTGGGTTGAGAGTGAAGTGCTGGACTGGCTTCAAGAACGCCTAGCGCAGCGAGAAGAACCAAACCGACACTCCTGATTTCAGGAGCTGGATGGCCGGGGTTGCAAACCCGGCCATCCGACATAATCCATGTGTCAGTCTCGTCGGCTTCCTAGCATCACGTTCAAAGATGGTGGTACACTGCAATATGGCTAAGATTGAGATCAAAAAGCTCACCATAAAGCGGTTTCGCGGGTTTGAGAGCTTTGTGTGGCATCCAGTCTCAGGATTTAACCTGATTGTTGGCGGCGGTGACACTGGAAAATCAACCATTCTTGAAGCCGTTTCGTTTCTCTTTTATCCTGGGTCGGGTGTTTCTTTAACGGAAGCGGACTACTTTAACAGGAAAACTGGCGAGGGCTTTGAAATCGAAGCAGTAGTAGAGCCCGATGAAGGGTTTGAATTTGTTTCCGGAAAAAAGGCCTTTTGGCCTTGGGAGTGGAACGGAACTGATGCAGTTCAACCGACTGGTGATCCAGAGAACATTCCAGAGCCGCAGACACCGGTTTTTCGGATTGTCGTAACTGCAGATACAGATTTTGATGTTGCTTGGGAAATCATTCAACCAGACGAAACCAGAGATCATTTCCCCGTAGGTTTGCGTCGCAGCATCGGCGTCGTGAAGCTAACGAGTGATGACAAAAATGACCGAGATCTAAGGTTGGTTTATGGCTCAGCCTTAGATAGGCTTTTGCCGGATGAAAACTTGCGTTCAAAAGTAGCGCAGGCAATTTCCCAAGTGCCGCTGACTGACCAGCTAGGAGACGCGTCGAAAGAGGCGCTTGGCGAACTCGACAAGTCGCTATCTAAGGCGTTCCTGCCATCCTCGGTGTCTTTGGGAGTCACGGGTAGTAGCGGTATTTCAATTGGTGCGCTTGTCGGAATGTTTGCAAAAAAAGGTGAGCTTTCACTGCCTCTGGCGAGCTGGGGTGCTGGGACTCGTCGAATGACCTCACTTCAGATTGCAGCGGCAAAAAAGACTGATGCTGAGATAGCTGTTGTTGATGAGATTGAGCGTGGACTTGAACCTTACCGACTACGGCAGTTTTCAAAGGCGTTGGTTGGTACAGGCGAGCAGTGTTTTGTTACCACACACAGTCCGATTGCTATCGCGTCACTAGCATCAGGCCAACTTTGGTACCTTGATGTTAGCGGCTCTATCGGTCTGCTAGATATGGCAAAAATTCAGCAGCAGCAGAAACGCGATCCAGAAACCTTTCTCGCTCGCGTTGCGGTGATCGTTGAGGGAGAGACCGAGCAGGGTTTTGTCGCTGAAGTCTTGTCGCGCGTCATGAAGGGCAACCCTTTGGATGCCGGAATTCGGGTCTGTAACGGTCAGGGAGACAATCAGCTGCTCGGCCTGCTGGAGGCACTCCAAGCAGCCAATCTGACATTCTGTGGCTTTGCTGATCGAGATGGAGCGAATACCGGTCGCTGGGATGCTCTGAAAGCTCAAATGAATGATCGCCTGTTCCAATGGGCGGAGGGTTGCATCGAAAGCAACGTGCTATCTGTTCTACCCGCCGACTACTTGGAACGGCTGTTTCTCGACGACGAAGGATTGCCGATGGGTTATCGCTTGCGAACTGTCGC
>JBCCYN010000035.1:0-29598 GCA_039189655.1 Pseudomonadota bacterium | reverse complement strand
CTGGACGCCGCCATGTTTTACGAGGCGGAGGCCTACCACCAGGACTACTACCTCAAGAATCCGCTGCGCTATCGCTACTACCGCTACGCCTGTGGACGGGATGCGCGGGTTGGCGAGGTGTGGGAGAATGCCGCGCCTCCATCCTAGGCCGGCCCAACCCCCGTTGAGGCGCCACTTGATCCGTGCAGACGACCCCGTTTCCGCCCCCTGAAGAACCCGACCACGAGCCCGACCGGGGCAAGCTCGCTGAAAACATTGCCATGTTCGCGCGGGTCTTGCGGGACGCTGGCCTGCCCGTGGGGCCTGCCCACGCCGTAGATGCGGTGCGCGCCGTGGAAGCGGCCGGAGTGCGATCGCGCCAGGACGTGCGCTCGGCGCTCCAGGCGGTCTTCGTGCACAAGCGTGATCAGCTCGTCGTGTTTGATGCCGCGTTCGACGCCTTTTTCCGAGGCCGCAACCTCCTCGACAAGATGATGGAGCTGTTGTCGCCCGTTTCCGACGAAAGGGCGCCTGAGGAAAAACCCCGCGCCGGGGCAGCTCGTGTCTCGGCTGCCATGCAAGCACCGAAGCGTGCTGACCAACCGGACCCCACCGAGATCTCTTTGGACGCGCGCCTTACGGCATCCGCAAAGGAGGTACTGCGCACCAAGGATTTTGCGCAGATGACTGCCGAGGAACTCGCCCAGGCCCGAAAATCCCTCGCCCAACTCACCTTCTCGGGCGACAAAGTCCGCCAACGTCGGCGGGTGGCATCGGCGCGCGGCACCTTTGACCCTCGGCGTTCCATGCGCGCTGCCATGCGCACCGGCGGCGACCTCATCGTCCCCAAGCGCACCGAGCGCGCCATCAAACCGCCGCCGGTGGTCGCCCTTTGTGATATTTCCGGGTCAATGGCGGACTATAGCCGCGTTCTCCTTCACTTCTTGCACGCACTGGGCGAACGGCGACGGGTGACGACGTTCTTGTTTGGGACACGGCTCACCAACGTCACCCGCGCCCTAACCCGCCGTGATCCGGACGAGGCCCTTTCCCAATGCGCCTCCCAAGTGGCCGACTGGTCGGGGGGCACGCGCATCGGCCCGTCGCTCAGGGAGTTCAATCGAAAATGGTCGCGCCGCGTCCTCTCGGGCGGGCCCATCGTTCTCCTGGTCACCGACGGGCTTGAGCGCGATGGCGATCTAAAACTGCTTTCCACCGAGGCGGACCGGCTGGCGCGCTCGTGCCGCCGGCTTTTCTTCCTCAATCCGCTGTTGCGCTATGAGGGTTTTGAGGCCCGGGCGGCCGGTATCCGTGCCATCCTTCCCCACGTGAGCGGCATGCGCCCCATCCATTCGGTGGAAAGCGTCGCCGAACTTGCGGCGGCGCTCGGCTAAGGTGGCGGCGGCTTAGCTCAACCGGCCAGAGGCGTGGGCAAGCAGCGTATAAAGCTTGCCGTTGTCGCTCATGAGGACGTCACGCATGCGTCGACCGGAAGAATCGCTGCGGCCAGCGTCGGTCATCAGCCCCTCGAAGTCGTCCACATAGCGGTCCACTTCGCCGCGGAAGTCCCGGTCGCGCTGATAACGCCGGCGCACGTCCTCAAAGGTCTGCTGGCCGTCAAGGGTATAGAGCTGACGGGAGAAAATCTGCCGTTCGCCGCGGTTAAAGCGGTTCCACAGATCCCGGTATATCCCGTCCTCGATGGCCTTGGCGGCGGGGCGCGAAAGCTGGGCAATGTTGCCATCCCGGGCCGTTCGAGCCGTGGTGGTGTCGGCTTCTTCAGCACCACCAATGCCGCGGCGCAGGCGCCCATTGCCCCAGGCTCCTTCCTCAGAAGCCCCGAGCCGGCCGCGACCGTTGGCTGGCCGCTCCCGGCGCAATTCCGCGCGCTTGGGCTCAGCCGGGCGTTCACGCCGCCGCACCGTCTCGACCGCCTCACCCACGTCAGCCGCTTCACCGCCGCCGGCGTGGCGTGCCACGATGGCGCCCAGCTCGCGCACGGCGTCGAGCTGATCGCTGACCGCCCGGCGCAGGGCGTCGGCGCTTTGAACCGTGGCTTCCGGCAGTTCGAGGACCGAGCTTTCAAGGGCTGTGCGCGTGGTCTCGAACTCCTCCTGGACGACCCGCGCCGCATCGCGCATTTGCGACGTCGCATCGGAAAACTGCCCAGCCACCTTCTGCAGTGTTTCCACCATGTCGCCGGCGATGGCCTCGTTGGAGGCGCGCATGGCGTTGCGCACCTTTTCGGCATCGGCGTTGGCGGCTTCATGGAAGGCTTCAAGCTGCGGCGTGACGGCCCGGGCCGCTTCCTCCAGCGTTCCTTCCAGCATCACCCGCGCGTCGTGCACCCGCTCTTCGGTGGAGCGCAGATGCCCGTCCACGCGATCGGTGAAGGCGTGCATAAGCTTGTCCACCTCGTCGGACTTGGCAACGAGGGCATCGCAAAGGGCGTTAAGCGCATCGCGCCGCTCTTCCATGCGCGCATCAAAGGCGCCGGCGTCGTTGTCGAACCGCTCCACCGAGGACACGAGGTATTGCCCATCCCGCTCGATGCGGTCGGCAATGGCGGAAAGGTCCGCCAGGGCGGCATCGGACGCTTCGCGCAGCTGGCTTGCCTGGCGGGTCATTTCCTGCGCGGTGCTGTCGGTTTCAGCGAGGGACTGTTGCAGCGCGGCCTTCAGATCCTCGCCGCGGCTCGTGAGGCTCGCCTCCATGTCCGCCAGGGTGACCCCCACCGAACCGAGCATGTCGTGAAGCGCCCGGTTGGTGTCGTCCACCCGCTGCAGGGTGCCGCCCAGCTCGTCCACCAGGACGCGATGGGTTTCCCGCAACTCGGAGATGGCATTGCCGCCCCGCTCCGCGAGCGCGTTCAGGAACTGGTCGCCATGTTCGTCCACGACCACTTTGAGGTCCGAAAGGCTGGCGGCCGCATCGCGCGCTGCGCTTTCCATCGCCTGGGCGGTCTTCTCGCCTTCCTGGGATAGTGCCTCGTGGGCCGCTTCCATGGTTTGTGCCAGCTGGCTGCGGGTGGTCTCGGTGCGCTCGTCCACCATGGTGAGGATGCGCTCCAGCGCCTCCACCATCACATCGTGCATGCGCTGGCCGCCGGCCTCCACCTCGCCCGACATGGTGGCCATGGTCTGGCCAAGCATCTCGTTGACGGCATTGGTCTCGCCGGACAGTTGATCGGCGATGTGGCGCATGGGCTCAAGCACGTCTTCGCGGGCGGCGTCCACAGCAACGCGCAAGCCGTCCTGGGCCCGCAAGCCCTCTGCCTCAAGGCCGTCGGAAACGCTCCCCACCGCATCGCGGGTCATGGAGGTGATCTCTTCCAGACGCGCGCCAAAGGCCTCGTTGATGGCCGACTGACCTTCCGAGAGGGTCTCTGCAATGGTGCGGGCCCGCTCCACCAGCGCATGGGAAACGTTCTCCACGCGGCCGTCGAGGGCATCCTCCATGGCGTCGATGCGCTCGCTGAGGATGCTGGTGATTTCCGTCGCGTGGTTCGTGAGGGCATCGACGATGGTGGCGGAACGGTCGTTGACCAGTTCGTCGTAGCGCTCGATGGCTTCGCTCAGCTCCCGGGAGACGGGGGTTGCGCGGTCCTCGATGAGTTCTGAAAGCCGCGCGAGGTCTCCCGCAATGGCGTCGCGAATGGTGTCGACGCGGGCGGCAAAGGCACTCGCCTCATTGTCGAGGCTGACGCGGATTTCGTCGCTGCGGTCGGCGATGATGGCGGCAATGCTCGCGGCCGAGCGGTTGATTTCCTCCGCCGCACCGGTGGCCCGCTCGGTCACCGCATCGGCGATCTCCGCGCCGGCGCGGGCCAGGGTTTGAGCAATCTCGCCGCTGTGCTGATCCATGGCACCGGAAATATCCTGGGCCGAATCCGCCAGCGTCACCCGAACCACCTCAGTCTGCTCGCGAAGGCTTACCTGCAACGCTTCGGTGGAGGTGCGCAGGGTTTGGTCAAGGGCCGTTCCCTCCGCCACGATGGCGTTCTCGATGCGGCCGGCGGTTCCCTCAATGCGCGCGGCAAGATCGCCCCCCTGCTCGGAGAGGGTATGGCTCATGGAGCCGTGGATGGAATCGACCCGGTTGGCGAACGCATCCACCCGCACCGCAATGTCCTCCACCAGCGAGGCCCCCGAACCGGCCACCACATCGGCCACCCGGTCCACTTCGCTGCTGATGCGCTCCACGATCCCATCGGCGCGGATCGCGAGCGAGTTGCCGGCCGTTTCGGTGCCGTCCGCAAAGGTGCGGTCGATGACCTGGGTGAATTCCACCAGTGTTTTTTCGAACGCGTCGGCGTGGCCCATAAAGCTGTCTTCCAGCTGCGCCTGACGTTCCTTCAGGAGCGCTTCGGAGCGATCCGCCTGGGACAGCAGCGTTTCAGAAAGCGATGTGGACGTTTGGGAGACGGCATCGGTGAGCCGGTCGCCCATGACGTTGATGGACACCTCGATCTGGTCGATCTGGGCAAACACCGCGTCGTGCAGGTGGGTGGAAGCACCGTTGATGCTTTCCGTCATGCGGTCGCCCAAGCTCGCCAGGCGGCCTTCCACTTCCTCGATGCGCACGCTGAAGCTGTCGAGCATTGACGTGGTTGTGGACTGAACCGTCCCCACCAGCGCCGTGGAGACGCCGCTCAGGCGGGTTTCCATGTCGTTCACCTGCCGGTCGACGGACTGGGTAAAGTCCACCGAGGCAGTGCCGATCACATCGGTCAGACGGTCGCCGAGGGTGTTGAGTGTCACCTCGATCTGATCGGCCCGGTTGACGAGGGTCTCACTGAGGTCGCCCGATGCGCTGGTCACTGCGTCGGTAAGGCGATCGCCCAAAACGCCCAGCGTGGACGACACCTGATCTACCTGGGTGAGCATGGCGCTCGACAGCTCTTCGGTGGCGGTGGAGACGGCGTTGGCCGCCACGGAACCGGTCTGGGCAATGGTCGCGTCGAGTTCGCCCACCTTGCTCTCGATGCCGGCCACCAGCCGCGAAGCGGTCTCTGACAGGCGCTCATCCACCAGCGTTGCCCGCAGGCTCACCGTTTCGGCGGCATGCTCGGTGCTGGCGTTGACGGTGTTTTCCATGGTGGCGAGGTGCTCGGCCATGGTGGAGGCCACATGGCTCGAAGCCGCATCCACCCGCGTGTCGATCTCGCCAAGCCGGCCCTCGATCATGCCGCCGATGCGATCTGCAGCGTCCGACAGCGTCGTGTCGAGGTGGGTGAGGGAGTTGGCGACCACGCCGGTGAGGTTTTCGCCGGCATTGGACATGTGGTCCGACACAATGGAAAGGCGCGCCACGATCTCCGATTCCATGGTCTGCGAGGCGGACACAAGGGTGGATTCAATGGTGGCGAGGCGCTCGTCCACGGTGGCCACCACCTCATCGGAGGCGCGGTTGAGCGTGGCATCGATGCTCTGGAGTTGGGCGTCGAAGGTGACCGACAACGTCTCGTTGGCGCGCACCATCTCCTCGGTGACGGCCTCGGCCCGCTCGGTGAGGGTGGTGATCAATTCGCCCGAGGCGGTGCGGACGGTGCTGTCCACATCGCCAAGCCGACCTTCTACCGCCTCGATAAGCTCGCGGGAGGCGCGGTCGAGCGTCCCATCGATCCCCTGCATGGATGTTTCCACGATGCTGAGGAAGTTTTCGGACGCACCCGAAACACCGCTCTCGATGGCTTCCAGACGCTCGTCGAGGGTGCCGGTGAGGGTCTCGGTGGCGAAGGAAACCGTGGTGTCGACGACGTTCATGCGGTCTTCGACGGTATTGGTGATGCGCTCCGTCGACAGCGCCACGGTGCTTTCCAGAAGCGTCATCTTCTCGGCCACCGTCGTGTCGAAGGCATCGGCAGCATTGGAAATGGCGCCGTGTACCTCGCCGAGCTTGGCATCGAAGGCTTCGTTGAGGGTGACGTTCACCGCACCAATGGCGTTCGAAACATTCTCGCCGGTAGACATGAGCGCTTTGGTGATTTCTTCGGCGCGCTCCAGCACCGTGTCGGCCATGGTCGAACCGGTGTGAGCAAAGCTCTCCGTCATGGCGACGGTTCGGTCGGCAAGGGTATCCACCAGCTCCTGCCCCACCCGGCCAAACTCGTCGGTGATTTCCTTGGCCTGGCCGGCGATGGAATCCACCAAAATATCGGAGGTGGAGCGGATCGTTTCCGACGCTGAGCCCGCCTCCGCCTGGAGGCTTCCCACCAGATATTCGGCGGTGGAGCGGATCGTTTCCACGGTCTGGCCGGTTTCGGCGTGGAGGCTTCCTACCAGGGTTTCGGAGGCCGACTTCACCGCCGCGATGGTGGCCTCGGACTGGTCGTTGATGGCGTTGATGAGCGCTTCCACAAAATTCTGGATCGCGTCCGCCTGGGTGTGGGAGAGGTTTTCCAGGCGCGAGGTCATCTCGTCGCCGCTCTCGGTGATGCGCGTTTCCAGCTCCTGGGACCGCACCAGAAGCTTGTTCACATAGTCTTCGCCGGTGGAGCCGAAGCTCGTCAGGAGCGCCTGGCCGGAAGCTTGCAGGTCGCTGACCAGCCGCGTCCGCTCTTCTTCGAAATTAGCGCCGAGCTGGCTGGTGGTCTCACCAAGGCTTTGTATGACCGTGCCGCGCAGATCACCCACTAGCGCCGCAAGCCCGTTCTTGGCGGTCTCAAGGTCGTCACGCATCGTGTCGGAGTTGGCGAGGAGCATTTGCCGCTCTGCCACCAGCTCTTCAAAGAGCGCGCGAATCTTGGCTTCATGATCGCCGTAGGAGCGCTCCAGCGCCGAAACTTCGCGCTGGACAAGAACTTCAAGCTCGCTCGCCTTTTCAAGCGCCTGCTCAATGCCTTCGCTCATCCCCGCCACCTCGCGGCGGATGGCCTGGCCGATGTTCGTGACGCCCTCCGAAGCGCTCATCTCCGGCTCGGTGAGACGGCGGGCAATGTCGCCCATGGAGACCGAGGCCGTGCGCAGCTCGTCGGCGCGCCGGGCGATCATGGCCATCATCAGGAAGATGAAAATCGGCCCGAGGATGGCGGCAAGAAGCCCGAAAGCCGCCGGTGAGGCGATGAAGCTGCCAAGGCCTTGGGACGCAACGGCCGTGGCAAAGACGAGGGCACCAAGACCGGCCCAGACCACCGAAGCCACCAGGGCAAGGCCGAAAATGGCCGCGCCACTGCGACGCCCGTCTGCGGCGGCGGACTGGAAGCGCTCGCGGTCATCGTTGGCGGCAGCCTGCTGACGAGCCTCCACCCGATTGCGACGGCGGCGCAGCCGTGCTGCGGGCTTTGCTTCAGGCGCGTCATTAGCGGGCACCAGCGGCGCCCCCGGGCCATCGGCAGCCGGTTCCCCATCCCCAGACGCCCGCCGGGCAGGCTGTGGTGAATCGAGATCGCGCGGATGATCGTCCGCCTCCGCCTCAAGATTTTGGACAAGATCGGGCAGCGTCGTCTCGTCCTCGGCGTTGTCGAGGTCGAATTTCAGCGCTTCCTCCACCGCGCTGAGGGCCGCGTCGGACGCCCCCAATCCTTGAGCTTTGGAAGAACGGTTCGGGTCTGTGGCCATGATCGTCGCCTCGATCTACGCTACGCGGATCCGGTTTTTATCCACCGGTGCAAGGTCGTCCTAAGCCCCGTTTCTTGGGCTCGACGGCACGGTTGGCTGGGTTGGACCTTTGGTTTTTCTGGCGTCCGCCACAGTCACCCGTTAACAAATCGCTAATGCCATACTCTCCTATGCCGAACAAGAAAGCGATGGATATGGCCGAAGCTATGGTTAATCGGGCGATGCCCTGAGATTTCGGCAAAAATCCGGGTTCACCGACTGGTTTTCGTGGACGCAGCTATATCTATCGGTTGAAAACAGTATTTGAGCGAATCGGTAAACATGCCGGCCGCGTTGCTTGGCGAGAGGTCTTAAAATCGCTTCCGCGCGCGCCAACAGATTTATGACACGATGACGACGATCAACTACATCACCCACGATGGACAGACCCACTCGGTTCAAAGCGAAGCCGGCGCGACGGTCATGGAAGCGGCCGTGCGCGCGATGGTGCCCGGGATCGATGGGGACTGCGGCGGCGCCTGTGCCTGCGCCACCTGCCACGTTTATGTGGACGAAGCCTGGCGGGACGCGGTGGGCGAGCCGGAACCCATGGAAGAGGATATGCTCGACTTCGCCTTTGAAGTGGGAGAAGGCTCGCGGCTTTCGTGCCAGATCAGGATCACCGATAGCCTCGACGGCCTTGTGGTGCGCGTGCCTGAGGAACAGGCCTGACTGTGCGCCCGCCCCTCCCAAAGGCGGTTGTGTGACCGTGGAAAGCTTTGACAGCGACGGCGTTGAAATCGCTTATTTGGATGCTGGCGAGGGGCCGTTGGTGGTGCTTGTCCACGGCTTTGCCTCCAACCATGCGGTCAACTGGGTAAACACCAGCTGGGTGAAAACCATCGTCGGCAGCGGCCATCGCGCGGTGGCCATCGACAATCGCGGCCATGGCCGTTCCCAAAAACTCTACGAGAGCGCCCTTTATGAAGCGCCCCTGATGGCGCAGGACGTCATCCGCCTCCTCGATCATTTGGGCGCCGACCGGGCGACGCTGTTCGGCTACTCCATGGGCGCGCGCATCTGCACTTTCGCGGTGCTCCAATCGCCGCACCGCGCGTCCGCGTTGATCGTCTCGGGCCTGGCCCGCGCGCTGGTGGACGGCGTGGGGGGCTCGCAGGAGGTTTCTGAGGCGCTTTTGGCGACGGATAAGTCAACGATCAGCGACCCCAAAGCCTCGGCGTTTCGCGCCTTTGCCGAACAGACCGGCAGCGACAAAAAGGCCCTCGCCGCTTGCATCCTCGCGTCGCGCCAACGCATCAGCGAAGCCGACGTCGGCCGCATTGCAATCCCCACCCTGGTGGTGGCCGGGGAGAACGACGAAATTGCCGGCTCGGCGGATTGGCTTGCTGCGCGCATTCCTGGCGCCGAGGCGAAAACCTTGCCCGGCCGCGACCACATGACCGCGGTGGGCGACAAGACGCACAAGGAGACCGTGTTGCAATTCTTGGCGAGCCACGGGATCTGAGGGCTTCCCACTGCGTGCTGAACCACCTACTTTACGCGCGGTGCGGCCTGAGGAGGCGTCCATGAGTGAATCGGCCGAAAAAGTTGCGGTCCTTTCCCACGATCCCGTGTGGTTGCGGATCTGCGAGGAAGCTGAGGCAATTGCGCGACGCGAGCCGACCCTTGCCGGGCTTGTGCACGAAACCGTGCTCGACCAAGAATCCCTTGAACTTGGCCTGGCCGAGCGGGTGGCGAGCCGCCTTTCCTACACTTCGTTCCCTGCCGCCCATATCCGCAATGCGTTCCGCGACGCCCTTGCTGAAGATCCCGGCCTTGCGGACATATTTCGCGTCGACATGGTGGCCGTTTTCGACCGCGATCCGGCCTGTGAGCGGCTCATCGAACCCCTCCTCTACTTCAAGGGCTACCATGCCATCGCGGCCCAGCGGGTGGCCCATTCCCTGTGGAACCGGGGGCGGCGAGATCTTGCGCTGATGCTCCAAAGCCGCGCCTCGACCGTGTTTCAGGTGGACATCCACCCCGCAGTTCCCATGGGAAAGGGCATTTTCATCGACCACGCCACCGGGGTGGTGATCGGAGCCACCGCCCAGATCGGCGATGACGTTTCCATCCTCCAAGGCGTGACCCTGGGTGGCACCGGGAAAGACGGCGGCGACCGGCATCCGAAAATCGGCCACGGCGTCCTTCTGGGAGCTGGCGCGAAGGTGCTTGGGAATTTTGACATCGGCTACTGCTCGCGGGTGGCTGCCGGCTCGGTGGTGCTTTCGGCGGTGCCTCCCCTTGTCACCGTGGCCGGCGTGCCAGCGAAAGTCGTCGGCTCCGCCGGGTGCCGCGAGCCATCCCGCTCCATGGACCAAATCCTCGCGGATCTGGGCCCAAGCTAGACGTCGTAGCGCAACGAGCAGTTGATCCCCGCGGCGCGATCGGGCAGCCTACCGATGCTGTTCCTAAGATATCGACGTCGCCCCGCGCCGATCCTGGCCCGCGCGCCCTGGGACAGCGCGCGCCAGTGAAAAAGGAAATACCGTGGACAAGACCGAGATCGCCAAGCTCCAAGCCTATATGCGCCGCACCTTCGGCAACAACACCCTTTCCCTGCGCCCCCAGCCGCGCAAGGACGATTCGTGCGAAGTCTACCTGGGCGATGAGTTCATTGGCGTCCTCTATCGCGACGAGGACGAGGGTGAACTGTCCTGGAATTTCAATATGGCGATCCTCGAAATCGACCTTGAGGGCGCCTGACGGGTGAGCCTTTACGCGCTCGACGGGGCGGCGCCGGACCTTCCCGCAGAGCACTGGATCGCGCCCACCGCCACGCTGATCGGCCAAGTGCGCCTCGGCGAGGAGGCGTCGGTGTGGTGGAACGCGGTCCTGCGCGGCGACAACGACCGGATCATTCTTGGGTCCGGCTCAAACATCCAGGACAACGCCGTCTGCCACGCTGACCCTGGCGTGCCCCTCACCATTGGCGCGGGCGTCACCGTTGGTCACAGCGCGATCCTCCACGGCTGCACGGTGGGTGATAACTGTTTGATCGGAATGCAGGCGGTGGTGCTCAATCACGCAACGATCGGCGAGGACAGCATCATCGGCGCCGGCGCGTTGGTGAGCGAAGGAAAGACGATCCCTCCCAAAAGCCTGGCCGTTGGCATCCCGGCGCGGGTGGTTCGCACTCTCTCGCCGGAGGAGATCGACGGCATCAGGAAGAGCGCGGCCGGATATCGAGCCAACTGGCACCGCTACCGGGCCGGTTGTAAAGCCATCTGATCGGCCCAGCTTATAGGGGCTGGCAATGGGGCCGGCAGCCGGGATTTTTGGCATATCGCGCTGCATGAACCACATTCCCAAACTTCCTGATCGCGATCCCGAGCCCCTTTTCGGCAGGCGGCGCTCCTCCGGCCCCTCCGGGCGCGAGCCGTTCTTCAATCGTCGGTCGTCCTCAGGTCCGTCCGGCCGCGAACCCATCTTCACAATGCCGACGTCGGTGATCGCCATGATCGCCATTTTGGCCGGCATTCATCTCATTCGCTCAGGCCTTCCCCAGCGGACCGATATTGCGGTGCTCGAATGGTTCGCGTTCATTCCGGCGCGCTACCTACCCTCCTTCGCACCCTGGCCGGGGGGAATCGGAGCCGACCTGTGGACCTTCCTCACCTACGCCCTCCTCCATGGCTCGACCATGCACATCATCACCAACGCGATCTGGCTGGTGGCGTTCGGATCGGCGGTGGCCTGGCGTTTCGGCGCCTTTCGTTTCTTCACATTCTCGGCGCTTTGCGCGGTGGGCGGCGCCACGGCCCACCTCCTCACCCACTATGGTGAGGCGGTGCCGGTGGTGGGTGCGTCGGCGGCCATCGCGGGCCAGATGGCTGGCGCAGCCCGTTTCGTCTTCGACCGCAACGGCCCGCTCTTCTTCAGCCAAAGCATGGACGCCCGGTTCCGACGTCCAGCTCGAAGCCTCGTCGAAACCCTTTCCAACAAGACGGCCCTCGTCTTCATCTTGATCTGGTTTGCCATCAACGTGGCCGTGGGTCTTGGGGGCTCCTTCGGCGGCGGCGTTTCGGTGGCCTGGGAAGCTCATTTGGGCGGCTTCATCACCGGCCTGCTTGCCTTCCGCCTGTTTGATCCTGTTCCAAGGTAGGCATCGACCTAGGATTGGGTCTAAACTTCTCCGCCACCGTCAATCATCGAACGGAGGCGAACGCGATGACCGTCAAAGCAATCCTCGATGGCAAAGGTGGCGCGGTATTTTCCATGGCACCGCGGGCGACCATCGCCGAGGTCGCCGGTGAACTTTCCACACGGCGTATCGGTGCGGTGCTCATCACCGAAGGTGAAGCTGTTGTTGGCATTTTATCGGAGCGCGACGTGGTGCGGGCCATCGCCGAAAGAGGGGCCGCCGCGCTGGAAGAGCCCGCCGCGCAAGTGATGACGCAAAAGGTAGAAACCTGCCGCCGGGATGATCTCATCCATGACGTGATGGAGCGCATGACAGCGGCGCGCTTTCGCCACATGCCGGTGGTGGAAGAGGGCCGGCTGATCGGCCTCATTTCCATCGGTGATGTGGTGAAGCACCGGATCGAGGAAGCCGAGCGCGAAAGCGACGAGATGCGCGCTTACATCTCGTCCACCTGAGCCTTGTCCAGGCGCGCGGCGCCTTCGGCGAGCGATTCGCCGGCAGGAGGATCGTCCGCGCTCTGGATCTGCGGCTCATACTCCAGCAGGTCGCCCGGCTGACAACGAAGGATCTCGCAAATCCGTTCGAGGGTTTCGAAGCGGACGCCCTTCACCTTGCCCGACTTGAGGAGCGACAGGTTTGCCTCGGTGATCCCCACCGCCTTGGCCAGCTCGCGCGAGCGCATCTTTCGTAGCGCGAGCATCACATCAAGGCGCACTACAATCGCCATGGGATCTAGACAAACTGCCGGTTGTCTTCAGCCACTTCGGCAGCCTCGCCAATCGCCCAACCGGCAACCAAGATCACCACGCCGAGTAAGATCCCGGCGAGATTTGTGGTGGAGATGGTGACCGTACCGCTGCCGGTGCCGGACTGCATGCTCATGTATGCGGTCGCGGCGGCCTGCGCGAGCACACCGGCCACTTCGGAAAGAAGGACGAGCGTTCCGATGCGGCAAAGCAAAGCGCCGGCGATGGGATCAAGAATGCAACCCTTCTGAAAGGCGCCGAAAAGCCGCCCGGCGGTGAACACCGCTGCGAGGAACAGCGTAAACGGCACGGCGCCGATGAGAAAAACCACCGCCAGATCAGCATTGCCTAAAGTGGCAGGAAAGCCCCTACCGGCGACTGTGTGCACCACCGCAGCCACCCCTTCGGGGCTTGTAAAAGCCACCAGATAGAGGACGGCAAACGCGGCCACGGCAAAATACGCCAAGGCCTTCATCATTCGGCTGATCAATCGGATACGGCGGATGCGCGAGAAGCGACGATCGTTCACGATTTCCCTTTCCATAAAAACTATTTTCTGTTTAACAGAAAAAAATTACTTTGCAACAGAGGCCTTATGGCAGCCTATCCAATCGCATTGAAGCCGCGTTCACGGCGCTTATCCGCCCTGATTTCCTCAATTCTTGCGCTCGCCGCGCTCGCGGGTTGCCAGAGCGTTCCGGTCACATCCTTGCCGGCGCTTTCGCGCATCGACCCGTTCACCATGGACCCCACGGCGCTGCGCGCTGCGGTCGTCCATGCACCGGCCGTGCGGTTCCCTGACGGCTCCATGGTGATCACCATGGACCTTTCCATCGCAGGCGGCGCGGAACAAAAGCGCGAGACTTTCGTCCTTGTTTCCGATGATGCACCGGTGGAGCTGGCATCGACGAAAAACCACCGGGTGAGTGCGTTCAAACTCGCGCCGGACGACGGAGCCCGGGTCCGCGCGCTTCAGGCGCTGATGCGTGATCTGCGGGCCCGAAAGGTGGAGGACAACACCTTCGCCGTTGCCGTCAGCCTCAAACCTTGTCTCACCGCCCCGGCGCAGAACGCCGAGGTTGCCGCCTTTTTGAAACCGTCGTCGGAAGGCAGCTACGTGGCCGTCCACCGCGGCCTTCCCGTGGACCAACTGACTGACGGCACCGTGCCGCAGTGCCAAGGCCCGCCATCATGATTCGGCGACGGGGCCCCTCCCCGCCGCTATCTTACTTCCACTTGATGGAGCAGCCCGCAGGCGGATTTTGCGTTTCTGGCGCGTGACCGGTGGACGCAATGGCCCGCATGGCGTCCACCAGTTCGCGGGGGGAACCAGCGGGCGGCGCACCGGTGGTGCCGGCATCCATGCGCCCCTCGTAGACCACGTGCCCTTCCGCATCGAGGCCGAAGAAGTGCGGCGTCACCTTTGCCCCGTAGGCGGAAGCGATTTCTTGGCTCTCGTCGTGCAGGTACGGGAATGGGAAGCCATACTGCGCGCCAAATTCCTTCATCCTGTCGAAAGAATCGGCCGGGTAGCGCACCGCATCGTTGGAGCAAATCGCCACAAACCCCACGCCCTCGGCCATCAACACCTTCGCATCGTCCACCATGCGCCGGGCAGATGACACCACGTAGGGGCAGTGGTTGCAGATGAAGGCCACCACCGTGCCCTTCTCACCCGTGACATCCGAAAGGCTCACCGTACGGCCATCCGTCGCGGGTAAACTGAAATCAGGGGCGTTTTGATTGACACTTGACGTCGGCATCGGCACTCCCAAGGTGTTCAGGAACAAAGCGGTGCCAGTTTGCACATTGCCAGCATGCCCGCCAGCCCGCTGCTCGGCCGCCCCGGATCCAGGATGAGTGGATGACTGACGTACTCGACACCGCTGGTGAGCCGCGCACGAAACTCCCCAGTTCGGACCGCAACCATTCCATCCGCGACCTCATCGTCTTCGATAAGACGCGGAAGATGTTTTTCTACTGGACGCCGTTTTGCCTGCTCACCGGGAGCATCGCTGTGGCCCATGCCCATTCCGTCTGGGTGCTCCTGGCCGGCGCGGTGTTCGGTGTCGCGGTCTATACCCTCGTCGAATATTTAATGCACCGGTTCATCTATCACTGGGAGCCTGAAAGCCGCTTTTGGCGGATCGTCACCGCCGACATGGGGCGCTCCCACATGGGCCATCACCGCAACCCGGCAAAATACGGCGGCGGCATCAACGGCAACCAGCCACCGATCATCGCCATTGCGTCCTTTTTCGCCCTCGGCGCCTATTTCACGCCCTTTCCTACCGCCTTCGGGTTGATGGCTGTGACCACCGGGGCCATGAACTATGTGGCCCAGGAGTTTGTCCACTTCGGCACCCACCACCTACCCATGAACAACCGCGTGCTTCGCACCATGAAGCGCCACCATATGCTCCACCACTACAAGGACGAGGACTGCAATTTCGGGCTCTTCTGGCCGGTTTGGGACTGGATCCTCGGCACCAGCTTTGAAAGCAAAGCCAAGCGGCGGCGCAGCGCCCGCGCCAACGAAACCGCCTAGGGCGCGCCTCACCGCCGCTTGGGGACGTGGCGCCGCGGACCACGCGAACCGATAAGGATCTGGGGCGCATCGGGCGATCCGCTGGTCGCTCCGGTGCTCCAGCCAGCGCCAAAGACGGCTAAATTGTGGACGGCGCTGGGGTGCGGCAGCCGGCGGGGATGTTCTGCGCGGGCGCAAGGGTTATGGCTGTTCGGATGGGCAGGAGAGCGGTGAATGGCGGAAAAGGACCTTTTTGGCTCGGGCGGCGGCAAGGGGCTTGGGGCCGAGGGCTCATCTGGCCGCTCCGCTTCCCGCAAAGGTCGTCGCCGGGCCGCCCAGGCCAGCAGCGCCGATAGCGCCGAAGCCGGCTACACCGCCGCCGACATCGAGGTCCTGGAGGGGCTGGAGCCGGTGCGCCGACGGCCGGGCATGTATATCGGCGGCACCGACCAGCGGGCGCTCCACCACCTGTTTGCTGAAGTGCTCGACAATGCCATGGACGAGGCGGTGGCCGGTCACGCCTCCTTTATCGAAGTGCGCCTTCGCCCTGGACGCCTTTCGGTCACCGACAACGGTCGCGGCATTCCCGTCGAACCTCACCCGCGCTTTCCGAAAAAGTCCGCCCTAGAGGTCATCATGACCACGCTCCACGCGGGCGGAAAATTCGACTCCAAAGCCTACGACGCGTCTGGCGGCCTCCACGGGGTGGGCGTTTCGGTGGTGAATGCCCTTTCTGAATCCCTCGAAGTGGAGGTGGCACGGAGTAAGAAGCTCTATCGCCAGTCCTTTAGCCGGGGCGTGCCCCAAGGGCCCCTGGAAGCGGTGGGCGCTGCACCCAACCGCCGGGGCACCACGGTGTCTTTCTGGCCAGATCCGGAAATCTTCAAAACCCTCGAATTCGACCCAAAGCGCCTTTTCGCCCAAACCCGCGCCAAGGCGTACCTCTTTGCCAACGTGGAACTGCGCTGGCGCGCCGACCCCGATGTGCTCACCGGTGCAGACGCCCCCCCGGCGGAAGCCACATTTCATTTTCCCGGCGGGCTTGCCGATTTCCTCGCCGAACAACTGTCCGGGCGGCCAAAGGTGGTGGACGACATGTTCACCTGCCGCGCTGGGGAAGCTGGCCGTCAAGGCTCGGTGGAGTGCGCTGTCGGCTTTGTGCCGGTGGATGAGTTCACCCGGTCCTACTGCAACACCATTCCAACGCCCGAAGGCGGCTCCCACGAAACCGGCCTGCGCGCGGCCCTGTTAAAAGGCATGAAAACCCACGCCGAGCGGATCGGCACCAAAAAGGCCGGCCAGATCACCGGGGACGACGTCATGGCGAGCGCCGCCGCCGTACTTTCGGTGTTCGTGCGTGAGCCGGAGTTCGTGGGCCAGACCAAGGACAAGCTCTCCACCACCGGCGCCACGCGCCAGGTGGAGAACGCCGTGCGCGAAGCCTTTGAGGAATGGCTTGCCCGCGATCCCCAACGGGCCGGGCGTGTCCTTGAAGCGGTCATCGACAAGGCCGATGAGCGGATCCGGCGGCGGGCCGAGAAGGACGTCGCCCGGCGCTCCGCCACCCGGCGCACGCGGCTTCCCGGAAAACTCGCCGACTGCACCCAATCCCAGGCGGCCGGCACGGAAATTTTTATCGTGGAGGGCGATTCGGCTGGCGGTTCGGCCAAGCAGGCGCGCAATCGCGCCACCCAGGCCGTCCTCCCCCTGCGCGGCAAGATCTTAAACGTCGCCAACGCCGGCCGCGACAAGGTGATGGCGAACCAGCAGCTCGCCGACCTCATCCTGGCGCTGGGCTGCGGCTCTCGCAAGGACCTCAACCTCGACAAACTGCGCTATGAGCGCGTCATCATCATGACCGACGCGGACGTGGACGGTGCCCACATCGCATCGCTCCTGATCACATTCTTCTACCGGGAAATGCCGGGGCTCATCGACAATGGCCACCTCTTTCTGGCCGTCCCTCCCCTATACAAGCTCACCCAAGGCGCAAAGACGCTCTACGCCCGCGACGACGCTCACCGCGAAGAACTGATGCGGGAGTTTAAGTCCGGCAAGAACGTGGAGGTGGGCCGCTTCAAGGGTCTTGGGGAGATGATGCCCGCGCAGCTCAAGGAAACGGCCATGGCACCGGCCACGCGCACTCTCCTTCGCGTCAGCATCTATTCGGAGGCTGATGCCACGCGCTCATCCATCGAGCGCCTCATGGGCAACAAGCCCGAGGCCCGCTTTGCATTCATTCAGGAGAACGCCGCCTTCGCGTCCGCCGACGCCCTCGACATTTAGGTCGGTCGTCGGAAGGGCTGAATTACGCTTGGCATCCGGCCGAGCGCTCTACGCAAATTGACCGCGAATCACTGGCAGCCAGCCAAAGTCCGCATCCGAAGAATTGAACCCCTGCGCGTTGCCTCGGCGTGGCCAGCAGCATGGATGCTTGAAAGGGTGGGTGGTTCGCGAAACATCCGAGGCGCGCCGCAACCTGACGTGAGCCTGCGGGGGAAAAAACGGCGTTTTGGCCGAATGGCCTGTGGAAAGCCTCGCCAGTCGCTTGGTTCGCCAGCAACTGGCGACGGCCTTATCTATCTATAGTAGAACAAAGTGTCTTTCGTTTTGAGATACCGGCTATCCAGTCAACCGGGTTAGCTCGTCTTTGACGCGCAATTTTTCCCGTTTCACCGCGACGGCGGCCATTTGATCGGGACTGGGGATCGACATGAGAGTTTGCAGCTCCGCCTCTAACTCAGCGTGACGCCGTTCCAATGCCATCCTGCGTGCGTCTGCAGACATACACACCTCCGTAATGCACACCCCTAAAGATAACATACCCAGGGCCGCGGCGTACACCTTTAAATTGAATTTCGATTATCGTTCAGCAAGTTTTACCGTCGGCTGCATCAACTTTCCGCGCTCCGTCAGGGCAATCACCAGCACCACGATCGCCGAGTAAAGGACGAAACCGAAGATAATTGGTTGCAACGTCTCGTCGTAGAGTTGGCCGACGACGCTGCCCAGTGCCGCGCCGAGCGCAGTCATCACGAAACCCACAAACGATGAACCCGTGCCGGCCACCGCGCCCAGGGGCTCCATGGCAAGGGCGTTGAAGTTGGGAAGGATGAGGCCAATGAGGAAGAACGCAAAGCACAGGAAGCCGAGGAGCGCTGCGAAGGCGAGCGACCCGTTGGCAAGCAGGATCACCGCCGCAACCACCGACATCCCCAGGAGAGCGAGCGCCGCAGCATGGGAAAGCCAGCGCATACCCACCTCCTCCACAAGCCGCGCATTCACTAGCGAGGAAAGAATCATCGGACCCGCCACGGACGCAAACACCAGCGGGAACCACTCTACGATCCCATAAATGTCCTCAAAGACCTGCTGGGTCGTCGAGATGTACGTCATCAGGTAGCCGAACACGAACCCCTGGGCGACCATGTAGCCCATGGTCTGAGGGTTGCCCACAACGGTCCTCACCGCGGTCGCGATGGGGATGGCGGGGCGCGCGTTGGGCCCCTTTCGGGGGTTGGTCTCCGGCAGTTTGAGGGCGACCCAGGTAAATGTGGTCGCCCCAAACACGAAGAGGAACGCAAACACAGCCCGCCAACCGCCGATGTATCCAATGCCCGCTCCGATGGCGGGCGCCACCACCGGCAGCATGATGAACACCATCATGATGAAGCTCAAAACCTGGCTCATGGCACGGCCCACGAAGCGGTCCCGCACCACAGCAACGGCGACGACCCGCGGTGCGGCCGCCCCAAAACCTTGCACCGCACGGGCGATCAAGAGGGCCATGAAGCTGTCCGCGATGACGGAGTAGGCCGTGCCGGCAAGATAAATACCCAGGCCAAGGAGAATGGCCGGGCGCCGGCCGATGCGATCCGATAAGGGCCCGGCAAAGATGTGTCCTAAGGCGAACGCACCCATATAGGCCGTCACCATGTGCTGCTGCATGTTGGGATCGTCGAGGGCGTAGGTGTCGACGATGTGCGGCAGCACCGGGAGCATGATGTCGACCGAGAAGGCGGTGAGCGCCATGAGGAACGCCATCATGCTCACAAAGGCGGTCATGGAGAGGGCAAAATCGTCGCCCTCACTCCCCTTCTGCCCGTCGCCCATGCCGCCCCCTCACTCTGCGGCGCAGCCCGAGCGCGAGCTTCCGCTCAAACGTCATACACGAAATCTTGCCGATGGATCAGGGCCACAAACGCATGGCCGCTGCCCACTGGCCTAGGATTTTGGGGAGTGCGCCCGCTCCGAGGCTTCATCGGCCGCGCCGCGCCGCACCAGCGCCACAAGGATGGGTGCCCCGACCGAGAGCGCGATGAGCCGCGCCACGTGGAGCATTGCCACAAACGTCACATCGAGGTTGAGAAGAAAGGCAAGGGCGATCATCACGTCGGCGCCGCCAGGGGAAAACGCGAGGAATACTGCCCCGAGCGATTCGCCCAGAACGCCGGAGAAGATCGCGGCGACGGAAATGGCGACGGCGAACGCGGCAACGAACGAGCCGAGCGAGGTGCGCAAGGTGGGAAGCACATCGCTCCCCTTCATGCCTTCAAAACGCACCGCCACCGACGCCCCGAGGATGATGAAGGCGGCGGCCGCCACCACCGATGGCACTGCGAGGGGAAGGAGGCCGGACGCCGAAATCACCGCCCCCACGCAAAGGGGCACCACCATCATCGCCGCCGGAATCTTAAAAAATTTGCCGAAGTAGCCAGAACCGATCCCGATGGCGATGGTGAGCGCAACCGTCACCGGGTCGGGCTCGGCGGCGGAAAATGCACCTAGCGGCAAGGGGTTGTTGCCACCGAAAACGAGCGGGACGAGGGACACCAGGATGAAGAGCCGGAGCGCCTGGGCAATGGCCACCCGCTCCACACGCGAGCCGGACTCCACCGCCACCGCCATGGTCACCTGGAGCGCGCCCGGGATCGAACTGCACAGCGCGGTCACCCGGTCCCACTTCGCCACGCGGCTCAACACAAAATAACTGGCCGCCGTGGCGCCCATCACCGCAAGTGCGAGCCCCACCAGCGCCAGCGGCATCTTCGCAAGTGTGCCAAGGGCCTCCGGGTGGACACCCGCTCCCATCATAATGCCCAGGATTGCGAACGCAGGCTCCCGCAGCTCCATGGGCAGATGGGTGGGAAGGCGCACTACCACCGCCAGGGTCACTCCCACCGCGCTCCCCACCAAGAACGCAGCTGGTGCACCGAGAAAATCGAGCACAACGCCGCCCACCGTTCCCGCCAAAAGCGTGACGATGAGGGGCAGCGCCTTAACCATCAGTCTCCCTTCACCCAAGAATTTTTAGGGCCACTCGCGACCTTGTACGCGAGCCACCGGAACCGTGCCCGTGGACCAAACCACCGCCCAACGGAGTGGCGAATTTTATGCGGCGAGGCTCCAGGTGGTGTCCGCCCCAAGCCCCTTGGCGATCACCCTTCCCTCATCGGCAAGCTTTTCCAGGTGGGCCTGCACCGAAAGACCGGCCGCTTTCTTCAGCCGTGTATCAATCCCGACATAAAGGGCGTCCACCATGGCAGCGATGTCCCGATCGCCCATCCTCACGCGCTCAAGAATTGCCCGTTCGCGCATCAACCGGTGGGCGCGCATGGCCGAAACCGCCCTGTGGGGCTCATCAACGGCGTATCCGTGGCCGGGAAAATAGAGCCTGTGCTCCACCTCCAGCATTTTTTCCAACGAGCGCAAGTAGGCGCCCATTTCCCCATCAGGCGGCGCGACGACGGTGGTCGACCAGCCCATCACATGATCACCCGTCAGGCAGTCCCCATCCACGGTGAACGCCATGTGGTTGGCCGTGTGGCCCGGCGTTGCGATGGCCTCCACCACCCCGTCGCCGTTATCGATACGAGCGCCGTCCCCGATGACGATGTCGGGGCGAAAATCCATGTCAGCGGCATAGAGGAACGGGTTCACCTCACCGTCCTTCAAAGGGCGCGCCTCGCGGTGAGGTCCTTCCGCAACGGTGGGCGCATCCACGCGCTGGCGCAGGAGCGGCAGGCCATCCACGTGATCGCGGTGGGTGTGGGTGATGAGAATATGGCTGACAGGCCGGCCGCGCAGTGCGCCCATGATGGCATCGATATGCGCCTCGTCGGCGGGACCGGGATCCACCACCATCATCCGCTCGCGGCCCACCAGATAGGTGTTGGTGCCCGCGCCGGTGAACGGTCCGGGGTTATTGGCGGTGATGCGCGTAATTCGCGGCGTGAGAAAAATCGCTTCGCCGTAGCGGGGATCGAACGCGCTCAAAGGGACCTCTGGGAAGGGACTGTCGACGTTAGCTGGCAAGGGGGACCCTGCCGCCGGCGCGAGCCATCAATGCAGGGATGTGATGGCCGAGCCGCGCCAAGACTGCAAGGACGGGCGCACGGTTCTTGTCGGATGTCGCGAGCGAGACACCCGCATCGGTTGAGAAGTGCATCGCAATGTCATAAAAGTGTCACATGCACGAAATGGAGCTGAAATTCTTGCTGGACGAACCGGCGACGCGCCGCGTCATGGCCGGCCTGCGCCGTTTGCGCCCCCCTGACCAGCGACTGCGCTGGCGCAAGATCACCAGCACCTATTACGACACGCCCGATTTCAGCCTCCGCGCAGCGGGTATTGCGCTGCGCCTGCGACGGGCGGATCGCCGCTGGGTGCAAACGATTAAAATTTCCTCTGGCCTCCACGCAGGGCTCTCCGAAGCCGATGAGTTCGAAACGCCTGCCGCCGGGGGTGTGCCGTCGCTCCAGTCCCTGGCTGAACCGGTCCGTGAGGAGGTGGCCCGCCTTGTCAGCGACGCGCCGTTGTTGGCCGTTTGCGAATCGATCATCCGCCGCAACGCCTCGCGGGTGGACGCCGGTCGAGGCACTCAGGTGGAGATCGCCCTCGATGTGGGCGAAATTCGAGCCGGCGGACGACAAATGCCGCTCCAGGAGTTGGAGCTGGAACTTTGCGAGGGGGAAGCCGGCGCCCTTTACGATCTGGCGGCAACCCTCGTGCCCGAGCCGGCGCTGCGCTTTTCCAGCCTCTCCAAAGGTGCCCGCGGTTTCCTCCTTGCCCAGGACAAAGCCACCGAGCGCGCGCCAGAGCCGCGGACGGCAAGGCCGGTGCGCGTCCAACACAACTTCACCACCGAGCAGGCAGCGCGGGAGATTTTTCGCGAGTGTTTTGATCAGGTGGTGGCGAATGTGCAGACCGTCCTTGCAAGCGATCACCCGGAAGGCCCCCACCAGCTTCGCGTGGGCCTGCGCCGTTTGCGCTCCGGCCTTGCCATCTTTAACGACGCCTTCGGCACCCCAAAACTAGCGGAGATCCACACCGGTGCCCGCGATATGGGCCGTCTTGTCGGGACCCTGCGCGACCTGGACGTGGCCCACGGCGAGATGGTGCTCCCCCTTGCCGAAGAACACCGCGACGAACCCGGCTTCGCCCTTCTCGCCGAGGCCCTTTCCCATCGGGCCGCCGCCCAGCGGGCCCACCTGCGCAAAACCCTCGCAGCAGACGAAATCCAGTCGTTTCTCATGAGCCTTGCCCGGTTCGTGGAAACCCGCGGTTGGCTCGTCAACCACGACCGCGACCAGACCCGCCGCCTCGCGGAGCCCTTCAAAAACGCCGCCATCCGCGTCCTCGACCGCCACGAAAGGCGCGCAAAAAAACTCACCAAGCGGCTCTCTAGGCTCTCCATCGAAGAGCGCCACGAACTGCGCAAGCGGCTGAAAACGTTGCGCTACGTCATCGAGTTCTGCGGCCCCGTCTTCCGCGAAAAACGCGTCAAGGCCTACGTCAAGCGCCTGCGCCGCCTCCAAAACGTGCTGGGAAGCCTCAGCGATATGGACGTGATCCGCGGCCTGCTCTCGGCGCCAGATTCCCCCGGTGCCGAAAACCTTGCCATCCAGCGCGCCTCCGGCTGGCTTCTGGGCGCCACCAGTGCCAAGGCAGACCTGGAGTGGACCCGTGCCCAAACCCTCCTGCGCGACTTAGAAGCCGAGGGCCCTTTTTGGCGCTAACCTTCAGCAGCTAGCAATTTAAGATTGCGATTTCTGGACTATGCACTAAACTGCACGCCGAATGCGACGGCAGGGGCGCGCGATGGCCAGCGACAGCGGCGGATACCGGCTTGAGGATGGCGTGATGGCCTCCTTCGAGGGTGCCTTGCAGCAGGGCGCCCAGCCGCTACCGGAGCCACCTCCCCTCGACCCCAACGACATCCCCACCGCTTACCCACGCGAAGATTTTCGCTCCCGTCCCGCCAACACCTATCGGCGGCTCGAGCAAGGTAGACCCCACTACTGGGGCCACCGGGAGCGGGTACGCCAGCGCTTCGCCAAGGGTGGCGCGGACGGCCTGCCGGACTACGAGCTGGTGGAGATGATCCTCTTCAACGCGGTGCCGCGGGTGGACGTCAAACCGCTCGCCAAACAGCTTCTTGAGGATTTTCGGAGCTTTGAGCGGCTGATGACCGCGTCCCGCGAAGCGCTCCAGCGCCATCCCGCCATCGACGAAAAAATCTGCCACCAACTGAAACTGGGCGAAGCGGTGGCTCAGCGCCTCGCGAAGGCTCGGGTGGTGGAGCGCCCGGTGCTTGGCGGCACCCAGGCGGTGATCGACTATTTTCGCACCACCATGGGCCACCTCGACGTGGAAGAGTTCCGCGCCGTGTTCCTCGACAACCAAAACCGCCTCATCGCCGACGAGGCCCAGGGCCGTGGTACGGTGAACCACACCCCGGCCTACCCCCGCGAGGTGGCGCGCCGCGCCTTGGAGCACAACGCAACGCGGGTCGTCCTGGTGCACAATCACCCCTCCGGCGACCCCACGCCCTCGCGGCAAGACTTTGCCATGACGGAGCAAATGCAACTGGCGCTAAAGTCCATCGAAGTGGCGCTCCTCGACCACATCATCATTGGCGCCCAGACCGAAACGAGCTTCGCCGCCCTCGGCGCCATCTGAGAATTTCGGCCGCAATCTCACTGCCAATCAAACCTACGCGATTCGGAATTTCTTTGATTTTTCGGTGATATGGATCACCCCTGACGTCACGCTAGCGTGATCGGCAGCACTAAAATCGACGCCATTCGAGCCGACATGCCGCACTGTCAGACGCGGCACAAAGTGTCGCACCTTTTTCAACCGAACGACAACGCAAGCGCCTGTTGCGTCCGCAGCAGGTCACTGTTGATCCATAGTATTAAGATTGGTGAAGAAAATAATGAGTTCGCTCGCAAAAAGAAACTCGGTCATGGACCATTTCAAGAACAAGTTCCGAGACAAAATTATACCCGACTACAACTCGCAAATGGTGAAGTGGGGTAATTCAAACGGTGAATTGATTCTGCTCGCCACCGAAGCCCAGGGCAAGTGGCGGGGCGTTCTGGAGGCGGCACGGCTGCGTAAGAAGGCGGAGGACGCTCGCGATGAGGCGATCCTGCAACTGGTGCTCGGAATTGGCACCGGCGTCGCCTTCGGCTTCCTTTCGTCGGCCGTTCAGGCAAAGATCGGGTACCGTTTTCGCAGCCTCCAGAAAGAACGCGTGTTCCTCAAGGTCGGCGACGTCTTCAGGGGCGCCGATATGTCGAGGTTGAACTACAATCACAAGCTCGGTCAGCTCGTCGGCTCAGTCATTGAGCAGTTCGAAGACAAGGGCGGCATCCAGGTGGTTGGCACGGCCGTTGGCGGCAACAGTCCGGACTATTTTTCGGCGCTGAACGAGATGCATAACGACTTTACGACCATCAAGCGCATGGAAAAGGACCTTGAGAAAGCGTGGCGCACCACGGCCAACAAGGGGGCTGGCGTCCTCCATTTTCTCATCGACAGGGCTTCGGAGGAGTGGTGCGACCGGATGTTTTTGCGGCCCGCGAACGGCAGCGTTTCCAAGGCGAAGGTCCATGTGGAAGATTTTCTTGTGCGGCTTACCAACCTTCTGCGCCACCGCATCCATTACTGGGGCAACAATCCATTGATCCGCACGGCGGAAATGCGCGAAAACATAGAGCGCGATATCTGGGCGATCTGGGCGATCACCAAAGCCCCAAAACTTCACAAACAGCGAGTGCGCATGAGCGGCACAGGTCTGTCGGTCTACCCGGCAAGGCCAAGCGATCCCTGGAACGCACTGCCGAACATTGGGCGTGACTACGCAAAGAGCGTCTATGATGACCCAGCGACCCGGCTCATGTTCAAGGCCGAACACGAAGTTACCGATCGTCTCGCCCATCTCAGCGTCGCGCTCCCGCAAAACGACAAGCATCGCAAGAGCCTTGAAAAGCGCAATGTAACTGCCGGAAGAGTGGCGCTACGGGGCGACATCGACACGCCGGACGAATACATGGCTTTGATCAAATGGGCCGCGGGACATCTGAAGGGAAAGACCGAGCTTGCGCCGAAGGCCCAGTCCTACCCGCGCCCGCCGATCTCTAGCCTGGACCAGCTGAACCACCACGGCGGCTAGAGTCTTGCGCTCGGCGATGACTGGGCCGGAGCACCAGTCGCGGCAACCGTGAGCCCAAGCGCATCGCGGATGCCGCCGCTTGACCGGCGCGCCGCCGCTCAGTCCGCCGCTACCACCGTGTTGAGCGGAAGGCGCCCGCCGTCAGCGTAGACCGTTTGCCCGGTAATATAGCTGGCGTCCTCCGACGCCAAGAATGCGACGATGGACGCGATCTCCTGCGGTTCCCCCATGCGCCCGAGGGGCGTGCGGGAGAGCATCGCCTTCTTGGCCGCCGGGCTCTTGGCAAGATTTGCCATCACGTCCGTTTCCACAGAGCCGGGACCGACCGCGTTGACGCGAATACCGTAAGGCGCAAGGGCAAGGGCCGATGCCTTGGTGAGCTGGGCGATGGCCGCCTTGGAAATCGAATAGGGAATTTCCTCGGCAAGGGCGAAGATAGCATTCACCGAGCTGATGTTGACAATGGAGCCCGCTGGCCGCCCGTCTTCGATCTCCTTGACCATCTGCTTCGCCACCGCCTGGGAAAGCAAAAAGGCTCCCTTCAAGTTGACGCGAAGAACGTGGTCGAAGTCGTCTTCCTTCAACTTCAAAAACTCGCCGCCCCCAAGTACCGCCGCATTGTTCACCAGGACGGCGACCGGACCAAAAGCATCCGTGGTGGTGGCAAGAAGGTTGCGCACATCGAGCTTTTCGCACACGTCGCACTCGGTAAAGCGCACCTTGTCTTCTTCGCCGATCTCGTGGGCCGTTTGTTGCCCGGCCGCTTGGTCCACATCGGCGAGCATGACGCGCATGCCCTCATCGTAAAGGCGCTGGGCGACGGCCCGGCCGATCCCACGCGCCGCGCCCGTCACGATGGCGGTCCCTCCCTGAAGACCCCTCATCCTGCCGTCCCACCACAACGGTTGCCGTCCACTTTCGATACGTCCACCCGCGCAAAACCACGCGGTTTCGCTGGCCGCTGCAAGACGCAGCCAAACTTCGCTCTGCCCACTTTCGCCTCTTTGGATATCGCAAGGTCTCGCCTTGCGCGGGCGGACACTGCCACCTCATAGGCTTTTCTGCAAAGGACGGCGGAACGCTTCTCGGATCGAAGGTCGGCCTCGTTTCGACCCAGGATCGCTCAACGCTGCCCACGCAACCACAGGCAGTAGAATATGTCAGAACTGCGCAAAAAAAATGTGAACGCGCTTCCCCACCCGGATTTTCTAAGTCATACCATCACGATGCTAGGCAATCTGCCAAGCGGGCAAAGGCGTTGGGTACCTTCGCGGAGAAGAAAAATTGGCCCACCAAGCAGCTCGACTGAATATTCGGCTTTATGGTTCTTTTAGTCTGTGGTGGAGCGACGGCGCAGAGATCGATCTGCGCAGCGCGAAGGCGCAGGCCCTTATGGCACTTCTTGCCACTGCACCGGACGGCAAGCGCACCAGGAGCTGGCTCCAGGAAATACTCTGGGGTCGCTCCGGCGAAACCCATGGTCGGGCCAGCTTGCGTCAGGCATTGAGCGCGTTGCGCCGCATACTAGGCCCTGCTGCCGAGAGCATTTTTCTCATCACCCAGCAAACCATCCGGCTTCGGACCGACTGCCTGGTGTTGGTGGGAAGCCCCACCGACGGTGAGCTGCTGGAGGGCATCGACATCCGCGAGGATGGCTTTGAAGACTGGCTGCGCGCCCAGCGGGCTGCGGTGAGTGACGCCGCGGAAGGGACCGACGGGACCAGCAGCAAACCAGCGCCGATCCCATTGACGACCGTGCCGAAAGGTGGCGCGCCGGCGCCGTTCAGCGGGCTACTTCAGCCCTCCCCCGCCGATGTTCAAAAGCCTTTGCCACCTCGCTCCGACAGGCTCCGGCCGGTGGTTGCCGTCATGCCGTTTGCGGGGATGGACACCGTCGGCCAGGGTTCGCACCTGGGGGACGCCATTGCTCAGGACGTCACGCGCAGCCTGTCGCGCTCCCCTTTCCTGCAGGTGATTTCCCATCTTTCGGCGCGTAGCGAATCCTTGCGCAGTGCAGACCTTTCCCAAGTAAAATCGCTGCTGGGCGTCGACTACGTGGTCTACGGCCACGTGCGCCTTTCCGGCGAGACGTTTAGGCTCGATGTGGACTTTGTCGACATGGCCACCAGCGAGCTGCGCTGGACCCGCGAATACAGTGTGAAACTTGCTGATTTTCTTGGCGGCGGTGATGGCGTTGTCCAGGATGTGGCAGATGCCATAAATAGCGCGATCTTCAACGAGGCCCTGGCGCCGCTCGCTTATCAGAGTGTTCGTGACATAGACACCCACCGCCTCTTGATGGCGGGCATCACTCTTATCCACCGGCTCGCCCTCGGCAGCTTCGCTAAGGGGCGCGAGTGTCTGGAGGAGGTGATCCGTCGCGAGCCAAACCACGCCATCCCTCGCGCCTGGCTTGCCCGTTGGTACATTTTGAGCGTCAAGCAAGGATGGACCATTGATGCCAAGCAAGACATTGAGAAAGCCTACGCCGCTGGCGAAGAAGCACTAGATCGAAATCCAACCTGCCCCTTCTCACTGGCCATGAGCGGATTCGTCCGCCACCACCTTTGGAACTTCGACGAGGCGTTTGCGCGGCACGAAGAAGCTTTGTCACACGATCCGAACCATGCAATCGCATGGCTTCTTACGGGTGTACTGTTCTCATTTATGGGTGACGGCGCAAACGCGGTTGAAAACACTGAAAAGGCACGCTTCCTTTCGCCGCTAGATCCGAATAGATACTTCTTTGACTCTATCACTGCCGGTGCCCATGCGGTGCATGGTAATTATGGTGAAGCCCTGAGGCTCACAGAAAGATCTCTCAAAGCACATCCTCGGTATGCATCAACTCTTCGGGTACGTACATATGCCCTCGAAATGGTTGGGCGACATGAAGAAGCGAAGAGTACCGCAGAGCAAATACTGAAGTACGATCCAGATTTTACTGTTCAAAAGTATTTGAAGACAAATCCTGGATCGATGTCAAACATCGCTGAGTCTTATGGGAAGGCACTTAGGGCTGCTGGAATTCCCGATCGGTGATTGCGGACTCAACTTGTATTGATTCCGGGTCTGCCGGGATCCGATTGCTGAACTATACCATGGGGGGAAGGAATGACTGGTCACACGGGCCATACCGGACATACTGGCCACACCGGACATACTGGACACACGGGACATACCGGACACACGGGGCATGTGGCACCGGTCAGTGGTTCGTCCTATGGCGGTGTGACTACGTCGTTGCTGACCGCGCGTGATGGGATCGTCGGCTTCCCGCAGAATCCAACCATCCCAACGCAGCTTACTCCTGGCAAAGATGCCACGATGGCCTATTGGTCGTGCGAGGTGCGCACGCTCCTCATGCAGGCCGATCTCCTCGGCCGGCTCGCGGTTTTTTCTTGGCCGACGAACACTGACTACAAGGATCAGCCGACGGCGGCGCTCTACTACCGTGACGTAAAGCAGCCGGAAAAAATGGATGGCGAGCCGACCCCCGATACTTACCATAAACTTGCTGAATTTGTCAGGCCGACAGAAGAAGACTTCCAAGAACAGACCCGGCTTGTCCTGGAATACGCTGATCTGCGGGCGGAACGGCTTGGGGAGATCATCACGCAGATCGATCTTCCCATGGCGTTTTACGGCAACATTATTGGGCTGGACGGTGAGCGCCACGCCCACACCAACCACATCTTGACTTTGGTCACGCAGCTTTGCGCCAAGGTGGCGATGATGGTGAAAAACGCCCTGGCATCAAAACGCCCGGAAACCTATTCGCCGCAAATCCAGCCGGTGATCCCCTCGCCCGGCCACTCCGCGCTGCCGAGCGGCCATGCCACGCAGGCGTTCGCCATTGCGCTCGTCCTCGCCGAGTTGATCGATGCCAGCCGCGAAGTGAAACAGATGTTCCTCGCCCAAGCGGCGCGGATCGCCACGAACCGCACCGTTGCCGGCGTCCATTTCCCCGTCGATAGCATCGCCGGGTTGGCGCTCGGCCGCGCCATTGCGGATTTTGTCGTCAGTCTCGCCACCGCTCCGAAAAAAGCCTGTGAAGGAACCAAACCTTGTGGGTGAGCACTCGTCTGCGTCGTGAGCGAATGAATGAAACAGAAATCGTCGACAAGCTCACCCATCTTCGG
>JBCCYN010000034.1:0-30853 GCA_039189655.1 Pseudomonadota bacterium | reverse complement strand
CCTGCGCCGCGCCGCAGCCGCTCCCCTTGCTTCAGAGCCAGCGAAGGCGTAAAGGACCGCGCCGAGGGCGCGTAGCTCAGCGGGAGAGCGTTCCGTTCACACCGGAAAGGTCACAGGTTCAATCCCTGTCGCGCCCACCATCACAATCAATGACTTAGCTAGATTTTACGGAACGCCCCGTGGTTCAATTGAACCATCTCAAAATCTGGGTGCAGGTGCGTTTGTTGATCGACATCAAAAGTCCATCCGCGGCGGCGCGTATGGTGCACCGGCGCAAATAGTATTCGCTGGTAAGCAGTTTCTCTGGCGTCGCCGGCGTGGTCGACCGATGCGCCGATCAATTTGTCCGGTGCCCGCTCCGCCGATCCCATCATTGGGTGAGTGCGCGTCGAGTGCGAATGGCGAGCGCGCGGTGTGCCGGGATGAGGAAAAGAAGCCACAACGAGCAGCGCGGTCAAAAAACCCTCTCATAGAAAGTCTCTCAGCGGGCTTGTGGGTTGCGATGCGTTCTCTTGCGGCGGCGAAGGCAGCGCTAGAGCTGTGAATCGGGAACGTGTGGCCTTCTCGCGCGGCCGAAGATGGGTGACCATGGCGGCGGGGGTGTTGGCGCGTGGCGTTCAGCTTCATTCACACCGGCGATTTGCATCTGGATAGCCCACTTTCCGGGCTCTCGCGGCTCAACGACGCGCGCACGACCAAGATCGCCAGCGCGCCGCGCAGGGCGTTTGCCGCGCTCGTCGATATGGCCATCGAGCGAAAGGTGGACGTCTTTCTCATCGCCGGTGATTTGTGGGACGGGACGTGGCGCGACGTCTCCGCCGGCCTTTTTGTCCAGGAGCAGGCCGGCCGGCTGAAGGCGGCGGGCATCGGAGTATTTGCCGTTCTGGGCAACCACGATGCCCAAAGCCTCGTGAGTGCTCAGATCCGCAATATCGACGCCATTCATCTTTTCGGCAGCGATCGTCCATCCTCGATCCAGTGGGGGGAGGCGATGATCCACGGCATGAGCTACCCCGAGCGGGAGGTGAGCGAAAACCTTGCGCTCACCTATCCGCAAGCGGTGCCGGGCTGCATCAATATTGGTCTGTTGCACACTAGCCTGGACGGTAGACCCGGCCACGCTCCGTACGCTCCATGCGAGCCGGCTCACCTCTTGGCGAAGGGCTACCACTACTTCGCCCTCGGTCATGTCCACTCCTTCGAGGTGGTACACGACGCCGCTGCGGTCGCCGGCGGCACCATCGCCTACTGCGGCGTGCTTCAGGGCCGGCATGTGGGCGAAACCGGTCAGAAAGGCGCCGTCTACGGCATCATTGAGGACGGCAAGGCGAGTGTGTCGCAACTCCCCCTTTCCTTCCTCACCTGGTACCGCGAGGAGGCCGACCTTGGCGAAGGCGCCGCCCCGGCTGATGCCATGAAAGCTGCGCTGGAGAGCATTGCGGAACGGGCGACCGCGGACCTTTCGGTGGTGCGCCTCGTCCTCACCGGTGAGACACCATCCCACTTTTCGCTCCAAACCCGCCGCCAATCGCTGTTGGAGGAAGCTCAGTTCATCGCCACCGGTCTTGCCGGCGACCGGCTTTTCCTGGAGCGGGTGGAGCTCGCCACCACGCCCCCCAGCGGGCCCGCGCCGCCACTGCCAAGCCAGTTCGAGACATTCTTGGAGCGCGCGGCCCGAGATCCCGACATGGCGGAAGCAGCGGGCGCAGAAATCGCCGAAATCCTGTCGTCCGTCGGCCCGGAAGTTCGCCGGGAGATTGCCGCGGCCATGCCCGAACTCACCCCGTTCGAAGCCGCTGGCGATCCACGCGAACTCCTGGAGCAAGCCCTTGCCCGGGTCACGGCGCGCCTAGCTGATCACAGGCCCTGAGGGTGACTTCGGCTGTGCGCGTCAATGAGCTGACCCTCAACTCCTACGGTCATTTCCACGAGCAGTCCTTCGCGTTCCATCGGCCCAAAGGCGGACCGGATCTTCATCTGGTGGTGGGCGCAAACGAGGCCGGCAAGACCACTATTCGCCACGCTCTGATGGATGTGCTCTTCGGCATCCCGTCCGGCTCCAACTATCTTTTCCGGGTAGGGCGTCCGATGCTTTCGGCGAGCCTAGACATCGATGGTGAAGAGTTCGTCCTCACCCGCGCCGGTACCGGAGCCAGTGCCAAACCCAAGGACGCCCTCCAAGCGCTCAGGCAAGCCCTTGAGCGGGCAGGGATGAAGCGGGACGTCTTTTTGCGCACCCAAGCCTTTTCCCACAGCGACATGCGCGCCCATGCGCAAGAGCTTCTCCAGAGCAATGGCGAACTGAGCAAACTCTTGCTGCGCGATGCGGGCGGTCTCGGCGTCGTTGAAGAGTGCCTTGCCGAATTGCGCGACGATGCCGCCGGGCTCTACTCCCGCGATGGGCGCAAAAAGACCAAGTTCCGTGAAAGGCGGGCCGATTGGGATGCCGCGCAGGCGGGCTACGACGAGGCTAAGCTCGAAGCGCCCCACTACGCCGACCTGCGCCGAGCGGTAGAGGTCGCGCGGGACGACGTCCAGGCCAAGGGCATTGAGGTGAACCGTCTGCGCGCCCAGCTCGATCGGCTCACAAACCTCATCAAGGCCGAACCCATCGCCGCCGAAGTCCGTCGCCTGGATGACCATCTTGCCAAGCTGGAAGGCCCTGAACTTGCCAAGGGTGCCCGCGACCGGGTGGACGCCACGGCCGGACACCTCGCCACCGTGGAGGCGAAGGCTGCCGCCCAGGCCGAACGCATCGGCCAACTGGAAACCGCGCGGGATGCAATCCCCATGGATCCCGATGTGCTTGTGGCGGGGGACGCCATCGATGCTCTCGCCACCGAGCAGGCAGCCCTAAAAGCCCTTGACGGGACAAGGGCGGCTGACCGTCTCACCATCGACACCGCACGCCGGAACGCCTTCGAAAGGGCTTCCGGTATCGGCCTTCCAGAGATGGACTTTGATACCCTCGCGCTGCGCATCCCGCCCGAACTTGCGCGCAAGGCGATCGCCAAGCACATGGCGACGGAGGAAGCGCTCCTCCTTGCCCGCGAAACCGCGAAGAAACTCGTCGCAGAACTCCAGCACAAGAAGCCCCCAGAACCCTTCGAAGGCCCCGATGATGCGCTGCTCGTGGCAGCCGCTGCTTTCGACGAACTGGGGCGGTTCGAGCAGGATGCGGACCGCTTCGCCAAAGACGTGGCCAGCGCCAAAGCGCGCCTTCGCGCTGCCGAGGAGGCCGCGGCGGGAGATGAAGATTGCGCCGAACCGCCGCCGGTGGAGGACGGCGAAGCAGCCGAAAACGCCATTGCCACCGCCCAGACGGCCCTTTCAAGGGCGGAGGAAGCCCTTGAGCGGTCCGAGGACATCCTTCGCCGGGCCCGCCGAAACGCCGAGCACCAAGCCGCCGCGCCGGTTCCGTCGGCGGAGGCGCTAAATGCGGCTCGGACGGATCGTGATGCCCTTTTTACGGCCATGGAGAACGGGCAAGAAACCGTTCAATCCGCCGCGCCCCGCTACCGCGATCTCGTGGCTCGCGCGGACGGCGTTGCCGATGGACGGTTTGCCGAGGCGGAGAGGATCCATGGGGCCCAGGCGGCATCGCGGGACCTTCGTGCAGCCGAAGAAGAACGTGCCGCCGCAAAAGACCTTCGAGACGGGCGCCGGACGGACCTTTTGGCGTTCAAGGAAAACTGGCAGCGGCGCCTTGAGGATGCGGGCCTGTCGCGACCGCCGGCCAGCTTCGCCGCATGGCATGCTCGGCGCCATGAAAGGTTAGGGGCGAAACAAGCTCATCGGGAGGCGGTGGGGGCGCAAAAGGCCCACCAGGATCGGCTCGCGAGGGCAAGCGAGTTGGCGGGCCTTGCCCTTGGCCGACCCGTTGCTTCTTCCGATGGGATGCTCGCCCAAGCCGGCGCGATGGAGAAGGCGGTGCGCAGCGCCATCAACAACGCGAGCAAGCGCAAGGCAGAAACGGACGTTGCGCGAAAGGCCTTCGGCGAGGAGATGGCCAAGATGCCTGCGCTGAGGGAAAACCTTGCTCGCGCCGAGGACGATTTGCGCGACTGGCGATCCACGCTGGAAAAACTTGCCCAGCCCCTCGGGCTTTCCGCGGACTTTGCCAGAGCGACCCTCGAACCGCTCCTCGACGCCTACGGGGCCATCGAGAAGAACGTTTCTGCCGTGCGGGACGCGCAGCAAAAGGTCGACACCGTCGATCAGCGCAAAGTAGCGCTGGCGGCAGAAATCGCCGCCGTGGCGACCCGCCTTGCACTGGAAGACGGATCCCCGGCGGATGTGCTCCTCCATCGCCTCAAAGAACGCCTCGGGCGGGCGCGCCAGGCGGAAGGCGACGCGAAACGTCTCGGCGAGGAGATCGACGAGGGGCGTGAGGAAATGGCAGCATGGGACAGTAAAGCCCAGCAATACCGAACCGAGCTTGCCGGTGACCTCGACGCTGCTGGCCTTCCCCTCGATGCGCCGATGGAGGATTTAAAGTCCATCGCCAGGCAATCGGACGAACGGCGCAGTGCCCAAGATGCCCGCGCCGACGCGCTCAAGCGGCTGACCGAGTTGGGCTTTGACTGGCCGTCCGTTGCAGCAGAGCTTGATGCTGACGACGGGGCTACCCGTGCGGCCAATGTGGAAATTCTAACCGAAAGGGTGGAGGGCGCGGGAAGGGCGGCGCTGGACGCCGCCGCCGAGCAGGGGCGGGCCGAGAGCCAGTTGGAGGTCGCCAAGCGCAAGAGCCGCTCCGGAAGCGCCGCCGAGATGAAGCTGCGCCAGAACGTCTTGGAGACGGAGATGGCGGAACTTCTCGCCGAAGCGATCCGCAAACGACTGGAGGAAAGGGTGCTTGCCGCAGCGCGCGATGCGTTTGTGATGGAAAACCGCTCGCCCATCCTTGCCCGGGCGTCTTCAATCTTTGCCCACTTCACCGGTGGCGCCTACGACAAGCTCGATGCTGGAGCGGGGGCGGGGAGTTTCATCACCGCTCACCGGGTTGCCGACAATTTCGATGTGGGCGTGGCGGGCCTTTCCGATGGCACGCGCGATCAGCTGGTGGCGTCCATTCGCCTCGCCGCAGCCACAGATTGTGGCGTCCCATTCATCGCTGATGACCTCTTCGTTAACGCCGACGATGGCAGAGCCTTCAATGGTTTCCGAGCCCTTTGCGAGCTCGCCGATGCACGCCAAGTGTTTTACCTCACCCACCACAGTCATCTCGTAGAGGTTGCGCAACGGGCGGCGGGGGAGGGGCTCAACGTGGTCCGGCTCGACGCCGGCGCGGCCCTGCCCGCTCATTCGCCCGACAGATCCTAAGCCTTTGTCTTTGCGCAAGGTTCAAGGGATGCAGCGAAATCGCGGCGATGCCCGGCGCTCTTTCGAACTCTTTAACATTTCAGCGTAACCATTTGGTGCAAACCCATTGAGTTTGGGCTGGTTCTTGTTATCGTTCGCGGGTCAGGCGGAGAAGAGGCGCCAACCAGGGTGTCGTTGGTCCGCCGCAGGAGGGGCGAAGGTCGAGGGGCGTAGACCAGGGTAAAGAGGCGTTAGGAGGCGGGCGATGGCCTTTCATTCCGATACCGACCGCAAGCGGCCTTTGCCAGCTAACGTTGTCTCTCAATCCAGTGCCCGCGAACCTTGCCAGAAAAGCCCGTTCCCCGTTGCGGCACCGGCACCGCCCCGGCGGGTGCCAAGACGGCGCTATGCAGCCCTTGACCTGGGAACGAACAACTGCCGGCTGCTGATCGCCGAACCGCGGCGCACAGGCTTTCGGGTGGTGGATGGATTTTCGCGCATCGTGCGGCTTGGAGAGCGCCTTGCCGATGATGGGCGCCTGTCGGACACCGCCATGGAGCGCGCCATCGGTGCCCTTCGGGTCTGCGCCACGAAGCTTGAAGCGTCAGGCGTGGAACGGGCGCGTCTCATTGCCACCGAGGCCTGTCGTGTGGCGGCTAACTGCGATGGATTTACCGATCGCGTGCGGCGAGAGACCGGCCTTCAGCTGGAGGTGGTGGACCGGGAAACTGAGGCGCGCTTGGCGGTGGCGGGATGCGCGCCACTGGTGGCGGACGATGCGGAGGGCGTCCTCCTGTTCGACATCGGTGGCGGCTCTTCGGAAATCGTATGGCTCGATCTCACCAGCCGCTATCACCTGGAAGGCACGGCCCTGGTGCGGTGCATCCGGGCTTGGACATCGCTCCCGGTGGGCGTCGTCTCCCTTGCCGAACGCCATGGCGGCAAGAACGTGGACGGCGCCATATTTGAGGCGATGGTGACTGACGTGGCGCGGCTTCTCGCCAACATCGATCCGCGTGGGGTTTTGAGCGAAGCGGTGGCGCGCGGTCGGGTTCATCTCCTTGGAACATCGGGCACGGTGACAACGCTCGCTGGCGTTTTCCTGGGTCTTGAGCGCTATGACCGCCGGCAGGTGGATGGCGCATGGCTCGACAAGGGCGAGGTAAACGCCCTCATGCGCCAACTCCTTGGCATGTCTTTCGCCGATCGCGTGGCGAACCCGTGCATTGGGGAGGAGCGGGCCGACCTCGTGCTGGCCGGCTGCGCGATCCTTGAAGCGATCCGTCGCCGCTGGCCCTGCGAGCGGCTGCGCGTGGCCGATCGCGGTCTGCGCGAGGGCATGCTCATGGAGCTCATCGAGACCGACCGGCTGGAGAACCGGCGCAGTCGCGGAAAAAGGCGCAGCGCCGAACGTGTCCCCGTCCACGTCTAGGAAAAAGTTTCCGATGACCGGCCAGTGGGATGGCTCTGAGGTAAAACCGTAGCTGGGATGGCTGGTCGCAAAGGGAAAGGTGGTTCGGCGTCCCGCGGCTCGGGCCAACGGATGTTGCAGCAGCGCGTTCGCACTGCGAAGGGGCGCAAACTCTCCTCAACGCTCTGGATCGAGCGCCAGCTCAATGACCCTTACGTGCAGCGGGCAAAGGCGGAAGGGTACCGCTCCCGGGCCGCCTATAAGCTCATCGAGATCGACGAACGGTACAAATTATTAGGGGCGGGCGCGACCGTGGTGGATCTTGGCGCAGCGCCCGGCGGATGGAGTCAGGTGGCCGCCCAACGCACTAAAGCCACCAACGACGCTCCCGTGGTGGCCATCGACATCCTGCCCATGGACCCGCTTGCGGGAGTACGCGTCCTCCAGGGCGACTTCGCAGGTGAGGCGGCGCTGGACCTTCTGGCCGACGCCCTTGGGGATCGCCGCCCGACCATCGTTCTGAGCGACCTTGCGCCAGAGACCACAGGCCACCGCGCCACCGATCACCTGCGCATCGTCCACCTGGTGGAACTTGCCTACGACTTTGCCCAAAGAACATTGGCGCCTGGCGGCACGTTCCTGGCGAAGGTGTTTCAGGGTGGGACTGAGGGCGATCTTCTGGCGCAAATGCGCCGGGACTTTGCCACGGTGCGGCACGTGAAGCCGCCGGCTTCGCGGCAAAAGTCGCCGGAAACCTACGTGCTCGCCACGGGTTTCCGGGCAGCGTGATCACCGCCTGCCACCTCGGCCGCCGCATCCTGTTGGAGCCGCGCGTAGAAAAATAGGGCCACGAGCGACAGGGCCGACACGGTGGCGAACGCGGCAAAAAAGTCGCTGGCGAGGATCTCGTGACCCGGTCGGGCTGCCCGCTGTAACTCCACCACCGCTGCGCCCACCGCAACACCAAGGGCCAGCGACACCTGCTGGGCAACGCTGAAAAAGCTCGTGGCTGAGCTCATGCGAGCTTGCTCCACCTCGGCGTAGGCCATCGTGTTGAGGCATGTGAATTGGAGCGAACGGAAATAACCGCCCAACAGGAGGATCGACACCATGACGATGGCCGGTGGGTTGAAGGTCAAGATTGACATGGCGGCGACGGAAACCGAACAAATGAAGCCGTTCCACAACAGTGTCGTGCGAAAACCAAAGCGAGCCACGATGGGCAAGGTGGTGAACTTCATGAGGAGTGCACCGGCCGCTGACAAGAAGGTCAAACTGCCCGCCTCGAACGCGCTGAGGCCAAGACCCACCTGCAGAGTTAGCGGCAGGAGAAACGGGATAGAGCCGATGCCGATGCGAAAGAAAAGGCCGCCCACTGCGCCGCAATAAAAGGTGGGAATCCGCAACAGCGACAGATCGAGGATCGGCGCCGCCGTTCGCCTGGAGTGCACCACATAAACGACGCACGCCACCGCACCGACGCCGATCATCGTTAAGCTGATGGGAAGGGGCATCATGTTTTGCCCGAGCACCGACAACCCAAACACCAGGCCCGAAAGGCCGATGGCGCTCAAGAAGAATCCCCTGACATCAAGCCGCCCCGGATCGCGGCCGCGTATGTCGTCGATGAAAATCGTCACCATCGCAATGCCCAGGAAGCCGACGGGCACATTGATCCAAAATATCCATCGCCAATCGAAGTAGGTGGCGATGAAGCCGCCGAGCGGCGGCCCGATCACCGGACCCATCAGGGCGGGAATTGTGAGCCAGGCCATGGCCGACAGGAGCTGCGACTTGGGTGTTGCCCGCAAAATGACGAGGCGCCCGATGGGCGTCATCATTGCGCCGCCTGCACCCTGTAGCACTCGTGCCAGGACAAATTCGGTCAGCGAGGTGGCGAGCGAGCAGCAGATTGAGCCCACGATGAAAACACCGATGGCGCATCGGAAGACGACCCGCGCGCCAAACCGATCCGCCGCCCATCCAGAAATGGGGATGAACGTCGCGAGGCTGAGGAGGTAAGCTGTCAGCGCCAGTTTTAGGCGGATGGGGTCGGAGCCGATGTCGGCCGCAATGACCGGCAGCGCGGTGGCGATGACGGTCGAGTCGACATTTTCCATGAACAGCGCGGAAGCGACAATGAGCGCTGTGAGTTGCGGTCGGTTCAACGCTGCGATCCGTTGCGGGCAGGACGGTCGCCAGGGGCAAAGGTCGAATGATTGCGGCGACGGGGCGGTGGGCCTTGCATAAACCATCCGGTCCCAAGGCGCCAATGCCGGTCCTCAATGCAGCAATGCAGGGCCAGCGAGAAGAGGATGGAAGACGATGGTTAGCGAAGACATCAAAGCCGCCGTGGCAGCGGGCAAACTCTCCGGGCTCCACGGCGTCATCGCGACCCACCGCGGTGAGGTCATCGCCGAAGCGTATTTTCCCGGCGAGGACGAGCACTGGGGCTTTCCGCTCGGCAGCCGGGAGCACGGCCCCGACACGCTCCACGATGTGCGCTCCATCAGTAAGAGCGTTGTCAGCCTCCTCTACGGCATTGCTCTGGCGCGCGGCGAAGTACCGCCCATCGACGAGCCGCTCTACGCGCAGTTCCCTGAATATACAGATCTCGGCAAGGGTCCGGGGCGTGATGCGATCCGCATCGAGCACGCCCTCACCATGTCCATGGGCACCCAGTGGGACGAGACGATCCCCTACACCGATCCGAAGAACAGCGAACGCGCCATGGAGGCCGCCGACGACCGCTACCGTTTCATCCTCGAACAGCCCATCGTTACAGAGCCCGGGACGACCTTCACCTATAGCGGCGGCGCGACGGCACTCATCGGCCGCATCATTGCCGACGGCACCGGCGAGGATATCGACGCCTTCGCCAAGGACGCCCTCTTTGACCCCTTGGGTATCTCTCAGTTTGAGTGGACAAGGGGCGATGACAATGTGCCCGCTGCAGCGTCAGGCTTGCGGCTCACCCTTCCGGACATGGCGAAAATCGGCTCGCTCATTGTCGATGACGGACGCCACGGTGACACCGAGGTGGTGCCGAAGGCGTGGCTCGACGCGTCCTTCACCCGCCGCATCGACGAGCCCACCGGCCTTGGCTACGGCCTTTCGTGGTATCTGAGCCACCCGGCGTTGCTATCGCGCTGGGTGGCCGCCTTCGGGCTCGGTGGCCAGCGCCTCCTCGTCCACCCTGACGATGGTGTGGTGCTTGCCGTCCACGCCGGGGGCTACACCAACCCGGACGCCTGGCAAATCGGTATGGGCCTAGCGGGATGGTTCGTCTATCCGGCCGTACGCGAGCGCATGCGCGGCGGTATTCGATAGCGGCGAATAACCCTCAGCGCGGCGGTCCGAGGTTCTCGTCAAAAAAGCCCAAGATTGCGCGGTTAAGCTCTTCGTGGAACGCGGCGCGGTCAAATCCGGCAGCGTCGACGCAGACCATTTGCCAAATGCGCGGATTGGCCGCCTCAAGGCGCGGATTGCACGGCGCGAGGAACGCAAAGTGGCCCGCCCCGTCCGCCACGTGGACCCGCTTCACATTGGGGAGCGCTTCGGCAAGGAGGGCACCGTTGGTCGCGTGGGGCACGCGGTCGTCCAGGGCACCGGACCAGATTTCGACAGGGAATTTTACCGCCGCGAGGCTTTGGTCCGGAAAGGCAAAGCCGAACCCGGGCGCTGCAATGCTCAAAGCTTTGATCCTTGGATCGTGGGCATAGTCTGGGGGCGTTTTTCGGTCAGCAATTCCATCGACCATGCCGATCCGGCAGACGAATTCGGCGTCGTTGTCGTCGCAGAAGGAAACGCCGGCACGAAAATCCGGCTCTGCCCCCGCCGCCACGAGCCCGGTATATCCACCGGCCGAAAAGCCGAACATCCCGATGCGCTCAGGGTCGAGCGTTTCCGCCCCCTCCCAGTCTTCCAGCAAGAAATCTAGGAGCGCGACCACATCGGCAGGGCGGCTTTCAACCCACTCGGAGGGGGTGCGGCTTTCGTCCTCGCTGTTGTTGCCCAAATGCTCCAACGCCGCCACCGCATAGCCGCCGCGCGCCAGGGCAAGCGCGGTTCCCGCATGGCTCCCCATCCAGCCGCCATCGCCATGGGAGATCACGATGAGCGGCAAATTCTCGCCGTCGATGGACCCGCCCAGGGCAAGGCTTTGGCGAAAAGGAGTGTTTGGTTCGGGCGGCATGCGATCTGCCGTCGGATACCAAAGGCCCACATTCATCGAGGTTTCGCCGGGTATCGTGACCCGCTGAAACCCCACGGGTTGCGCCACGGCCGGCCCCACAATGGCCAACGCGGCCAGCACCCCCAAGACCCGTCCCATGGTCCCTCCCACGGTAAAAAATACCCGATGACACCAACCCATCGGCTCCGTGCCCTTCGCAGGGCTCCAAAGAACGCCTTGGGGACATGGACGCAAGGCCGTGGGCATTTGCGCTGTTGAGGGAGCGCCGGGGTCCATTGAAGTGTCACGCTGTGCTGCGATATGAGGCGCAACGGCGATGGAGACTCGTTTGGGACGCCGTAAAGGGGGACCGATGGCTGAGTTCATGTCGCTGACGACCGCTGAGGCGCTCACGTTCGACGACGTGCTCCTCACGCCCGGTCACTCTGAAGTCCTCCCCGCCGACGTCAGCGTTGCCACCCGCGTTACCCGCGATCTGCCACTCAACATGCCCATTCTGTCGGCGGCCATGGATACCGTCACCGAAGCGGACCTTGCCATCGCCATGGCCCAGGCCGGCGGGCTCGGCGTTATCCACCGCAACATGACCCCGGAAGAACAGGCCAACGCCGTGCGGCGGGTGAAAAAGTTTGAGAGCGGGATGATCGTCGATCCCCTGGTGATCGGACCGGACGCGACGCTTTTTGATGCTCTTTCCCTGATGGAGCGCTACGGCATTTCGGGCATTCCGGTGGTGGAAAACGGCGGGACCGGCGGCCATGTGAAGGGCAAGCTCGTCGGCATCCTCACCAACCGGGATGTGCGCTTTGCCTCCGATCCCAAAACGCCCGTGCGCGAACTGATGACCGCCAAAGACCTCGTCACCGTGCGCGATGAGGTGGGCCAGGACGAAGCAAAACGCCTTCTCCACCAGCATCGCATCGAAAAGCTCCTGGTGGTGGACGAAGGGGGCCTTTGCACCGGTCTTGTCACCGTGAAGGACATGGAAAAGGCCAAAGCCAATCCGAACGCAGTGAAAGATGACCAGGGCCGGCTTCGGGTGGCGGCCGCCACCAGCGTTGACGCCGTTGGCTTGGAGCGTGTGGAAGCCCTGGTGGACGCTGGCGTCGATCTTGTGGTGGTGGACACCGCCCACGGTCATTCGGCGCGGGTGCTTGCCACCGTCGACCGGGTAAAACGCCTTTCCAACCGGGTGCAGGTGCTGGCCGGCAATGTGGCCACCGCTGATGGCACCAAGGCGCTGATCGATGCTGGCGCCGATGCGGTGAAGGTGGGGATCGGGCCGGGTTCCATCTGTACCACGCGGGTGGTGGCTGGGGTGGGAATGCCCCAACTCACCGCCGTGATGGAAGCCACCGCCGCATCCCAAAGTGCCGACATTCCTGTGGTTGCCGACGGCGGCCTTAAATTTTCCGGCGACCTTGCCAAAGCCCTCGCGGCCGGCGCGTCCTGCGCCATGGTGGGCTCGCTCCTTGCCGGCACCGAAGAGGCCCCCGGCGATGTCTATCTCCACCAGGGGCGCAGCTATAAGTCCTACCGCGGCATGGGCTCCATCGGCGCGATGGCCCGGGGTTCCGCCGACCGCTACTTTCAGGCCGAAGTCACCGACAGCCTCAAACTGGTGCCCGAAGGGATTGAAGGCCAGGTGCCCTATAAGGGCCCGGTGTCGAACGTCTTGCACCAGCTCGTGGGTGGGTTACGGTCGGCCATGGGATATGTGGGCGCGAAAAACCTTGAAGAGATGCGCCAGAAGGCTCGCTTCGTGCGCATCACCAACGCCGGGCTTGCCGAGAGCCACGTCCACGACGTCGCCATCGTGCGTGAAAGCCCCAACTACCCGAGCGCCCGATGACGAGACAACTGAACATTTTCCATCGAGCGGCCGTGGTGTCGGCTGTCGTCGGGATACTCTTTGGGGTGCTCGGCGCGGTCGTGTTCTGGCAGCTCGATCAGCGCGGTGCTCCGCTGTCGAGCTACGTTCCCTATCTCCTTGGCATCGGCATCAAAGGCGTTCTCGCCCTTTCCCTTGCCGCCGTGATGGCGATGGCGGCGCGGCTGGAGGATCGGCGGCAACGGGCGATCATCGCCCGGCGCGAAGAACCTCAAACAGAGCCTCGCGCCGATTCCGCCGAGGAAGACGACCTTCCGCTAGCGGCTTGAACTGTGCGCGCTGCCGGGCGCGTGAGCGCCGCCATCGAGGTCCTGTCTGAGATTGACGCGCGGCGCCGCCCTGTCGCCGACGCCCTGAAGGACTGGGGTCTTTCCCACCGCTTCGCCGGCTCGGGCGACCGGGGTGCCATCGCCAACCTCGTCTACGATGCCCTGCGCTGGCAGCGGTCTTCAGAATTCCGGGCAGACGGCGAAGGCCCTCGCGCGCAGGTGCTCGGCACGGTGCGCTTTCGCTGGGGGATGGGCCTTGAGGATCTCGCCACCTTAAGCGAAGCCCAGCATGGTTTCGGCACCCTCACCGAGCATGAGCATGATGCCCTTGCCGCCGACCGACTGGAGAGTGCGCCCCCCGCCGTCGCGGCGGATCTTCCGGACTGGCTGGTCGCCGCGTTCGAAGCGAACTTTTCCGACGAGTGGCCCCAGGAGGCTGCCGCGTTGGCATCCCGCGCACCTGTGGACCTGAGGGTAAACACGCTCCTCGCCGGGCGCGATCGCATTTTGAAGCACTTTGCACGGCTCGGGGCGTCAGCCACCCCCATCAGCCCCGTGGGCGTGCGTTTGCCGGCCCGATCCGGATGGGAGCGCGCCCCCCAAATTACCGCCGACGAGGTTTACCGACGCGGCCAGGTAGAACTCCAGGATGAAGCCAGCCAAGCGGCCGCCCTCCTGGTATTTGCCAAGCCCGGCGAACAGGTGCTCGACCTTTGCGCCGGCGCGGGCGGAAAAACTTTGGCCCTCGCGGCCCACATGGAAAACAAGGGTCAGGTGCACGCCACCGACACGGACAAGAACCAGCTGGCGCCCATCTACCAGCGGCTCAAGCGGGCCGGTGTGCGCAATGTCCAAGTCCACGCCGCCGACGCCGACCTTTCCGCCCTCGAAGGTCGCATGGACCGGGTGCTCGTGGACGCGCCGTGCTCGGGCTCGGGTACCTGGCGCCGCCGCCCGGACACCAAGTGGCGCCTTTCGGAGGATGCCCTGGCGCGTCGACTTGAGGAGCAAGAGGCCTGCCTGGATCGCGCTCGCGCCTTCGTGCGGCCGGGCGGCTACATCGTCTACGTCACATGCTCGATGCTGTCGCAGGAAAACGAAGCGCAGGTGGATGCCTTCCTCGCCCGCGCGCCTGACTTCGAACAGGTCTCCGCCGGCGAAGCCTGGGAGGAGCTTTTTGGTGTTGGCGGGCCAAAACCTTGGAGTGCCGACGGCATGAGCCTCACCATGACGCCCGCTGCCACCCACACCGACGGCTTTTTCGTCGCCGTCCTTGAACGGGTGCCAGGCTGAGAGGGGCCGTTGCGCCATTTCTGCGGAGGCCGGGCGGCAGACCCTTGAAAATCGCGCTCGCGGCGGCAAAGGCTTCGCCATGCATCACGACACGATTCTGATCGTCGACTTCGGCAGCCAGGTGACCCAGCTCATCGCGCGGCGGGTGCGGGAGGCGGGCGTCTTTTCCGTCATCGCCCCATTCAGCGAGGCCGAGGCGGCTTTTGAAACCCACAAGCCCGCAGGTGTGATTTTGTCAGGCGGGCCGGCCTCCACCCATGCGGAAGGAAGCCCCGCCATCGCAACGTCGGTGGTGAACGCCGGGGTACCGGTAATGGGGATCTGCTATGGCCAGATGACCATGACCACCGAGCTGGGCGGTCGCGCCGAGGCGGACGACCACCGCGAGTTCGGCCGCGCCGAGGTGGATGTGGTGGCAAAGAGCTCGCTCATCGAAGGGATCTGGGCACCGGGCGAGCGGCACACCGTCTGGATGAGCCACGGTGACAGGGTGGTGGAACCGGCTCCCGGCTTTGAGGTCATCGCCCGTTCCGCCGGGGCACCCTTCGCGCTCATCGCCAACGAGGAACGCCGGGCCTATGGGCTCATGTTCCATCCCGAGGTGGTGCATACCCCCGACGGGGCGCGCCTCATCGAAGCCTTCGTGCGCCGCATATGCCGCGCCGAGGGCGACTGGACCATGGCCGCCTTCCGCGAGGAGACTGTGGCGCGCATCCGGCAGGAGGTAGGGGAGGGGCGCGTCATCTGCGGCCTCTCCGGCGGCGTTGATTCCACCGTCACAGCGGTGCTCATCGCCGAAGCCATCGGCGACCGTCTGACCTGCATCTTCGTGGACCACGGTCTGTTGCGCCAGAACGAGGCCGCGGATGTGGAAGCGATGTTTGCCGGCCGCAACGATGTGGTCTTCAACAAGGTGGAAGCGGCCGACGCGTTCCTTTCCGCCCTTCAAGGCGTCACCGATCCGGAGGAAAAGCGCAAAACCATCGGCCGCCTCTTCGTGGAAATCTTTGAGAAGGAGGCGCGTGCGGTGGGCGGCGATTTCCTCGCCCAGGGCACCCTCTACCCCGATGTCATCGAAAGCGTTTCGGCCACCGGCGGACCCTCGGTGACCATCAAGTCGCACCACAATGTGGGCGGCCTCCCGGAGCGCATGGGCCTCAAACTCGTGGAGCCGCTGCGCCTTCTCTTCAAGGACGAGGTCCGAGCGCTTGGCCGGGAGCTTGGGCTAGCGGAGAGTTTTGTCGGCCGCCATCCCTTCCCGGGGCCGGGCCTTGCCATTCGTTGTCCGGGCGCCGTGGAGCGGGAAGGGTTGGACGTGTTGCGCCGGGCGGACGCCATCTTCATCGAGGAAATCCGCGCCGCCGGGCTCTACGACGCCATCTGGCAGGCCTTCGCCGTGCTTCTTCCGGTCAAAACCGTCGGCGTGATGGGCGATGCGCGCACCTACGAAAACGTGGTGGGCCTGAGGGCCGTCACGTCCACCGATGGCATGACCGCCGACATCTACCTCTTTGATACCGCTTTCCTCGCCCGGGTCGCGAGCCGCATCGTCAATGAGGTGCGCGGCGTTAATCGCGTGGTCTACGACGTCACGTCCAAGCCACCCGGCACCATCGAGTGGGAATAGGCCACATCCGATTCTATTCCTAGAAAAAGGTCAGCGCTTGCCCCGGGCTGCGGTCGCGGTGTGATCGTGGCGCAGCAGCGCTCCATTGCCGCGCCAGGGGATCTTGAGCTTGCGGCGAATCGTGCCAACATCGCTTCCGTGTTCAACACAGTGAAAGGAGGTGATCCAATGTCGAGTGGGATTCTGAAGCGGGCGGCGACGTCTGGATCGAATCGGTGGACTTCGGAGCAGCCTCCGCAGCTTTGCTGAACGATCGGGTACGACGCCGGACAAACCGTCCGCGACGTTCCACGGAAGGGCCGCGAAAGCGGCCCTTTTTTTGTGCCGCCACCGAGCTCCAACCTCGCATTTAACTAACTGTTTATTGAAAAAGTGCCGCGCCCAAACGGGATCTTGGTGTGTCCGGACGCGTTCACTCAGGAAGGCCTGCCGCAGTGCGTTGCGGCACTGTCCAAAACGCCGCATTTATTTTGGATATGAATTATATAGCAGAAATGTTTATAATGTTATGAGTTGAGTGCTGGTCGGTTCGCTGGGACGGAGGGGGCGCGCTGGGGCGTGCAGCAAAGCGAAGTAACACTGAGACAGGCCCATCGGCTGTGGGCGCTCGGCGACATCGAAGGGGCACGGACAGTGTGCCAAGCGGTGTGCGCTGACCGTCCGCGCGATTGGAAGCCATTTGCCACCCTGGCCCGTATTGAGATCGGGGCAGGGGAGTTTTGCGCCGCCAGCGCGAATTTGGCGGAAGCCGCCCATAGGGATGCCCCACCGGCGACATTACATGGGATCGAGCGGGAGCTCGCCGGCCGCCAAGGGGTTGGGGAAATCGCGGTAGAAACGCCGGGCGGCGACAAACCCGATGTCCGGGAAAAGGTTCCGGCCGAGGCCCCTCCGACCGAGGGCAAGAAAACGGTGGACGCGGTGTCTGAATTATACGCGAAACTGAAAGCCGAACCGGCCACGGATATCTCTGATCAGGCCTTTTTCTCGCTGCGCTCCACCGTGGGAAGCCAGGAATTCGTCAAGCACGTGGCGTCCATGCTGGCCATCGCGCCAGAAAATTTTGCCGTGCGGCTGCGCCATGCTGGGAACCTTGTGGAGCAGGGCAAATTCGATGCGGCCGTCGGTGAGGTGGACGTTGCCTATGCCCTCCATCCAGCGCGCAAGGCCACCAGGGGATTTTTGCGCTGCCTCGTCAGGCGTGCCCGGCGCCACAAGATCAAAATCGAACCCTACGCCGCGCTTCAGAATGACCCGCCCGACCATCCGGCGGTTTTGGCCAGCTACATCACGCGGTTGAGCCGCTCCGAAGCGCTCGGCGCAACCCGCGAAGCCATCGACAGCGTGCGGGCCCGTTCCGAACCGCAGACCGCTGAAGAGGACGCTGGGGCTTAGAATTCGTCGGGTGGGAGCGCTACCTTGTCACCACTCCTCGCCATAGCCGCCGCGCAACGGCCCATTGCGCCGCGAGCGCCCACAACCCATCGCCAGCCGCCTCGGGCACCGAAGGTCAGACGAGGGCTGCCCCCTCGCTGAGGGCCGTCAGCTTCGCGTAGGCGATTTCGGGGTCCACGGCGCCAAAGCCCGCAAAGGTGCCAAAGCCGCAGTCGGTGCCGGCAATGACGCGCTCGCGACCGAACACGTCCACAAACCGCTCGATCCGCTGGGCCACCAGTTGCGGGTGCTCGACAAAATTCGTCGTGGTGTCCACCACCCCCGGCACCAACACCTTGTCCTCGGGAACTTCCCGCCGACGGTCGCGAAACACGGTCCACTCGTGACCATGGCGTGGATTGGCGGTCTCAAAAAGGACATAGCGGGCGTTGGCTGCCATCAACGTACCAAAGACTTTGTCCATGGCGATGTCGCACACATGGGGGCCTTCATAGTTGCCCCAGCAGATGTGGATGCGAACCCGCGCCGGATCGATGCCCGAAAGGGCATGGTTCAGCGCCTCCACATGGCTCGCCGCCACCTTGACGAACTCGTCGTCCGATAGATCGTTGAACAGCATGTGGCGGCTGAGCGCGAGATCCGGGCAGTCGAGCTGAACGTCAAGGCCAGCCTCGACGATGGTGCGGTACTCCTGCGCCATGGCATCGGCGAGGGCGCCGAGATAGGCCTCCCGGGTCCCATAGTGGGCGTTCTGTAAAAACAGCGAGATGACACCGGGCGAGGCCGCATTCATGAAGCCGCGGGAGATGCCACGGGCGGCCATCGCTTGCTTGAGGTTCGCAATGTCCTTCTGCAGTTCACCCTGGCCTTTGGATTTCACCTCACCCACGCACATGGGCCGGGCGTATTGGGGGGTTCCACCAGCCTTGGCGAGCCGATCCAGGAATGTGGGAAAACGCTTCAAATCCGCCGGGGCGTTGCGCGGGCTGTCGCCGTCAAAACCGGTGTAGCGATCCTTCACGTAGGTGGCGTAGCTGATCTTTGAGGTTTCGCCGTCGGAAACCACCGTGACGCCGGCCTCCGCCTGGCGGCGCACCGTTTCGTCCACGGCCCTCGTCATGGCCTTATCGAATGCCGCGGCGTCAAAGTCTTCGCCCCGCTCCCGGGCGAAAATGAAATCGACCACGTCCTGGCTGCGGGGCAGCGAACCCACATGGGTGGTGGCAATGGTCATGGCGCCACCTGCAAGAAGGATTTCCGCCCGCGGGTGTCGCCATGATCCGTCGCTGGTTTGAGCCGGAGTGTTACGGCCGCCACGTGGCGCCCGCCGGATCGTCGGTGTTGCGCACGCGATAAAGGCTCGCCTCGCCGGTCATGGCGGGGGTGAGCATCCGCGTTACTCCGGGCGGCACGGCACAGGTGTCGCCTGTGGCAAGGCTGGTGGTTCCGGCTCCCTCCACCGTGAGCTGCCAATGACCGCGCATCACCATCAACACCTCGTGGCGATCGGTGGTGTAGGGCGCATCGGGGAGGGAAGGGCGTGATATGAAATCGACCTCAAAGCCGGGCTTATCGGGAAGCAGCGCATCCGGCCCGATCACCGAGACCGGGCCATCACGCGAAAGGGCCATAAGGTCGAGGTAGCGCGCGACGGCGGACGGGAGCACATCGGCAGCGCTCGGCTCAGGGTAGGCTTTGAGTTCCTCATTGGTGAGGGTGGGCATCGGGGCGACCCCGTCAGGAAGCTGGCTGCCCTTCTTGGTGTCGTAGAGCCGACCGTTTTCCCCCAGCACCAACCCGTGGGCTTTGGCGTCTTCGATGACCTGGGGTGCCCAGATCACACCGCCGCCGGCATCGTCGCCGCCGAGGATTGCCATGATCATCCCGTAGTCGGTGCCGACATTTTCAAAGCCACGAAAAATGCCGGTGGGGATGTTGAAAATGTCCCCCTCATCCAGGAGCACTTCGCCGGCGGTTCCCCACCGGCCCCAAAAGAATCGCCAGCGGCCCTTGAGGACGAAGAACACCTCCGCCGTGCGGTGGGAGTGGAGGGAGTTGCGGCAGCGGGGCGGTTGGCCTGCCGCGCCGATATTGAAGCCTGGGGTTTCGGTGATGTGCACGTGCTGGTCGGCCGCCTCGGACACGCCGCCACCGATGATTGTGAAATTCTCTTTTTGATCGGAGCCCGGGGTGTGGGCGTCGATGAACGCGGTGCGGCACGGCACGAGATCGCCGTAGCGCACGATGCGGCCCTCAAGGCTCGCCGCGTGGTTTGCAAGCACAATGTCCTCCCCTGCCGACAACCCGGCATCCCCCTTTGCCGACGACCCTGCGTCGAGCGGTGCGTCAAACACCACATTTCCGTGATCCGGGTCACAAGCTCAAGGGAAACCCAGCCTTGCGCTCGTGCATTACAAAACCGACATAAAGGCGCGGAGGTGGATCAATCGCCCCCTGGAGTGTAGAATACGGCCAAATCAAGAGCTGTAACCACCAGGCGTAGCGGGAGTTTCACCAGTTAAACGATGAGTAGAGAGGACGGTTTCGATCGTTCTCCAATTGCGGGAAGGGTCAGATGTTTAAAAGAATATTAGCGGCGCTCGCCGTCTCGTTGGCCGCAATCGCTCCGGAAGCGCAAGCCGCCATCGATAAGAAGGTGGCTTTAGTTGTCGGCAACGCGGCATATCAGAATGCACCTGCGCTAGCGAACCCGGTCACCGACGCCAAGGCGATGACGGCAGCGTTCGAGCGGCTCGGCTTTGAGGTGGTCTCCGGCTACGACCTCGACCTCACCGGGATGAACAAGCTGGTGCGCCAATTCCGTCTCAAGGCGAGAGACGCGGACCTCACAACATTTTTCTACGCCGGCCACGCCCTTCAGGCGGAAGGCCAAAATTACCTCGTTCCCATTGATGCCCTTTTCCAGGACGATGCCGCCCTCGATTTCGAGGCGGTGAAGGTGGACTTCGTGATGCGCCAGATGCGCAATCCGGACGGCGTCTCGCTGGTCTTCCTGGACGGCTGCCGGGATAACCCGCTTGCCCGTTCGCTGGGCGCGCGCACCCGCTCCACCGTGGGCCGCGGTCTTGCGCCCATGGACATCAGCGACGCGGGCCGGGGTCTTGCCATCGCCTTCGCAACGGCGCCCGGTGAGGTGGCCTACGACGGCAAGGGCGTGAACTCCCCGTTCACGACGGCACTCCTCAGCCACATCGAAACCGAAGGCGCTGACATCACCGAAGTGATGAGCCGCGTCACCGGCGACGTGCTCGACTCCACTGACGAGCGGCAGCGCCCCTGGCTCAACGTCTCGCTGACCGGTCCGGTGGTGCTCAAGCCCAAGACGCAGCTGGAGCTGATCCCGGCGCCGGCGAACGGCACCGGCGTTGAGGTGGCGAGCCTGCAGCCCGGTGCCAGTGACATCGCTCCGGAAGGTTATGCTGCCCCGGCCGCGCCCGCTTCATCCTCAAACTACGATGTGGATGCGGAGACGGCGCTCTTTACCCTCGCGGAGAAGAACAACAGCATCGCCTACTACGAAGCCTACATCGCAAAATTCCCCCGTGGTCTCTTTGCGGAGATCGCCAAGGCCAAAATCCTTGAGCTGCGCGATGGCGGCAACAAGGTGGCAGCGGTGTCACCGGCGGTGCCTTCCAGCGACAACGCACCCCGCGCTGCGACCGATCCTGCTGCGGCCGCCCCGCCGACCTTCTTCCTCACCGATGAGATGAGGGCGATTGAGGGCACCCAGGAGACTGAACAAGCCCTTGCCATGGACCGGAACAAACGCCGGGAAGTGCAGTCGCGCCTTAACCTGGTGGAAGGCGTCAACGTGGGCGGTGCGGACGGCAAGTTCGGCCCCAGAACCCGCGCGGGCATTGCCGATTGGCAGGACACTCGCGGTCTGATCGCGTCGGGCTTCCTCACCGAGCCGCAACTGAAGGCGCTGGAGACGGAAACTGAGGAACAGTATGCGGCGCTCCTGGTCCAGCAACGCGCTGCGGCCAACAAACGCCGGGCCTCAACCCGCTCCTACCAGGGCCAGCGCTCCACGAAGAAGCGCTCCACCAAAAAGCGCCGGACGTCCAGCAAGCGTCGGGTCACGAAGCGGCGGACCACGCGGCGCCGGACGGTTCGCCGTCAGCGCTCCAACGCCGCCAACGTCGCCGGGGCCGCATTCTTCGGTGCCGTGGCCGGCGGGATCATCGGCGGCGCCATCAGCCGCTAGGAAGAAACGCATCGCAATTTGAGCGAAAGGCCGGCACCCAGCGCCGGCCTTTTTCTTTCCGAGTGCCAGTCGCCGAGGATCGGCGGGCCCCGTCAGAACGGCGGCCCATCCTGTTCAATCAGGTGGGCGCTCGATCCTCTATCCCTTGGCGAGGGCAATCTGTTTCCAGACAGCGGTTTCATCGTAGACCACGTATTCGCGGCGCAGTCCCCAGGGCCCGAACTCGGCGTGGCACATCCCCATGATGTGCACGTGGGCTTGGGTGGGGGCACCGAACGCACCCCAGCCCTCGTGCCGCCCGGTGAGCGACCAGCGAAGCGCAGCCCGGGGCGGCATCATGGGATCGTCTCGGCCGATTTTGTGCTCAACCTTGAATGTTGCGTTGGGAAAAGCTGACCGTAGCGGCACCCAAAAGCGGTCGGCCGCCACGAATGAATGGCCGATCACGCCACCTGGATAGTGAAGCACGCAGCCCCGATCATAGGCACTGAAGATCACGTTGACGTCGGCATTCATGATCCGCGTCAGAATATCAGCGTAGCGAGCACCCCATTCGTTGTCGTTGCCCTTACCCCGATACGGGCCGGGCCGATCATCGTCCGGCGTGAACGGTTTTATGCAGTTTTCGGGTCCGCCCTCCCGCTCGATCAGGTCTCGGGCATACGCTTCGGGCGTCTGACCAAGTTGGAGGGCGATGGCGCCCTGGTCGCGCACAATCCACTCATCGTCGATGACGTTGTTGCGGGCGTGGCAGTCGGCGATGACGTGGTACGCCAAAGTCTTTCCGCTCGCTTTACCGTATACCCCATCGCCCAGATGGGTGGCGGTGCAGTATAGCCGGTGGGAAGACAGCATTCCCGCCTCCGGCGTTCCCGACCAGATCACGTCCTCAGCCAAAAGCTCTCGATCTGGGAACTCGGCGACCGTGGCGAGGGTGGCGGCGATGACGTTCCCGTTCCCCACCACCACCGATGCGGGCGAGCGCACGATGATATCGGGTGCATAGTATTGTTGCAGCCTATGGACGCCGCGATCTTCCCAAATCTCTTTCGTAATACCGATGATGTAGTCAGGAAAATCTTTAAAGCGTGGGTCGAAACCTTCCATGGTGGTGTCCTATTCGGCGGTCCAGCCGCCGTCGATGAGCATCGACGTGCCTGTGACAAGGGAGGAGGCGTCCGATGTAAGATAGACCACGGCACCCATAATATCCTCCACCTCGCCGAGGCGAGCGAGTTTGATCTTCTCCATCAGCCACGCCACGCGCTCGGGCCGCGAAAACGTCTGCTCGGTGAGCGGTGTGCGCACGAAGGTGGGGCAGACGGTGTTGATGCGGATTTTTTTCGGGCCCCACTCCACGGCCATGGCCTTGGTAAAACCTTCCACAGCGTGCTTGCTGGCGCAGTAGACCGCCCGGTCGATCCCGCCCACGTGGCCCATCTGGCTCGAAATGGTGATGATCGAACCGCCGTTGCCGGCTTTCTCCATCCCCGCCGCAGCGCCCGTGGCCAGAAAATACGCTGCCCGCAGGTTCACGGCCATCACCGCGTCAAAATCTTCCACGCGGGTTTCCAACGCCGGTCGGTGCCTTGCCAGACCGGCCGAATTCACCACCGCATCAAAAGGCCCGCGCCCGTCGAGCACGGCGGAAAGGGCATCAAGGTCGCTGATGTCGAGGGGAGCCGTATCGGCGGACCATCCCTTGTTGCCAAAAGCCTCTGCGAGCGCGTCGAGCTTGTCGGCGGAGCGCGCTGCGAGCGTGGTGTGGGCGCCGGCTTCGGCAAGGGCCACTGCGCAGGCAAGGCCGATCCCTGAGGAGGCGCCGGCCACGAAGGCGCGCTTGCCGTCAAGGCGAAAGGAGGGCGTGCGGGGAAGGTCCATCAGTGCGCGTCGTCTTCGGGGAGGAAAATGGGTGAGAGGGAGCGCGTCTTAGTCATGTCTTCAAGCCTTGCAAAGACATCCACGCCGATCTGCCGATACATGTCGAGGAGGTCCACCATCACCCAGTTCTCACGGATCAGTCCGTTCTCCAAGCGCCAAAAATCGAGGGATCGCATGGTAATGCGCTTGTCTACGGGTGCTATCCCGAGCCAGCCGTCGTGGGTGAGGGTCTGGATCATGTTGGGCCAGCCCGTGACGCCCACATAGGCGCGATCGCCGAAGAAATGGTAGGTCACTTCGTCGAGGTACTGCCCCCGGTCCGGCATGGCGCGCAGAAACGGGATCTGGTGGATATGCCGAAAGCCACCGATACCGCGTGAAGTACCGATCCCGGCTGGCCCATACCAGCTCATCCGCGGGTGCCAATAGCGCGGCATTTCCATCGCTTCAGGCGGCTCGGACGGATGGCGCTTCATGGCAGTCAGCATCTCCACCACGTGCCGGCACGATTCTTCCGACAGAGCCGCATCGTAGGGGCCAGGCACGATGCCGTCCGCCGTGGCGGGTCCAGGCACCAGCCATTCTCGCCCGAGGCTAGGTGTAAGCGGCCAGGCATTTGCCTGCATCATGACCTCAGGGATGTCCCAAAGCGCCTGAACTTCCACCACCTCATCGCCTTCAAAACGGTAAAACTCATGAAAGCGCATGGAGACGGGCTGACCCGTGGGCGGAATGCCAAGCCAGGGGCCACAGAACGTGCCCACATAGTGCCCGCCGCAGCCCACCCACAGCGCGCCCGCATCCGTCGGCCCCGCCATGACAATAAAGTCCCGCCGCTCCAGATCCGGCCACGCCCCAAGGAGCGGCCCATAGGCTGTTTCGTAGAACGCGTCCGCGCCGGTCATCTCGCCGAGGGGATGGGCAAGCTTGATGGCGGCGTCGGCGGAAAAATGTTGGCAGAGCGCTTTGCGCACCGACGTTTCTTCAAAGTCGACCATCGCCGCCCGCAGCGGCGCGATCTGTCGCTTCAGCTCGTCAACTATCTCGCCCGCGCGCTGATCCATCGCCCTACTTTGCCGTCGCTCCGTCGGTCTGGCGGTCGAATTTTTCCCACCCTTCGCCGGAGAACACATCCCGGCCCAGCTGGGCCAGCACATGGGGAAAATCCACCATCACCCAGTTGTCGACGATTTTGCCATCCACCACTTTCCAAAAGTCCATGTAGCGGATTTCCACCCGCTTTCCGGTGGGTTCGATCCCCATGAAGGGGCCGATGTGGGTGGCTTCCTGGCGTCCAAACGCGGCGGCCCATTCGCCCATGAAGAGGCGCGCCTCATCGACGCAAACCTTGTCGCCGAAGGCTGCTTGAAAGGGCTTTTGCCAATTCTCCTGGAACTCTCGCAGCCCCTTTTTAGTGCCGCAGCCAAAGTTGCCGTACCAGCCAAACCCGTCGGCGAAGAACTCGCCCATATCGCCGATACGATGGTCATTCAGCCCATCGACCATCTCCTCAATGACACGCCGGGTGTCGCTGGTCTTGGAAGCATCGGTATTTCGGCTGAGCGTCGCCTGTTCTGGCCGAGCGCCTTTCATTGGTTCCCCCAACCCATGTTCCTCTGGTGAATCAGGAACCCGATCATGTTTCCCCCGGTCGTTCCTCCGGAGCCATCATGCGAATGCCTTGGCCCGAGGGGGCGGTCGGGTCACCGCGCGGCGGCCGAAACGAAGTGGAGGAACCGGCGCAGCCGGTTTGATGCGAGTGTCCCCTCGGGCCACTCTTGCCGCATCATGGACCGAAGCCACCCTCCGTCTCTGCCGCACATGGGTGAAGAGCTCGCTCACCCCTTAACGGCCCCGGCAGTCAGCCCGGAAATGATTTGCCGTTGGAACACCATCACGAGCACGAACAGGGGAGCTGTAATGGAGACCGCCGCCGCGATGGCTTCCACTTGGTCAGTGGTGGTGGTTTCCCGGTTAAAATAGCTGGCGATGGCCGGGACCATGGTTTGGTTCTGCGCATCAAGAAGCAGTGATGTGACCAAGAAGTCGTTGTAGGCAAGGAGAAACGAAAAGAGGCCCGTCGTAATCACGCCCGGCCACATCACCGGCATGATCACCCAGCGGAACGCCTGGAAATGGGTGCACCCGTCGACGCGCGCCGCTTCATCAAGATCCATGGGAATGTTTTGGAAGAAGGAACGCAGCATCCAGATGGTGAAGGGTTGGTTGATGGCCACCAGCACCGCGATCACCGCCAGTGGTTGCCCGTAGAGGGTGGGCGCGTTTTCTCCAAGAATTGGTTCAAGTAATTCTGCAGAGTTGACGAAAACGGGGAGATAACCGGCAACCAGGACCGAGTGCGGCAAAGCCCTGAAAACGAGGCCGGCAATGAGGATCCAGAACGCAAGCTGGGAGCCGGAGCGCGCCAATCCAAAGCCCGCCAGCGTGCCCACGGTGAGGGACACGGTCACCACGCCGGTGGTGACGATCAGCGAATTGATGAAATTGCGCCAGAACTCGTTTTCAACCCAGACCGCTTTGTAGTGCTCTGTGGTGAGGCCGATGACCGGATCGCCGAGCATGCTCCCCACCAAGGGGTTGAGCGCGCCCATGATGCGGGGCAGCACAAAGAAAAACGCCAGCACGAAGAGCACCGCGAAAACCGCCGCAGCGGCAATCCAACCAAAAACCGCCAGCGAGGCGCCACCGCGGGTGAGGGGGAGCGCGGCGGCAAACACCAAAATGGCTCCGATGATCGCCCAGGTGATAGCCCCACCGCCGCCGACGTTGAGCACAGGGAGCGGCAGAAGCCAGGAGGCGGCGGCATAAAACGCAAGGGCGGCCACAAGCCAAGGGATCCCGACCGTTGCTGGTCGGTTTAGGGAGCGGGCAAGGTTTCCGAGCGGGCCGAAGGCAATCCGTCCGGCGAACCACAAAACGGCGATGCCGACGATGATGTCGAGGATCGAAAGCCCTCGGTTGGCGGCAAGCGTTGCCGGACCCACCACCACATCAAGGGGGCTTGCTGCAAACGAGTCCACCGGCACTTTGATGCTCATGGCCGCGATCCAAACGATGGGGAACGCGGCAATCAGACACCAAATCGTCAAGAAGAGAGCTGAGCCAAAACGAAGGGGCAGCGGCTGGCGAAGGGCACGAGGTGTGGACATCAGCGGGCCCCCCTGTGGTCGCGCCAGGTGCGTCGAAGCAGTGGTATCAGCAAGATCACGATGCCAATCATGGTGAGCATCGCGCTCGCCGAGCCGCGACTGATGGCGCGGTTACCGGCATCGTCGGGCTCCAGGAAGTCGTAGGTCAGGAACTGGAGCGTGATCCTGTGCGCCTGGCTCCGGAAGCCGATCACCTCCTCAAAGGCGCGATAGGCGTCCATGAGGTGAATTAGCGCCACAAAGATGATGAGTGGCATGAGGTGTGGAATGACCACGAAGCGAAGGCGCTCCCACCGCGAGGCGCCGTCGATGATGGCGCTTTCAAGGGTGTCTTGGTTCACCGTCTGAAGACCCGCGTAGAAGATCACGAAGGCGAACGGCGCCACGTGCCAGACCCGGTAGAAGAGCATCAAGACTTCAATGGTCCAGCCTTGGGCGAACATTGCGATATCGGTGCCGGTCCAGTGCTCCATGAGCGCGGTCAAAATTCCGTCGCCAATGAAGAGCCAGCGGATCGAGAGCGCGCCGATAACCGGTGTGATGATGAAGGGAAGCAACGAAACGAAGATGATCTGCCCGCGCAAAGATCGCACGGCGTTGTTGACCGCGAGCGCGATGGCAAGCCCCACCCCGATGACGAGCGGAAGCGTGATCAGCGTAAAAGTGACAGTAAAACGCAGGGCCCGCCAGAAAGGGATGGTGAGGATTTCCATGGGTGCAGCCGAGGAGATGGCTTCGGCCACCAGGTCTGGCTGAATAACGTTCTTGTAGCTTTCAAAGCCAACCCACTCGGTGACCCGGATGACCTTGCCTTCTTCGTCCAGCTTGGGACGGCTTACGACTTCCGTCGTGCAGGTCTGCTCCACAAATCCCGGCGTACAGCTTTCCACCTCGACCCGCTCAAGAATCGGCTGGGTGGTCTGAAAGCTCTGTAGGAACACCGACACCAGGGGGACGGCGATGAAGGCAATCATCAGAAAGACCGACGGGCCGACGAACATGGCGAAGGTGCGGAACTTCATCGGCCGTCTCCTTGATGGGCGATCCGTTTACGAGCGCCTGGTGGGTGGGCGCGGGTGTTAACGGTCATCGTCGGGCACGTATCGGTTGACGAGCGCCCACCAACCGTCGCTGGTGATGCGCTCCAGCACAGCGCGCTGAAGGTCATCGCGCAATGCGGCATCGGTGTCGGTCGTAAGGGCGATGGCGATGTAGTGGGGATCGCGCGGCGTCCTCGTCACTAAGAGGCGATGGCGGCGTTCTGATGTGGCGGCATAAAGCTCCGCCGCACCGGCTGCCACCGCCTGGGCTTCTCCGTTGTCGACGGCACCGACTGCCTCAGCGATGGTGGCGTAGGGCGTTGGGGCGATGGCATGGCGGGCGAGATAAAGGGCTGCCGACGAGCCTTCCACAACCGCCACCCGCTCGCCTTGCAAGTCGCGCGGGAACTCGAATGCGCCTTTGACGTTTGCGGCCGATACCACCGTTGCGGTGAGTGCTGCCGAAACCGCAAGCCCCACCAGCATCCACACCATCGCCACGGCCCGGCCCGCCGCAGTGATGGGCGCTTTGTCGCCGTATCCGATGGTGGTGAGGGTGACGCCGGCCCACCAAAAACCGTCGCCTAGGCCGGCAAGGGGGCGCGGGTGGAACTGGCGCGCATTGCGACGGCGCTCCAGGAGCCAGACCACCGCACCCACCGAGAGGAGGAGGCCGCTCAAGTAAGCAACGACTTCCAAGAACTCGATGCTGAAAAGATTTTCGATGACCCCCCAAATGCCGGCTCGCCGCTCCCCTGCGATCCCCAGCGTGGCGGCGTAAAACGGCGTCAGGAAGTTGGCCGACGCCTCGCCCTCGGGGGTGGCATCAAGGGCGAGCATGATGTCGATATCGCCCGATTGGAGAGCAGCCAGGGCATTGTCGATATCCGTCGGGACGATGGCATAGGAGAGTTGCAAATCCTCCGCCACCATGCGCCAGAGATCGACCCCAATCCCTTGCCAGGCGCCGGTTTCGTCCTGCATCGCGAATGGCGCCCGGTCGGGGGCGCCGATGCGCAGGCTGTTCGATGGCTCTTCGGAGCCGGTTTGGGCAAGGGCGCCTTGGGCGGTCCAAAGGGCAAAGGCCAAAGCCATATGCGCCGCCAAAAGGGCTAGCGCCGGTGACGCGGCGCGCTCTTGGCTTTGCCCAATACCCCTTGCCATGGCCTATCCTAGCGCGGGGCGGTGCGCGGGTTTTCGCACCGCCACACCCGCTATTTCAGGACACCAGCCTCTTTGGCCGAGGTGGTATAGGCGTCCTCCACCGCCTTCAGCGTATCCTCCACCGAGCGATCCCCGGTGAAGAAGGCCGGTAGCTCGTTGCCGAGCACAGTGTGCATCAGGCCCATTTCCACAGTGGACGGATAGGTGAGGGGGCCAGGGCTCGCGGTCGCCGTTGCAATGGCCCCTTCGGCAAGACGGTTGGGCTCATAACCCTCGATCAGCCAGATGGCGTTGTTCTGGTTCGCCGTTACCATCTCCTGGTCCATCCCCTCCATGGCAACGCGAAAGGCTGCTTCCGCCTCTGCGTCGGGGACGTTCTTGGCAATGACGAAACCATCCCACCATAGCGTTGTGGCAGGCGGGCCATCGTCCCGGGCGCGGGGCGCGGCGGCCGCATAGACCTTGCCCACCACCTGGCTTTCGGCCTCGTCATCCATGGCGCCGCCGCGGCTTGCCCACAGGTTCGCCATGGCGATCTTGCCCTGCTGGAACTGCTGCTGGACGTAGGTGGAGTCGCTCGTCAAATACTCTGGATCCATGTATTCGGTAAGCGCCATCATGGTTTGCAGCGCCTGTGCGCCGGCGGCGTTGTTGATGTTGGGCGTGCCGTCTTCGTTGACCATTGGCCCGCCATAGCCGGCAAACATGTTCACAAATTCTTGGGCAATGTTCCAACCGGACTTCATGGTTGCGCCTAGCGGATAGTCCACCGCGCCGGACGCCTTGATGGCCTCGGCCGCGTCCAAGACTTCCCCCCAGGTCTCTGGAATTTTGATCCCAAGGTCATCAAAGATGTCCTTGCGGTACATCATGTGCTGCGTGTTCACCATCATGGCGATGGCCATGATGTCGCCGTTCATCTGAATAATCTGGTTGGGGCGAAGGTTTTGGCCGTATTTTTCGACGTATTCGTCAAGCGGCCGGATTGTTCCCTCGTTGAGGAGCGGCGTGATGGTGCCGTTGGCCACCCCGCCGATGTGGTAAAGCGATGGTTCGGCGGCAAACGCCTGGGGCTGCTTGGTGCGGAACTCCTGGTCGAGCTCAGCCTCCACATTGCCGCACTCGGCCATGGCGTCGGTGACCGACTTCCAGGCTTCGAATCCGGCCGACAGCGATTTCACCGTCACATCGTTTTCAAACGAGCACGCGGCATAGGCGCCCGTCGCCAACACGCTCATGGCGGATGCGGCAAGGAGGGTTTTGAGTTTCATGGTGGAGCTCCTTCAATCCGTCGATCTTTGGGCGACAGGGCCCTTTTTTAATTTCAGTCCCGGCGGTTGCCGGTTTCATGGTCGAAGACGTGGCAAATGTCGGAGGGCACAGAGATGGACACCTTGTCGCCGATGTCGGTGCGATAGGCCTTGGACGCCTTGACGCTAACAAGCGCGCCGCCTGCCCGAACGGTCACCATCACCGCATCGCCAAGAAGCTCCACCGTATAGACTTCGGCGTTCACCTGGCCTTCGCCGCCGTCCTCATTGACGAGAGCGTCCTCCGCCCGAAAGCCCAACGTGGCCGGTCCGTCAGAGGCAGAAAGTCCGCCAATCTTGACGTTTTCGCCCTCAAAGACGCCGCCGCTGATGCGCCCATCCATCAAGTTCATGGCAGGGCTGCCGATAAAACTCGCCACAAAGCGGTTGGCTGGCCTGTCGTAAATTTCCGTGGGCGTGCCGATCTGCTGGACGACGCCGCGCTCCATCACCACCACGCGGTCCGCCAGCGTCATGGCCTCCACCTGATCGTGGGTGACGTAGACCGTTGTCACCTGGAGTTCGTGGGAAAGGTTTTTGATCTGGGCGCGGGTGGAAACACGCAGCTTGGCATCAAGGTTGGAGAGCGGCTCGTCCATCAGGAAGACGTTGGGCTGGCGCACGGAAATTTACGACAGGCCAGCCAACCGCTTTGTGGCGAGTTTTATCGGCAGCCCT
>JBCCYN010000033.1:0-30958 GCA_039189655.1 Pseudomonadota bacterium | reverse complement strand
AGTTGGCGCATGAAGGTTGCAAGATGATCGGACTCCCGCTCGTCCCGGACGACAGCTGGATGCTCCCGCCGGCACTACGTACGCTCGCCTTGTGCGACGATCTCGCCGGGAAAAAAACCAAATCGGCGGCGAAACTCGCGACTGAAATGCCAAGTCGAAGAAAATCCCCAACGCTCCGCGGCACGCGAAACAGCGCCGCGCTCCTTTGGGCTAAAGCTTAACGCATGCAACGCCGCTTCAAGCTTTCGAGCCACGATATAGCGCTCTAGCCCACCGTCCTCTTTAAAGTCGCGATAGATGGTGGCGCGCGACACATGGAACCGTGCAGATATCACGTCCGCGCTCAGTTTCGGCTGTCCTAAATTGCGCTCAATGTAGTCGCGAATCGTGCGGCCGCGGGCGGCGGCAAAACTCGGTGACGCCGTGTTCACCTTGTCGAGTAGGATCCCTCTCAAAAGGCCGATGAGCCCACGTGAAATGGCAGCGGCTTCAGATTGCGTCGTCCTATCAAGCACTGGAAAAACACTGAGAATCGTGTTGCTCAGGACGCGCCCGGCCACACTGTCGCCAGACAAACGCACAATCTTCGGATGGCGCCCGGGAACGTAGCCAACGGCGCTGTGGGAGACGACAAGATTAACGACATCGACAGCGGCCGCGCGGCAGCGGAAGACGCTAGCGAAGTCGAAGACTGTGACGTCGCCGGGCGCAATTTTGATCGATTCAGTGCCAAAATCACTATACTGCACGCCCTTCCGTCTGATGTCCAAAAGCAAGACTTCGTCGAGGCCATTGCTAGCGTGCCTCTTTTGGTGGTGCCTCACCGCTCGGCCGAATCTGGACTCACACAGAACAACGTTTCCAAGAAGCCACGCGTTGACGCATGGTGGGTCGGCCGCAGCCGAGGCGCCAATCATTGATATGTCATAAAATGGGCGAACGTAGTCTGACCAAAGATCAGCCCTCTCCTCCACACTCGCGTGAGCGAGATCAATGCCCGTCTTATCAATATAAGGCGCTCCGCTCATCCTCAAGTTACTCCGAACTCTTCCTCTCTAACGCTATCGCGAGCACGACGAACAACACTGCTGCTAAATCTTTGAAACAAAATTTCGTATACTTATCGAAGATCACCAACAACCCTCGGTACGCTTCGAACGGTTTTTTTGTAGGGCGCGGTGAAGTTCGAGCCAACCACAGTCTGATGCCAGACCCTCGATTTGGCCACCCAGATCTTCGCCATTGTGCGGATCGGTCTCATTCCTCATGAGTGCCAGCGGACCAGCGGACCAGCGGACCAGCGGACCAGCGGGGAAGCCGCTCCGCCAAAGCATCGGCAATGCAATCGACCTCGCTGAGGATCGCGTTCTCACACGCTGGGGCCTTGGTGAGCCCACCGATGACCTCCGCCTGACGATGCGGTGCGACGCGCCGGTCGTGACGTCGTGGGTCATATTCGGCAACACCTTGAGCGAATAGAACGCCGCGGACACGGTTGGCGTGACGGACTCGCTCCCCGTTGAGGCTCTTGAGCTCGCAGCACAGCCGCCGGCGATCCTCTTCCTCTGGTGTGGGGACGCGCACCATTGCGCAGACCCGCGGCTCGCCGCATTTGTAAGCCAGGAGCTTGCGCACGAGGCTCTCGCCGTCCATCCGGTCGGTCTTCGCGCGCCTTCGGCGCCGCAAGATCGCTACCGAGGCGGCGTCAACGACGTGGCTCTCGATATCCTCCTGCTCGAGCGCCCGGTGCAGCCAGAAGCCGTCCAGGCCTGCCTCCTGGACAACGAGCAGCGGAAAGAGCTTGCCAGTGCGCGCCGACGCTCGCTCCCGGAGAGAGGCGAATCGCTCGAGCACTCCACTAAGCTCGCCGCCGCGCACGCTGTGGCGCGATATCTTCTCGCCATTTCCAGGCGAAAGCGAAGTGACGAGCCAAGTCGAGCGGCTGAGTTCGAGGGAGACGAAGATCGCGCCGAGATTAGTGCGGATCGCCGCGGGCGCGCAGGAGGGTTGAGAAGCAAGCGTCATGGTGACCTCCCAGAAATTGATGGAGAGGTCAGTCTGCTATAGGACCGCAGCCTCTCCAGCTCCTCATGGGATCTTGACGTAGGCCGGTGCGATCAACCGGACCTCGTGGCCCAGGCGCGCGATCTGCCGTCCCCAGAAATGAACGCCGGAGCAAGCTTCCATGGCAACGGTGCCGCGCGGGAGCTTCGACAGGAACAGCAAGAGTTGAGCGCGTCGTACCTTGCGGCGTAGGACCACGGCTCCAAACGCATCGGCGGCGCGGATCTGAAAGACGTTCTTGGCGAGATCGAGACCGATCATGGTGACTTCAGGCATGGCGCTTCCTCACGGGTTTGCAAACGCCGCAGTTTGGCACAACCGTGCCATCGGGGGCGTCCACCCCATCAATCTATCCAGCCACAAAAGCCCAAGAGAACCCATGCCCTCATCGAGGGCGCCGGGGCTGAACTGCGCTTCCTGCCGCCCTACAGCCCCGACTTCAGCCCCATGGAAAACGCCTTCTCACAGATCAAAGCGCATCTGAAGAAGGGCGGCGAGCGGACCATCGCCGTCCTATGGGATCGCATCGGCGAAGTCGTCGGTCTCGTCACACCGCAGCAAGTGCGAAACCACTTCGCCAACTGCGGGTAGGATCCAACATGATCGGATTGCGCTCTAGATGGATCAAGGTTCGATAGGTGGACACTGGGGTGGATAAGTATATCTTCTTTGCGGTAAATTACTAATTTTATTCATATATCTTTCTTGTGATGGTGCCCAGGAGAGGACTCGAACCTCCACGGGTTGCCCCACACGGACCTGAACCGTGCGCGTCTACCAGTTCCGCCACCTGGGCATCGACGGTGCGCCGAAGCAAGGCTTCGACGATGTAGTCCGCTAATTCTTGCGCGGGCGGAAGTCAACGGCATCGCTCATAGGTCAATGGCGTCGCATTGCCCTCAAGGCGACGACGGCATAACCAGACGTCGCGTTGAATGGGAAGAGCATGCTCGCCATGGAGACAAACGTAGAAAACCTCGTCACCGTGTTCGGGGGCTCTGGCTTCGTCGGACGCTATCTGGTGCGCAACCTCGCCAAACGGGGTTGGCGAGTGCGGGTCGCCGTGCGGCGCCCGGATCTCGTGGGGCATCTTCAGCCCATGGGAGGCGTGGGCCAAATCCAGCCGGTTTTTGCCAACGTGCGGGACCCTGAGAGCGTCAAGGCGGCCGCCGCCAACGCAAATGCGGTTGTCAACCTCGTGGGCATTTTGGCGCAGAGCGGTCACCAGTCCTTCAATGCGATCCAAGCCGAGGGAGCCAAGACCGTGGCGCAGGGCGCCAAGGCAGCCGGTGTCTCAAGATTTGTGCAAATGTCGGCGATCGGCGCTGATACCGAAAGTCCTTCCGAGTACGCCCGCACCACGGCTGCGGGGGAAAACGCCGCGATAGAAGCCTTTGAAGGTGCGGTGGTCGTGCGACCGTCCATCGTGTTCGGCAAGGAAGATCAGTTCTTCAATCGCTTTGCAAAGATGGCCAAGCTGTCACCGGTGGTGCCGGTGATCGGACCGCAAACCCGCTTTCAGCCCGTCTATGTGGACGATGTGGCGGAATTCATGGCCGCCAGCGTGGAGGGCAAGGTCGACGGCGGCACCTATGAACTCGGCGGTCCCGAGGTGGAGACTTTTCACGCGCTGATGGAGCGTATGTTACGGCACACGCGCCAAAAGCGCGCCATCGTCTCAGTTCCCATTCCGGTGGCCAAGCTCCAGGCAAAGGCCTTCTCATTGCTACCCAACCCGCCCATCACGGAAGACCAAATCAAGCTTCTTCAACGGGACAACGTGGTGAGCAAAGAGGCCATCGACGAAGGGCGCACCTTCGCTGCGGCGGCGATTACACCAGAGTCCATGGACACGGTGCTTCCCACCTACCTTTGGGTGTTTCGCAAGCACGGCCAGTTTGCGGAACCCGGCAGCGCCGCCTGAGAACGGCTTGCGCTGCTGGCAAAGGCCCGTCGCCAGGATGCTCGAAGGATCCTGCGCAGACGTGCCGGATCCCTGCTCTTAGCCGCACAACGCTCACCCGTAGTGGATGAGTGCAAGCCCGATCACGCCGACACCGATCCGCCACCAGGCAAAGGGCGAGAAGCCGTGCCGGCTCACAAAGTCGAGGAGGGCGCGCACCACCAGAACCGCTGCCACGAAGGCTGCCACAAACCCCACTGCGATGATCACCGCATCGTCCGCGGACAACACGTTTCGGTTGGCGTAGAGGTCATAGACAAAAGCCCCGCTCATGGTCGGGATGGCGAGGAAGAAGGAAAACTCCGCGGCAGAGCGTTTGTCGGCGCCCAGCAGGAGCGCCCCGCCGATGGTTGCGCCCGAGCGCGAGACCCCCGGGACCAGCGCCAACGTCTGACAGCAGCCTATGGCAAGGGCCAGCCACAGCGGGTAACGCGTGGCGTCGTCGTAGCGCGGGGTGGGCGCACGCCGGTCGATCCATAGGAGCGCCGCGCCGCCCAGGATGAGCGTTGTGCAGATCAAGGTGGGCGTCTCGAAGAGCACCGTCTTGATGAAGCCGTGTAGCATTACGCCAGCGATGGCGGCCGGAAAGAACGCGATCACAATCCCAATCACGAACCGCCGCGCGGCAGGGTCGTGGGGCAGCGCGAAGGCAATCCGGGTCAGCCGAGCCGTATAAACCGCAAGGATGGCGCAGATCGCACCCAGCTGGATCAAGACCTCGAAGGTTTTTCCGGTGGACTGAAACCCGATCAGCTCGCCGATGAGGAGGAGGTGCCCGGTGGAAGAAACCGGGATGAACTCGGTCAGACCCTCCACAATGCCCAGGATCAGAGCCTGCACAATGGTTTCGTGTTCCATCAAAGCTCGCTTGCTCGGTGACGTGATACGCGGTTTGCATCGCCGCGATGGCAAAGGCTATACCGCGCGCGGCGGTGGCGTGGCTGCCCGCAGGAACGATTAACCACGCTATTTTCCGCTATGGCGGCGGAATCGACCGACTGGCACGGGCCTCTCTCGAAAGGGCTCTCAAGATTTCAGGAGATCGAAGGGGTGATCTTGTCAGGTGCGCAGGACAGTTTCCAATGGCGAAGCCGGGTCGCCGGGTGCGCGGCAACCAACGGGGCCAAGCCGATGATTGATGGGCCGATCGCCCCACCTTGCCGCGACCATAGGGTTTGAGCCACGCACCGCGATGTTGATCCACCACCACCCATTTCTGGCGCCCTGCCGTTTTGCACGCCTCGTCCTCGCCGAGCACGCCATCGAGGCCGAACTCGCCCTTGAACCGTTTTGGGAGGAGCGCGCCGATTTCGTGGCGGTCAACCCGGCACTGACCCTTCCCCTGGCCTATGACGGTGAGAGGGGACCCATCTGCGGCGCCGTTGTCCTTATGGAGTACGTGGACGAGCGCTATGGGCCCCACCGCCCTGGCGATCGGCTTCTGCCGAGCGATCCCATGGAACGGGCCGAGGTGCGCCGGCTGGTGAACTGGTTCACCCAAAAGTTTGAGGACGAAGTGTCAGGGCCCCTCGTGACGGAGCGCATCCTCAAGGTGGAAATGCCCTCCCGAAAAGGCGGTGGCGCGCCGGATTCGGCCGCCCTCAGGATCGCGCGCCGGAACGCGCTCAGCCATTTTCACTACCTGGGCGCCCTTGCCACCGCCCGCAACTGGATTGCTGGCGATACGTTTTCGTTCGCCGACCTTGCTGCTGCGGCCGCGCTTTCGGTGGTCGACTATCTGGGCGATGCTCCCTGGGATGCGGACCCCGCCGTGAAAGCCTGGTATCAGAAACTGAAATCACGCCCCTCGTTCCGGCCGCTGCTGTCAGACAAGGCTCGGCTCGTCGCACCGGCGCCGCACTATGCTGATCTCGACTTCTGAAAACCAACGGCTCGAACTTTCTCGCGCCAAGGCATTCGTCACGGCGGAGGCTAAGGCCGCCGGTTTCGATGATGTGGGTGTTGCCGACCCGGCAGCCTTTGCCGAGGAGCACGGCACGCGCCTCGAAGCCGCCATTCGCGAGGGCCGGCACGGAGACATGGGCTGGCTGGCCGATACGGCTGACCGGCGCCGCCACCCCAACGCGCTCTGGGGCGAGGCGCGCACGGTGGTGGTGCTGGCGCAAAACTATGGTCCAGCGCACGATCCGCTAGTAGATCTTTCCCGAACCGACCGGGGCGTCGTTTCCGTCTATGCGCGAGGGCGCGACTACCACGACGTGATGAAGGGCCGAATGAAGACGTTGGCCCAGCGCTTCGCCTCACGGTTCGGAGGCGACATCAAAGTGTTCGTGGACACGGCGCCGGTGATGGAAAAGCCCCTCGCGCACCAGGCGGGGCTCGGCTGGCAAGGTAAGCACACCAACCTCGTCTCGCGCAGTTTCGGGTCGTGGGTGTTTCTGGGCGCGATCTTCACGACGCTCGCCCTCCCGGCCGACAAGCCCCATGCCGACCGCTGCGGTGGCTGCCGTCGCTGCCTCGACGTATGCCCGACCAAGGCGTTTCCCGCTCCCTATAAGCTCGATGCCCGTCGCTGCCTCGCCTACCTTACCATTGAGGCCAAAGGCATGATCCCGAAGGAGTTTCGCCGCGCGATGGGGAACCGCATTTTTGGCTGCGACGACTGTCTTGCGGTCTGCCCGTGGAACAAGTTCGCCAAGCGTTCCCAGGACATGAAGATCGCGCCACCGTCCAGCGACGAGCCCGCTCCACTGGAAGAGCTGGCCTCCCTCGACGATGCAGCTTTCCGCAAGCGATTTGCGGGAACGCCGGTCAAGAGGGTCGGACGGGAACGGTTCGTGCGCAACGTGATGGTGGCGGTGGGGAACTCCCGTTCGCCGACAATGGCCACGCTCGTTGCCCAGAAGAGCGCTGACGAAGCACCTCAGGTGCGCGCCGCAAGTGCGTGGGCAGCCAAGGAAATATTGAGCCCCGCCGCCTTCGCAGCGCTCCGCACGGCCCGCCTGGACAAAGAGCAAGACCCCCTGGTGCGGCGCGAATGGAACGCGTGACGGAGCGATCCAGCATAAATCTTGTGGTCCTCGGATATGGCTACAGCGCCGCAGCGTTTGTGGACCTTCTCAAGCCGGAGCGGTGTTTCGGGACCACGCGCTCGGCGGAGAAAGCCGCAACGATGGATGCCCGCGGTGTGAACCCCATCATTGTGGGTGACAGCTTTAGCCCGGCGCTGTCCCGCGCCATCCGGGATGCCAGCCACATTCTGGTCTCGGCCGCGCCGGACGAGGCGGGCGATCCTTTTTTTGGAGCGTTCGCGGATGATCTGGCCGGCGCCCATGATCTCGCCTGGGTCGGCTACCTCTCCACCATTGGCGTCTACGGTGACCACGGCGGCGGGACGGTGACCGAGGACAGCGACTGCCTTGCCACCTCGGCGCGCGGAAAGTGGCGCATTACCGCCGAAGCAGCGTGGGCGAGACTGACCGGCCGGATCGGCGTTCCCCTCGGCACATTCCGCCTTGCGGGGATTTATGGGCCGGGGCGAAACACCCTTTTGTCCCTCCAACGGGGCAAGGCGAAGCGGATCGTAAAACCCGGCCAGGTGTTCAACCGCATCCATGTGGACGATATCGCGGCGACGCTTCTGGCCGCGATAAATGACCCCCGCGATCGGATCTACAACGTGAGCGACGACGAGGCAGCGCCGCCCCAGGATGTGGTCACCTTCGCCGCCGAACTCATGGGCGTGGCGCCGCCGCCGGAGGTCCCCTTTGATGAGGCAGAGCTTTCACCCATGGCACGCTCCTTCTATGGGGATGTGAAGCGGGTGTCCAACGCGCGTATTCGCGACGAGCTCGGGGTGCGCCTGCGCTATCCCACCTATCGTGAGGGCCTCAGAGCCCTTTACCAAAGCGGCGAGGGCGGTACGTAGGCGCAACCGCCGTCGCTCGTTCTTTTGGGCGCGGTCTCCCCCGGGCGGATTTTTGGGAAGAAGGCTTCGTATGGCTGAGATCGAGCCTAGCCTTGCTCCGAACCGGTCAGGCTACGGTGGCGGTGATCTCCTGTTCTGCGGTTTCCGCGGGCTCGACCACCGGGAACGAGATGGCGACCGTGAGACCGTCGTCTCCCCATGTGGAGCTGATGCGTCCCTCCAATTGCCTTGAGGCAATCTCGATCAAACGACTGCCAAACCCCTGCTTGGCCCTGCCTTGGCCGGCCAGCGCCACATCGTGTTCGCGCCAGAAGATCGACAACATCCCGTCGTGGACCCGCCAGCTCACGCGCACTCCGCCGTCGACCCGGGACCATGCGCCGTGTTTGAGAGCGTTGGTGCCAAGCTCGTTCATGATGAGCCCGATGGGCGCCAACTGCTTTTGGGCAACCAACGCATCCTCGCCATCGAGAACCAGACGAGATGGCGCCATGGCAAAGGGGCGCAGGATCGCGCTGAGCACATCCCGAAGGCGATTGCCTGCGCAGGCGTCCATGCCGAGGCTGACCGAATGGGCGTGCGCGAGGGATGATATGCGCTGGGACAGCTTTTCGCCAATCTTTGTATCGTCGCCCTCCATGCGCCTGGAAAGGTTCACAAGCGACTGGGTGACCGCGAACAGATTTTTGACACGGTGGTTGAGTTCCTGGACGAGCACGGTTTTGCGGCGCGCCGCGTCCTGGCGATCCCCATCGTCGCGGTCAAATTGAAGGACGAACGTTTCAGTGCCGGTTTTTGCCACCCGCTGCATTGAGGTGCTGGTGGCAACGGGGCGACCTTGGGCGGATGTCCATTGCATCTCTCCGCGCCAGGTGTCGCCCGCTTCAAGCGCGCTCAGGATCGCTGCCCACTCTACCCCCGTGCGCAGACCCAACAGCTCTTCCGGCCGCTGGCCCAGCGCTTCTTCCGGCGAGAAGCCGTAGAGGTGCTGCGCACCCTTGTTCCAGCGCCTGATGCCACTTCGGGTACCCCACACGATCATGGCATCCTCGCCGGTCTCCAAACAGGCATTGATGCTGCTCGTAAGATCCACCTCAGCGGCGTCGCTCAGGATGGCGTAGGTTCCCACCATGCGAACCGGAGCGCCGTTGCGCCACAAGGCCTTGCCGCGTGATCGTACGGTGAGGGTGCTGCCCGAGGCGCTGAGGAAGCGCACGATTTCGTCATAGGCATAGCTGGGGTCAGCGCACCGCTTCACGCAGTCGCGAGTGCAGGCTTCCAGGTCCTCGTGGAAGACGAGGTTTCGCCAAGCGGAAGGGTTTTGGGCAAGCCGCTTCGCGTCGTGGCCCAGGGCCTGCCAGAATGTTGGACTGACCCAGTGGTTTTCGGGGTTTTGCAGGTCCCAACACCAAAGGCCGTCGAACATCGCGCCGCTGAAGGCATCGACCGCGGAGCGATCGGAAAAGAGCGCGCGGCATTCCTCTTCCAGATAACGCGTTCCGCGCGCGCCCAACTCCGCCAACGGCACAAGTCGCGCTTGCGTCGCGCCTGACGTCGCGGCTGACACAGATTAGGCCCCCAAAATTTTTCCCATCTTTAGACAGCGCATTTGGCTTGTCCGGGGCTGGTGTCGCGACAAGACACCCCGCTATAGCCGTTGGTTCTGATCTGACGGTGTGGAGCAGGTCACACGTTCATGGGATCGCATGACCTTCTCTAAGTTTTTGTCTTTGCGCAGCGGTGTCGTCAGGGGATGAAGCTTGCGGAGATGGTCCCCAGCGGGCTTTCTTCGTAGGTGGCTGAAAACGTGTCGCCTTCGGCAATGACCCAGGCGTCGGTGAGGGTGCCTGTGGTGACGATCTCCCCGGGAGCCAGCGGGCTGGCGGCGGCGCCAACGAGGGCCGCGCAAAGGTGGCGCAGCGCGGACAGCGGGCCATCAAGGACGTTGTGCCCGTAGCCCGTTTCCACCAGTTCGCCGTTTTTCGATAGCCGCAGCACCACCCCTGGCAAACCCAAGGCCCATGCACCCACGGGCACTCTTGGGCCCAGGAGAAGCCGGCCGTGCAAACCGTTGGCTGCAGCGCAGTCGGCCAACGTAAACTTCCAGCGGGGGAATATGGATTGGACGATCTCGAAGGCAGGAGCGATCCATTCGATGGCTTCAAGGATCGTCTCATCGTCCATGGACGCATCCACGGGCGCGGCGAGTTTGAGCGCGATCTCCGGCTCAAGGCGGGGCTCGCAAAAACGCGCCATGGAGACCGGTCGGCCGTCGAGATCGGCAACGCTGCCCTCGGTCATATCGCCCCACATGGGCGCGCTGACGCCGTAACGTTCCCAAAGGGTGCGATTGGTGAAGCCAATTTTTCGGCCCACCACCCGCTCCCCCCGCAACACTCGAAGTTCAGTGGAAATGCCATGGGCCATCGTGAGGTCGAAACCGCTGACGGTCTGAGACAACGGCGGCATCTGGCGCGCGTTCACGATCGCATCGTGCACGCTGATAGAGACATCGCGAATGGAGGGCATCACTTCACTCATCGAGAGACCGGTCCTGCGAGGGGTTTATCAGCGCCGGAGCGCCGCATCGCAAGCTGCATCGATAGCGCAGCGCCCAACAGTCCGAGGCCCGCAAGGTCGGTCCAAAGTCCGGGCTTGATGAGCACCAGTGCCGCACCGAGCAAGAGCAGCCGCTCCAGGATCCGGGCTCTGGTCAGCAAGAAGCCCACCATCCCGCCCGCCAAGCACACCACACCCACCGTTGCCGTGAAGAGGCTCGAGACGATGGAAGGCACATCGCCGATCAACATGATGGACGGGCCGAAAACGAACATGAAGGGAATGATGTAGCCCGTGGCCCCCAATTTGAGCGCAGCAACGCCGGTTTCCCATAAACCGCCTCGCGATATGCCATTGGCGGCGTAAACGGCCATTGCCACCGGCGGCGTGATCGCGGAGAGGATCGCGTAGTAGAAGACGAACATGTGTGCCGCTTCGACAATCACGCCGAGCTTTACGAGGGCCGGCACGAGCAGCGCCACCTGGACGATGTAGGCCGGCGTTGTGGGCATCCCCATGCCCAGAATAATCCCCGCCACCATGGTAAGGATGAGCGCCAGCACGAGGGAATCCTGCGACACGAGGATGACAAGGCGGGTGAACTCGGTGCCGAGGTTGGTGAGCGTGATCGTGCCCACGACAATGCCCGCGCAGGCGCAGGCGAGGGCAACGGGGATGGTGTTGCGGGCCCCGGCAATGAGCGCTCCGGCGAGGGTATCAAGGCGGATTTCAGCCCGAGTCGATTTGCGAAGAAGCGCCGTTGGGATCACCGAAACGATGCCGGCAAGGGCTGAGAGCGGCGCCGAGTAGCCAGCCAAAAGTGTCCCAATGATTATGACGAGGGGCAGGAAAAGGTGGCCGCGTTCGGCAAGCACCGTTCCAAGCTTTGGAAGTTCTTCGCGCGGTAGCCCGGTCATTCCCGTGCGCTTTGCCTCAAAGTGCACCGCCGCAAAGAGGGCCACGTAGTATAGGATCGCCGGAAAGAGGGCGAAGGCGGCCACCTGCAGGTAGGAAATGCCTAAAAACTCCGCCATGACGAAGGCGGCGGCGCCCATGATCGGCGGCATGATCTGGCCCCCGGTGGACGCCACCGCCTCCACCGCGCCGGAAAAGCCCCGCCGATAGCCGATCCGCTGCATGAGCGGAATGGTGAAGACCCCGGTGGTCATGACGTTCGCGGTGGCGCTGCCGGACACTGAGCCGAAGAGCCCGCTCGTCACGCAGGCCACTTTTGCCGGGCCGCCCGCCGTGTGACCGGTGAGGCTCATGGCAAAATCCATGAAAAGCCGGCCGGCTCCCGACCGCTCCACCAGAGCACCAAAAATGATGAAGAGGACGATGTAGGTGGCAGAGACCCCGAGGGGGATCCCAAAAATGCCCTCGGTGGTGAGGTAAAGCTGGTCGAGCACGATCTCCAACGAGAAATCGCGCACCAACAGGGCATAGACGAGGAACGCTGCGGCCGTTGCCGGTAGCGCCCAGCCAACCGCCCGACGGGTCGCTTCCAGTATGAGCACGATGGCGAGCACGCCGAACACAAAGTCTTCGGTGCGCAGCTCGTCCACGTAATACATGCGATTGACGATGTATTCGTAGTTGAAGATGGGATAGAGCGCGGCGGCAAGACCCGCCAGGACGAGCAAACAATCGAAAATATTGGGGTTTTTCCGCTCCCCCTTATGGAAGAATCCCGGCAGCGACAAATACGCCAGGGTCAGCACGAACGCGAGGTGGATGGCACGAAAGATCTGCGCGTCGGGCGGGCCGAAAAACGCCACGTAAAGGTGAAAAGACGACATGGCGAGCGCGATCGCCGAGAAGACGGTCGCGCCCCAATTGCTGGTGAGCCTGCCAATCATGGTTGGCGGCGTTGTCCCTGGGAACCGGCCTAGCTGGCCCCCGCCTCATCGTAGAAGCGCTTGGCGCCGTCATGGAGCGGCACGCCGATATCCCGGGCCATGCCTTCAGGCGTCGCATTCTCCATGGCTTTCGCAATGGCAGCCAGATCCGGCACGTTGGCGGCAATGTTCTTGAGGACGTTATAGACCACGTCGGGCTCCAGCGAGCAGCGCGCGATGATGTGCGTCGCATACCCGATGGTGTTCACATCGCTGTCCTGGCCCGGATAGCTGCCCGCAGGAATCGTGATGGACTTATAACCGGGATTCAGCTCTTGCATTTTGGCAAGATCTTCGCCCTCGATGGGAACGAGCTTGATGTCGCGCGCTGACGCGAGATCCATGATTGCGCCGGCAGGCACGGTGGTGCCGAGGGTGAAGAACTCCGCGTTGCCGTCTTTCATGAGCGCCACGGAGTCGGTGTAGGAGCCGTGGTTCACGCGCGGCAGATCATCGTAGCTGATCCCCTGGCTTTGAAGCATGTGCGCTGTGATCGCTTCGCCGGTGTTTCCCTTGGGCTGGATGGCGGCGGCTTTATCGCCAAGGTCGCCTGGACCGTTGATGCCCGCGTCGGCCAGCGCGACGACCTGAAAATACTGCGGATAGAGCGTTGCGACGTTGCAGACGTCCTTGGCCGCGCTGTCAAACGGCGCGTTGCCTTGGATCGCATCGACGGTGGACACCGAGTTGGCAAAGCCCATGTCCGCCTTGCCGGATTCCACCGCCTTCACGTTTGCGATGCCCGCACCGGGGAGCACCTGAACGCGCGATCCATCGATGTTGCTTTCCACGATGTTTTGGATCGCACCGCCCAGCGGATACCACGAACCGCCCTGCGGTCCTGTCATCAGCTTCAGGCTTTGCGCCGACGCCGAACCGGCGGCAAGGGCGGCGGTGCCGACCACAGCAACGAATAAAGCTTGTCTCATTGGCGTCGTTTCCCCGTGGGTGTGTCGTTGTGTTTTGGCTGCGCCATGCGTGCGCAGATGGACGCAGTTTGCGGCGGATGGGGGATCAAAACAAGTTAAAGGGCTGCGTGCTATGGCAAGTTGTGCGTCCAGGCCCTAAGGGGGTGGCGAACGGGATCACCGGAAAGGCCTGCCAATGACCATCGAGCTCTACACCTGGGGTACACCCAACGGCAAAAAAGCGTCCATCATGCTCGAGGAAGTTGGGCTCGAGTATAACCTTCACACCATCAACATCGGCAAGGACGAGCAGTTCGCGCCAGAATTCTTAAAAATTTCCCCCAACAACAAAATCCCGGCCATCGTCGACAACGACAATGGAATGACGTTGATGGAGTCCGGCGCCATCTTAATGTATCTGGCGCAAAAGACCGGAAAGCTGCTGCCGGCGGACGGCGAGGCCCACTGGCGGACGGTGGAGTGGCTGATGTGGCAGATGGGCGGGTTCGGCCCGATGCTCGGGCAAAACCACCACTTCCATCGCTTCAACGCCGGGAAATACCCCTACCCGGAAGAGCGCTACATGAAGGAAACGCAGCGTCTTTACGGCGTTCTCGATAGACGCCTAGAAGGCCGCGACTATCTGGCGGGCGAGTACTCGGTTGCCGACGTTGCGGCTTTCCCCTGGGCCGCCCGTTTCGAGTGGCAAGGGATTGATTTTAGTGACTTTCCCAATGCCAAGCGCTGGTACGTGTCCGTCGCCGAGCGCGATGCGGTGAAGCGCGGCTACAGCGTCCCCACGGCACAAGACATCCCGATGCCCTGACGCAATTGGGGTCTGGCCGCCGATTGCGGGTTTCGGCGGCCTCTGCTTCAACCACGAACGATGTCCAGCACCCCAATCAACACCGCCGCCGCGCCCCATGCCATCGTCACCGGCGGCTCTAGCGGGATCGGTCGTGCGGTGGCTGAGCGGCTGGCAGGTCAAGGTTTTTCACTGACCCTGATCGCTCGCCGCACCGAGCTCCTGGAGCGCGCCAAAAACGAACTTGAGAAGGGGGGCGGCACTGTCGGGGTGGCGACCGCCGATGTCGCGGATGAAGCCAACCTTTCAAACGTCATAGACGCCGCTCAAGCCCTGCGAGGGCCCTGCCACACCCTCATCGCTTGCGCCGGCGCGGTGGTCCCCGGTCGCTTCGAAAACCTCAACGATGCCACCTTTCGCAGGCTGATGGACGTCAATTACCTAGGCTCCGTGAACGCCGTGCGCGCGGTCTATGGCGGCATGACTGAGCGTCGCGCGGGCCGCATCGGGCTGGTGGCATCGGCGGCGGCGCTTATCGGAATCTTCGGGTACACCGCCTACGCCGGGAGCAAGTTTGCCCTGCGAGGTTTTGCCGAGGCTTTGCGCGGTGAAGCAAAGGCCCACGGCTTGTGCGTGACGATTTGCTACCCCGGCGACACCGACACCGACCAGTACGCGGCTGAAACGTCCCAGCGCCCGGCCGAGACCCAGGCCATCGCCGGTGCTGCCCCCCTCGCCGACCCGAAAAGAGTGGCCGAAGCGTTCGTGCGCGGCATGGACCGTGGTCGGTTCGCCGTCTACCCGGGATTGGAAGTGGCCGCTTTGGGCCGCACGGCGTCCTTTATTTCGCCGCTCCTCAACGCCCGTTTCGACAGTTTGGTAAGCCGGTTCGCCAAGCGGTGAGATGCGCTGGCGCGCTGTTGATCTTACCGTGCGCATTCACATCAGGTCCCATTGCTCGCCCATCGAAGGAGCGTGGCATTTTTTTGCCGACATGGCTGGCTTCCAGTCCGCCCCGGAACGGCACTAGCGTCCCGAGTCCGAAGCTCGTCGCACTTCACGGCTTGCTCGGAATGGACCTCGTTTTCGACAAGCGCACCAGCAGACATCTGATTCTGGTGTGGTTTTTTGCCCTCAAATTCCTCCATGGAACGAGCGGCAAATTTGGAGGAATTTTGGATTCAGCACACTAGCCTTCGGCGATGATCAGCGCCCGACGCATTTCATAAAGGGCAATCGCCGCCGCGTTCGACACGTTGAGGGATGTGAGCGCGCCGGGAGCTTCGATGCGTGCGGTCAGGCCGCACGTCTGCGCCACGCCCGGGCGTACGCCCTTGCCCTCCGCCCCCAACACAAATGCCCAACGGGGATGGGGTTCCAACATCGCCAGCGATGTTTCCGCCTCGCTATCGAGGGCAGCGGCGGCAAAGCCGAAACCGCGGAGTGCTTCTATGGCACGGGAGAGGTTGGTCACCGCCACGATGTCCATGAGGTCCAGCGCCCCGGAGGCGGCCTTGGCGAGCGCCCCTGTTTCTGGAGCGCTGTGGCGTGTCGTGGTCACCACCGCATCAACCTTAAATGCGGTGGCAGAGCGCAGAATCGCCCCCACATTGTGGGGGTCCGTGATGTGGTCGAGGCACAGAACCGCGTGCGCCTCTTCCAAAGCACTGAGCGGTTTCGTCTCCAACGGCTCCACAAGAAGCGCCACGCCCTGATGGACTGCGTCGCCCAGCAGGCGGTTAATGGCACGCACATTCACTTCTTCGGCTTGGGCAGGCGAACCCGTGCTCTCGAGCCGGCGCAGGGCATTGGTGGTCGCCATCATTTTACGGACCACGCGACGGGGGTTTGCGAGAGCGGCGCGAGCGGCGTGCAGGCCATAGAGCCAGTAGGGTTCTGCATCTTCCATGGGGATCGCGCTCGCGTTGACTTTGATGGCAGCGGAGCCTATCACCCCGGCGCGCCGTTTGTCGGAGGGGTGCCCGAGTGGCTAAAGGGGGCGGACTGTAAATCCGCTGGCTATGCCTACGTTGGTTCGAATCCAACCCCCTCCACCAACGCCCTGCCCGCACTCCTCCGAGCTTGTCAAAAACTTCAACCGTTTCCTGGACTTTTTGCTCTGCGCGATCCGCTTCTGTCCGACTAAATGCGCACTCATCCACGCTCTCGGGTGGGGTTGAAGGATGGCAGAGCAGCACGAGCTGTCGGCGGTCAAGGTCAAGGCGCTAACCGAACCACGTCGGCGTGGCGTTGGAGATGGGCTAGATCTGGTTGTCAGCCCGTTGGGCTCGAATAGCTGGGTCTACATGTGGAAGCGCGCTGGCCGCCGGCGCGAGATGGGTCTCGGGCGATTTCCTGATGTCTCACTCGCCGCAGCGCGCGAGAGGGCTGGCTCGGCGCGGAAAGTCGTTGCGGACGGCGGCGATCCGATCACCTAGAAGACTCGGAACCGACGTTTGCTGAAGCGGCTGAGCGGTTTATTGCGAGTCACGAAGCATCTTGGCGCAATGAAATGCACCGATATCAGTCGCGACGGACGCTTGAAGTGTACGCGGCACCGATCTCTTCCAATTCGATATCGGACGTGGATACAGCGCAAGTCTTGGTGTGCCTTTCTGACATCTGAGCGACGACGCCAGAGACCGCCGCCAGGGTCAGGGGGCGGATCGAGCGGGTTCCGAGTTACGCGACCGCTACGGGTTGGCGCGAAGGCCCGAACCCCGCCCTGTGGCGCGGCCATCTCCAGATGCTGCTGCCGGCACGTGCCAAACTGAAGCGGACATCACAAGGCTCTACCGTACGGAGAGGTTCCGCAGTTCATGGCCTTGCTCGCAAGCCGCGGTGGTCTGGCCGCAAGAACCACTAAGTTTACCATCCTGACCGCGGGCCGAAGCGGCGAGATCCGTAACCCGTCGTGGGACGAGGTCGATCTCGAGCGAGCGATAAGGATCGTCCCTGCCGAGTGGACGAAGGCGAACCGCGAACATCGGGTGCGGCTGAGTGCGACTTTTTTCGCCGTTTTGACAGAGCTGCCCGAACGCCATGGCCTCTTGTTCCCAGGTGCGAAGGGGCGGCCCCTGTCCGACATGACCCTCGCCGCCGTGCTAAAGCGCTTTAGGCAAAGAGCGGGAGTGAGCACGAAAGCGATAAATTGATTGGCGCGTGTCCAAGTCCGGACTGACGCGTGTGCTCCGGCCATCCGCCGATCATATCAGATCACGCCAACACTATCCCTTGCACTAACCTATTACCGTTGGGGGAATTAGTCCGTTCGAACCACTGCGTCAGTGCGGTCGCAACTTGAGGATTGTTTGCCGGCCTGTTGTTCCGCCTTGAGACGGTTCAGGCGAAGGTACGCTTCGCGACGGGCGTTATTATTGACTGATTATGGTGAGATAATCTTGGTTTTGTTTTAACCGATGTTTGGGTAGCCAGAATTCCGATACGACAAATTCGACAATCTCGCGTCGTTGCTCGATAGAGTACTGATGGCCATCAGGATAAAGCATAATCATCCAAACCACGGCCATAAAAATCGAAAAATCATCACACCAGAAACTGGAAGGAACGGTTCGTTGGGAAATCACCGCTTTGGCAAATGCTTGCCGCGAAGAAAGGACTTCCCCAAGAACGAGTAGGTCTTGATTATTGTGATGGCCATAAAATTTCTTTGCGAAGTGATTGTATAGCCATGTTGTCGTGTAGGGTTCGCAGCTGCTTGCGGACATTAGCGCTACATGGATCGCGCCGGGACCACGTAGTATCTCTTGAAACAAAATCTCGATAATATCGGGCCATATGGCCGAATCGCAGTAGTATAGAACGTGATGCAGTAAGATTAAGTCGAACGGCGCATCGCCGAGTTTCGTTGCGCGCACGTCTTGTGCAGATTCTGGTGAGGAAAAATCTATCGTGAGATCGCCGTTCGCCAGGTGAACCCCCGACAGCATTTGCCGGCGTACCCGTTCCCGGACGAACTCGAGCGCTTCGCGATCGGCGTCAAAAAGCCAGATGCCGCCGCCCGAAATCGCTTGCAGCAAACGAAACTGCGGTTCGTCGCTTGATCCGATCGAGAGCGAGCGAAAGGCGCGCTCCGGAGGGTTTTGCCGGATGAGATGGCGCACCGCGGTCATCAACTCCGATGCCACGTCGGCTTTCTCGTTTGAGTGGCGAGCCCAAAGCTTCACCTGGCGTCGCAGCGGAGTCTCGGCAGCCTCCAGGCCAATGTCGATAAGATTTTTGTGGTTCAAGGGCGGAGATTTCCCGAAAAGGACGGCTGAGTATAGGAAAGGGTTGGGCTTGTTCACCAGCGCATGTGAGCGAGATTGTGTCCGCCAGCAACGCCAGACCCGTTTTGAACTGACTGGAATCCGGCCCGGTAAGAGAAAACGGTGAACTCTATCCGTCGACGCGCAACCGGGTTAGCGCTGACATTGCATGCTTCAATCCGGCGTTGCACTAGCCAGCAATATCACTCCGATCCGGTTGGTCTTCACCAACGCGGTCGTCGAGCACGGCTGCAATGGGCCGAAGCACGGTCACATAGCGCTCGAAAAAATCGGAGAACGTTGCGACCAGCGGCGGTAGCCGTTCGTAGGGCGGGTAGTAGAGGGTGAGCCAAAGAGGTGGTGCTTGCCACTCCGGCAGCACGACAACCAACGCGCCCGATTTGATTTCGTCTTTGACGATGAAACGCGGCAGCAAAGCGACGCCCGTTCCCCGCTCCAGCATCTTTGCGAGAAAGTCGCCATTGTTGGTGCTGAGCGACGTGCCTGCGCGCACCGTGTGTTCTTGGCCCCTTGGACCGCTGAGCTTCCAGTCCTCGCCGCGCGCGGAGGCGCTGTGGGCATAAAGCTCATGGGTTGAAAGCTCCTGAGGGGACGTGGCGAGCGTCGCCGGCGCACCGGCTTTGGCCACCAACACCCGCTCCACCACACAAAGTTTGCGCCATATGGTGGACTTGTCCGTGGGCGGCGTTGAAATGCGCACCGCAAGATCGAAACCTGCACCGACAATGTCCACGAATTCGTCGGTGAGTACGGTCTCCAAATTGATGCGCGAGTGCCGTTTGCGAAACTCGTTGAGGAGGTCGGGGAGCACGCGAAGGCCGAACGACATGGGCGCGGTAAGCCTGATCCGGCCCACCAGACCACCCTCTTCACCGCCCCGCGCCTCGGCGCTGGCGCGGTCGACGTCCTCCAGGATCGGGGCCATGCGTGCCGCAAACGCAGCGCCCGCAGCCGTCAGCGAGACTTGGCGCGTTGTGCGCACCAGGAGCTGAACGCCGAGGGATCGCTCGAGCGCGGCAACCGTTCGGGTCGCAGTGGCGGGCGTCGTGCCACCCTGCCGGGCAGCTTCCGCAAAACTCCCCAGCCGGGCCACCTCCAAGAAAACCCGCACCCCCTTTAAGTCGTCCATCGCCCCCCAACACCGACTGGCCATTGCTGCCATGGGCCAACAGCCGCCATCGATGCATAGCGTGAAGGGCGAACAAGAAGCATTTAAATCCGCGCGGCGGGCCCATAAGGTCGCAGGCGGGGCAGGGACTGGACGGGGAACGAGCGGAACGCAATGCCTGATCTCAGGGACATGGAGCTTTTGGCAGCGCTCGCCCGCAACATGCATTTTGCGCGGGCGGCGGCAGAGTGCGGTATCTCTCAGCCGGCCTTTTCGACCCGCATTCGCAATCTTGAGCTCGACCTTGGTGCCCCCATCGTAAAGCGCGGCAACCGGTTCATGGGTTTTACGAACGAGGGGGAGATCGCTCTGCGGTGGGCGCACCGAATGATTGCCGACGCTGAGGGACTTCGCCAGGAAATCGACGAGGCGCGCGGTGTCCTCTCGGGCCAGCTCACCATCGGAACGGTCCCCACGGCGCTCACCTTTGTGGCGAACCTCGCCGCTCGCCTGCGCCAGGCGCACGCCGCGCTGATGATCGAGGTTTACTCGCTCTCCGCGGCCGAAATCGCCCAAGGGCTTGAGGATTTTTCCCTCGATGCGGGAGTGAGCTACCTGGAGACCGAACTGCCCGCCGCCCACCGGGTCGAGTTCACCTTCGAGGAGCGGTACGAACTTCTCGTCCCCCAAGACCGAGCCGCAGAATTCGACGGCAAGATCACCTGGAGCCAAGCTGCAGAAATCCCGCTCTGTCTCCTCACGCGCAACATGTTGAACCGAAAAATCATCGACGATGCGTTCGCGTCGGCAAATGTGCGGCCCAACATCGTCATGGAGACCAACGCCTTTTCCGTCGCCCTCGTCCAGGTGGGCAATTCCACTGCGGCCACCATCGCCCCGGAGATCCTGGCCGATAACCTCAAGACCACCGCGGGCTTGGCAAGGTTGAAGCTGGTGGAGCCGGAAATCGCCAAGGCCATGGGCGTTGTCATATCCGAGCGGGAACCCATGCTGCCGGCCGTCTCAGCCCTCGTCGCTCTTTTTGAACCAGACTAATCAATAACTGGAGTGGATCGCTCCATAGGTGATTTGAATTTGCCTCCCGCCTGAGCCGCCCACTTAACTTCTATACGTAGAAGGCGACGGCGGGCGATGAACCTTATAGATCTAACCCAGAAGGATCGTCCCGGCGTTTGGAAGTCTGGACGCGGGAAGGGTCGGCGCACGCCGAAAGGCCGCCAGCTCGACGATCAGGCCCTGAACGATGTGCGCGCGCTCCTCGGAGACCGTCCACGGCGGCGCGATCTCCTGATCGAGCACCTTCACCTGATTCAAGACGAATTTGGCCACCTCTCGGCGTCTCACCTGCGCGCGCTGGCCGAGGAAATGCGGCTCGCCCAAAGTGAGGTCTACGAGGTCGCCACCTTCTACGCGCACTTTGATGTGGTGAAGGAAGGCGAGACGCCCCCGCCGCCAGTCACGATCCGTGTTTGCGAATCCCTCTCCTGCGAGCTTGCTGGCGCAAACCAGCTTTATGATGCCTTAAAGGCAGGCAATGATCCCTCTCAAGTTCGGGTCTTGCGCGCGCCATGCATGGGCCGATGCGCCACCGCGCCCGTGCTCGAGGTTGGCCACAAGCACATCGACCACGCAACCCCAGAAAGCACAGCAGCCGCCATCAACGTAGGCGATTTTCACCCCACCATCCCCACCTACGAGGATTTTTCTGCCTACCAGTCAGCCGGTGGCTACGCGACGTTGACTGCGCTGCGGGCGGGCGCGAAGACCCCCGATGAGGTGCAGGAGGAGGTCCTCGCGTCGGGCTTGCGCGGCCTTGGCGGAGCGGGCTTTCCCTCCGGCAAAAAGTGGAGCTTTGTGCGCGCCGGCGAAGGGCCGCGCTACCTCGCGGTGAACGGCGATGAGGGCGAGCCGGGCACCTTCAAAGACCGCCACTATCTGGAGCGCACGCCCCACCTTTTCCTGGAAGGAATGCTCATCGCCGCCTGGGCGGTCGATGCCGCAAAAGCCTTTATCTACATGCGCGACGAGTACCCGGCGGTGCTGAAGATTCTGCGCAAGGAGATCGCAGCGCTGGAGGCCGCCGGCCTTGTGGAGCCGGGCTATATCGACCTTCGCCGCGGCGCCGGCGCCTACATCTGCGGCGAAGAGTCTGCGATGATCGAGTCCATTGAGGGCAAGCGAGGCCTGCCGCGCCACCGTCCCCCTTACGTCGCCCAAGTGGGCGTCTTTGGGCGCCCCACGCTGGTGCACAACGTGGAAACGCTACACTGGATCGCCCGCATCTGCCGGGAAGGCCCGGAAATTCTCAGCTCAGTGAAGAAGAACGGCCGCAAAGGGCTGCGCTCCTACTCCGTCTCCGGCCGGGTGAAAAATCCCGGCGTCCACCTGCTTCCCGCCGGCTCCACCATCCTCGACATCATCGACGCGGCGGGGGGCATGCTGGACGGCCACACCTTCAAAGCCTACCAGCCCGGCGGCCCATCGTCCGGGATCCTGCCGGCGAGCCTTGATGATGTGCCCCTCGACTTCGACACCCTCCAACCCCATGGCACCTTTATCGGCTCGGCCGCGGTGGTGGTGTTATCGGATCAGGACAGCGCCCGCGGCGCAGCCCTCAACATGCTGCGCTTCTTCGAAGCCGAAAGCTGCGGCCAGTGCACGCCCTGTCGCGTGGGCTGCGAAAAGGCGGTAAAACTCATGCGGGCCGACATCTGGAACATGCCGCTCCTGGAAGAGCTGTGCGAGGCTATGGCCGACGCCTCCATCTGCGGCCTCGGCCAGGCAGCGCCCAACCCCATTCGCCTCACCATGAAGCATTTTTCTGACGAGGTGTGCCAGTGAGCGCGAGCGTCACATTCACCCTCGACGGACGGTCGGTGGAGGCATCGCCCGAGGAAAGCATCTGGGAGGTGGCCAAGCGCGAAGGCACCCTCATCCCGCACCTTTGCCACAAGGGCACCACCGGCTACCGCTCCGATGGCAACTGCCGCGCGTGCATGGTCGACATTGAGGGCGAGCGCGTGCTCGCGGCTTCCTGCGTCCGCAACCCCACCGAGGGGATGGTCGTTACCACCCAAAACGAGCGCGCCGTGAAAGCACGCAAGATGGTGGTGGAGATGCTCCTCGCAGACCAGCCGGCGCGCGAAGAGGCCCACGACCGGTCCTCCCATCTTTGGGACATGGCCGACTATCAGGGCGTGAGCGAAAGCCGCTTCCCCGCCATCGAGAAAGAACGCGTTCCCCTGATCGACGCCTCCCACGTCGCCATGCGCGTCAACCTCGACGCCTGCATCCACTGCAATTTGTGCGTCCGCGCCTGCCGCGAAGTGCAGGTGAACGACGTCATTGGGATGGCCGGGCGCGGGCACGACGCGCAGATCGTCTTTGACATGGACGATCCCATGGGCGCCTCCACCTGCGTTGCCTGCGGCGAGTGCGTCCAGGCTTGCCCCACCGGCGCGCTCATGGAGGCAAACGCCCTCGACGAAGACCAGCGGGGGGATTCCAAAGCTTTTGACCGCGAGGTGGAGAGCGTCTGCCCATACTGCGGCGTCGGCTGCCAGCTCAGCTTTAAGATCAAAGACGACAGGATCGCCTGGGTCGATGGCATCGAGGGACCCGCCAACGAGAACCGTCTTTGCGTCAAGGGGCGCTTCGGCTTTGACTACATTGGCCACCAGCACCGGCTGACGAAACCGCTCATCCGCCGACCTGACGCGCCGCCCAAAGGCCTCAACGTCAACCCTGGCGACTGGCGCGCGCACTTTCGGGAAGCAAGCTGGGACGAAGCCCTCGACGTGGCGGCGGCAGGGCTTGCGGACCTTCGTGACGACGCTGGGACCCGGGTTGCTGGCTTCGGCTCGGCAAAGTGCTCCAACGAAGAAGCATACCTCTTCCAAAAGCTGATCCGGCAGGGCTTTGGCCACAACAACGTCGACCACTGCACCCGGCTTTGCCACGCCTCGTCCGTGGCAGCGCTCATCGAAAATGTCGGCTCCGGCGCGGTGACGGCCACCTTTAACGAGATCGAAAACGCCGACGTTGCCATCGTCATTGGCTGCAACCCCACCGAAAACCACCCGGTTGCCGCCACTTACTTCAAGCAGTTCGCCAAGCGCGGCGGAAAGCTGATCATGATGGACCCCCGCGGCATCGCCCTGAGCCGCTACGCGAGCCACACCCTAAAATTCCGACCCGGCGCCGACGTCGCCATGCTGAACGCCATCATGCACGTCATCGTCGAGGACGAACTCTACGACCGCCAGTACGTGGCGGCGATGACCGAGGGTTTTGATGAACTCAAAACCCACCTAAAGGGGTTCTCGCCGGAGAAGATGGCCGAGATGTGCGGCATCGACGCGGCAACCTTGCGTGATGTGGCGCACACGTTCGCCCGGGCCGAGGCGGCGATGATCTTTTGGGGCATGGGTGTGTCCCAGCACATCCACGGCACCGACAACGCGCGCTGCCTCATCAGTCTGGCCCTCATGTGCGGCCATGTGGGCCGGCCCGGCACCGGCCTCCACCCTCTGCGCGGCCAAAACAACGTGCAGGGCGCGTCGGACGCCGGCCTGATCCCGATGTTCCTGCCCGACTATCAGTCCGTGACCGACGACGGCGTTCGCTCCGCCTTCTCGGAAATCTGGGACGCGCCCGACTGGTCGAGCCAAAAGGGCAAGACGGTCGTTGAAATCATGGATGCCGTGCACGCTGGCGAGATCGAGGGCATGTACATCCTGGGCGAAAACCCGGCGATGTCAGACCCGGACGTGGAACACGCGCGCGACGCCCTCGCCAAGCTCAAGCATCTGGTGGTCCAGGACATTTTCCTCACCGAAACAGCCAACTATGCGGACGTAATCTTCCCCGCCGCGGCCTGGCCGGAAAAGCAAGGCACAGTGACCAACACCAACCGCCAGGTCCAAATGGGCCGGCCGGCGGTGCCGGCGCCGGGCGAGGCAAAGCCCGACTGGTGGATCACCACGGAGCTTGCCAAACGTCTCGGCCTACCGTGGACGTACCAGCATCCCCGCGAAGTGTTCGACGAGATGAAGCGCTCCATGGCCTCCCTCGACAACATCACGTGGGACCGGCTCGAAGGCGAAAATGCGGTCACCTACCCTTCGCTGTCGCCAGAAGACCCGGGCCAAGCCATCGTGTTCGGCGACGCATTTCCGCGCGAAGAGGGCAGGGCGAAGTTCACCCCCGCCTCCATCGTGCCACCGGCGGAAACCCCCGACGCGGACTACCCGCTCATCCTTACCACCGGCCGTCAGCTCGAGCATTGGCACACCGGCTCCATGACGCGTCGGGCAAAAGTCCTCGATTGGGCCGAGCCCGAGGCCAACGCCTCCCTCCATCCGCGCACCTTACGGGCGCTGGGCATCGCCCCGGGCGACCTCATGCGCATCGAAACCCGTCGCGGCGCCATTGAGATCATGGCCCGTGCCGACCGCGCGGTGGCCGAGGACATGGTGTTTGTCCCCTTTGCGTTCGTGGAAGCGGCGGCAAACGTCCTCACCAACCCGCAGCTCGACCCCTACGGTAAAATCCCCGAGTTCAAATACTGCGCCTGTCGCGTGGAGCCGGTGCCTACCTTCCAAGAAGCCGCCGAGTAAGCGGGCGGTCGAAGCCCGTCTGGTTGCACCCAGTCCGGGTCTCCCTTAGGCTCGTCCTGCCGAGCGAGGCGGCATCCCGGTCCGCGGAAAGTCGTTGCGACACCTCCACAGCGAACCGATCATCAATTCGGTGAACTCGTGCCCGACAAGCGGACCGACGGGCAAGATCGAGGGAACCGATGACCCCATCGCTTGACCGATTTCGCCGTGAGGCGAAGCGCTTGAAACGCGCGTTCGCCGCCGGCGACGAAGCTGCCCTCAACCGCGCGCAGGCGGTGATCGAAGGCGCGACGAGCTTACGCCACACTGAAGCGCTCCACGTGATCGCGCGCGAAGCGGGACACGCCAGCTGGCCGCGCATGAAACTTGCCCTAGAGCTAGCCGCCATGGACCGCGCCGAGCGTGCGGAGCGGCTGAAGTATGCGCTCTATGTCGGCCGGCACCAGCTGACCGAAAACCTGCTCCAAGCCGATCCAACGCTGGTCCGCCACAATCTTGGGCTTGCCTGCGCACTCTACGACGTGGAAGCCGTCGAAACTGCTCTCGCCGCCGACCCAGGCGCGGCAAAGCGGATCGTGGGTGTGCGCTCGCCCATCCTCCATCTTGCCTTCTCACGCCAATTTCAGGCCGCGCCAGAAAAATCCGACGATATGATCGCCACCGCCAACGTGCTGGTGAAGGCGGGCGCGGACGTGGACGATAGCTACCCGGCGGCGCCCGACTCTGAACATCGCCTTTCGGCCCTTTACGGCGCGCTAGGTCACGCCGGCAATCTGCGCCTTAGCGAGTGGTTGCTGGAGCACGGCGCGAACCCGGACGACAACGAATCCCTCTACCACTCCACCGAGCTCGGACACCTTGACGGCATCAAACTTTTGATGCGCCACAACGTGTCCACGCGCGGCACCAACGCACTCACCCGCATGCTCGACTTTGACAACTTGGCGGGCGCAGAACTCTTCCTCAACTATGGCGCCGACCCCAATGAAGCGGTCCTCGACCACCCCAGCGGTGAGCCTGTTCCCACTCTGCCAGCGCTCCACCAAGCGGCACGGCGCGGCCGAAGCGGAGCGTTCGCCACGCTCCTCCTCGACCATGGCGCCGACCCCAAAAAGGTCTGGCAGGGCCACACGCCGTTTGCGCTGGCCAAGATCTACGGCAACGAATCCTTCGCCGACGCGCTCAAGGCCGCCGGCTACGCGACGGCTCTTAGGGGTACACAAGAAATTCTCGCCGCCTGCGCTGACGGGAATGCACCGGCCGGACGTCCCCTTGCAGCCCTTCCCCTCGACGAAGAAGAGCAGCGCATCCTCACCCGGATCATCTTGTGGGAAGACCGGCTGGAACACGCCAAGCTGCTCGTTGCCGCGGGCATAGACCCCGACACTCCCGAAGAAATGGGGATGCCTCCCCTACACCTTGCCGGCTGGGCGGGGCTTCCGAGTCAAATGGAATGGCTGCTCACCCTCTCGCCGGACCTTTCCCACGTCAACGACTATGGTGGCGACCTGGTGGGAACCATTGTCCATGGCTCGGAGAACCGGCTCGACGTGGATAAGCGCAATCACGCCGCCTGCGCTCGCCTGGCGCTGGAGGCGGGCGCGCAACTGCGGCGCGCCGACTTGGAGGGGGCGATGAACGAAGCGGTGTCAGAAGTGCTGCACGACTGGGCCGCCGATCATCCCTCGAGCGTTGTGGAGAAACGGGAGCGTTGAACGACCCCGACCGTACTCCCCGCGGAAATATTCTGCGCAAGACGCGATGAAAGGCCGCTGGAGGCGATCTTCCGACTTGATCGGTGCGGCCGTCAGCGGCACCATCTTGGAAAGAGACCAATTTGAGTGTTTCCCGCCGGTGCTGATCCACAGCGTGCGGCGGGCATCAATCAAACCTGTGATCGAAACCCGAGGAGAATGGGCAAGCGCCGAGCAGTAGTGGCGAGGAAGCCCGTGAAGAAAGCAAACTAGTTTTGGGACGAATGAACGTTCTCGGATTGGCCATCAGGCGCCTTGGTTGCGCCGCGCCGGCCGTTTTATTGCTGGCCATCCTCACCGGTTGCGGCCTTGCAGACGCGCCCATCGTCTCGCCGAAAGGGCCCATCGCGCTGGAGGAGCGCAACCTCCTCTACACCGCGTTCGGCCTCATGATGATCGTCACCGTACCGGTGTTCATCCTCACCTTCTGGTTCTGTTGGCGCTACCGAGCCAGCAGACCTCGTGGCGCGTATACGCCCGAGTGGGGCGGGAGCTGGCGCTTCGAAGCGGTGATCTGGACCGTGCCGGCCGTCATCGTCATCGTGCTCGGCGTTATGCTGTGGACGACGACCCACCGCCTCGACCCCTATAAGGCGCTCGGCGACGGGAACGACGCTTTCGAAGTGCAAGCCATCGCCCAAGACTGGAAGTGGCTCTTTATCTATCCCGAGCTAGGTACAGCGACCGTCAATGAGCTCGCCTTCCCCGCCGACCGCCCACTGCGCCTAAAAATCACCTCCGACACGGTGATGAATTCTTTCATGATCCCAGCTTTGGGCGGTCAAATCTATGCGATGGCCGGAATGAAAACGCAACTCAACCTGATCGCCAGCGAACCGGGCGTCTTCAAAGGCCGCAACACAATGTATAGCGGCGATGGATACGCCACCCAATATTTTAACGCCCATGCCCTTTCCGACACGGACTTTGCAGCGTGGTCCCAAAAGGTCAAAGACGCCGACAAGAACCTTGACGCCCGCACCTACGTGGAGCTGGTCATGCCGAGTGTTTCCAATCCTGTCACCTACTATTCCAGCTACGAGCCCGGCCTCTTTAACATCGTTTTGCTCAAGTATAACCCACGACCAGGCCCCTACACCGAGGCCGCCGCCATAATCTGCGGGGTCGCCGCCTGATGCTCGGCCGTCTCACCTTCGAAGCCATCCCCCTTTATAGCTGGGTCGCCATGGGCGGCGCGGCAGTCACCGTCGGCGGCGGCCTCACGGTGCTTCTCCTCATCACCTACCTTAGGGCGTGGCGCTACCTGTGGACCGTGTGGCTCACCAGCGTCGATCACAAGCGCATCGGCATCATGTATGTGGTGCTGGCGCTGGTCATGCTCGCTCGCGGCTTCATCGACGCGCTGATGATGCGCGCCCAGCAGGCGGTGGCCGTGGGCAACGAGGGCTACCTGCCGCCCGAGCACTTTGAGCAGATTTTCTCCTCCCACGGCACGATCATGATTTTCTTCGTGGCGATGCCGTTCCTCACCGGGCTCATCAATATTGTCGTCCCGCAGCAGATCGGCGCCCGGGATGTGGCCTTTCCCTTCCTTAACTCGGTCAGCTTGTGGCTGACTGCGGCCGGCGCCGGGCTTGTCTTGATTTCCCTTGCGGTGGGCAAGTTCTCCACCGCTGGATGGACGGGCTACCCACCCTATTCCGGTATCGATTTCACCCCGGGCGTAGGCGTCGACTACTGGATCTGGGCGCTCCTCGTGAGCGGCATCGGCAGCACCCTGTCGGGCATCAATTTCATCGTCACCATCGTCAAGAATCGTTGTCCCGGCATGACCTACATGCGCATGCCCATGTTCACCTGGACAACGCTGTGCATCAGCATCTTGATGGCATTCGCGTTTCCCGCCCTTACCGTCGTCGCCATCATGCTGGGCCTTGACCGCACGCTGGGCTTCCACTTCTTCACCAACGGTGATGGCGGCAACATGATGATGTTCGCCAACCTCCTTTGGATTTGGGGCCACCCCGAAGTCTACATCCTCATCCTACCGGCGTTCGGCATCTTTTCCGAAGTGGTCGCCACGTTCTCCCGCAAAAAACTCTTCGGCTATGCCTCCCTCGTCTATGCGACGGCCTGCATCGCACTCCTCTCCTTCACGGTGTGGCTCCACCACTTCTTCACCATGGGGTCGAGCGCGAACGTCAACGCCGTGTTCGGGATCGCGACGATGATCATCGCCGTCCCCACTGGGGTCAAAATCTTCGACTGGCTCTTCACCATGTATCGCGGCCGGATCGAGTTCCACCCATCCATGATGTTCACCATCGGCTTCATGGTGACCTTCGTCATCGGCGGTGTGACTGGCGTTCTCCTTGCCCTCCCGCCCGTCGATTACTTGATGCACAACTCCACCTTCCTGGTGGCTCATTTCCACAACATGCTGATCCCGGGCGCGTTGTTCGGCTACTTTGCGGGGATGAATTACTGGTTCCCCAAAGCATTCGGCTTCAAGCTCAACGCAAAGTGGGGCGTTCGCTCATTCTGGTTCTGGATCATCGGCTTCTACCTCGCTTTCATGCCACTCTATGCCCTTGGCCTTATGGGCATGACCCGGCGCATGGAGCAGTACGCCGATCCCAACTGGCAGCCCTATCTCATCGTTGCGTTCATGGGCGCGGTGTTCGTCCTCTTCGGCATAATCTCCATCGGCATCCAGCTCTATGTGAGCGTGCGCGACCGCGAAGCCGCGCGGGATGTCACCGGCGATCCGTGGAACGGTCGAACCCTTGAATGGGCCACTGCTTCGCCGCCCGCCCATTACAATTTCGCAGTCATTCCCAAGGTGAACGACACCGATGGGTTCTGGGAGATGAAAAGGAGCGGGGTCGCCTATAAGCCGCCGACCCAATACCAAGACATCGTCATGCCCAAGAAATCGAGCCTTGGCCCGATCATCGGCGGGCTCGGTTTTCTGACCGGCTTTGGCATGGTTTGGTACATTTGGTGGCTGGCGGCGCTCGGCGTTGTCGCCGCGATGGTTTGCGTCATTTTGCGCGCCTGCGACGACGATACTGACTTTGTGGTGAGCGCCGAAGAGGTGGCATCGGAGGAGGCGGCTTGGCTGGCGGGTATCCGCCCCGAGCACATCCACAAAACCGACGAACCCGAAGGCGCTGGGGCGAGCCAGCCCCTTCCGGAACGGGCATGACCGTGAGCACTGCCGCCGACACCACCGCCACCGAGCTGTTGGAGCACGAAGAGGAAAAATCCCTCGATTCCCGTGAATTCGGGTTCTGGGTCTACTTGATGACGGACGCGATCATCTTCGCGCTCCTCTTCGCCACCTACGCAGTGATGTCGGAAAACTCCGCCAGCGGCCCCACCGCTAAGGAACTTTTCGATCTAACACACACCGCAGGCGAAACCGTATTGCTTCTCACCTCGAGCCTGACGTTCGGCCTAGCATCCATCGCCCTTGTGCACGGTGCCCGTACCCGCGTCGTCCAATGGCTCATCGTGACGCTTATCCTCGGCCTGGGCTTCCTCGCGATGGAGATTGTCGAATTTCGGGGCATGATCCTTGCCGGCGCCGGCCCGGACGTCAGTGGCTTTCTGTCGGCCTTCTTCACGCTCGTCGGTACCCACGGCCTCCACGTCACCTTCGGCTCCATCGCCATCGTCATCATGATCGGCCAAGTGCTCACCAAGGGCCTCACCGCGCCTGTGGCATCGAGGCTGCGGCGCCTCGGTCTTTTCTGGCACTTCCTCGACATTGTCTGGATCGGAATTTTCTCAGTCGTCTATCTTCCGGGTGTGATGTAGGGATCTTTCGGATGGAAAAAGGACACGTCCCCACCGTCGGCAACTACCTCAACGGCTTTGCCCTGGCCGTCGCACTGACGGCGATCCCTTTCGCGGTAGTCTGGCTGGGCCTGTTGCCGGCGAGCGCCACCATCATCGTCATCGCGGTCACCGCCATCATCCAGGTGGTCGTTCATCTCGTCTTCTTCCTGCACCTCAGTACGAAGACAACACCATCGGAAAATCTGTTTTTCTTCGCCTTCGCAGCAGTGCTCATCGTGTTGATGGTGGGCGGTAGCCTTTGGATCATGGTTGATCTT
>JBCCYN010000032.1:0-31930 GCA_039189655.1 Pseudomonadota bacterium | reverse complement strand
AACTCCCCGCTCACCCGACCAAACGTGCCCTCCACACCGCGGAACCGCGGCACCAAGGCACCGTTGACGATGGCCCCAAATGCGTCGGTTTCCTGGCGCGTCAGCGCTGTGGTGTTGAAGGCATAGGAAAGCTCCCCGCCCAGAACCGCGCCGTCGTAAACGCCCTCATAGTCGATGACCGGATGGACGTAGGCCTGCTTGCCCTGGAGTCTGGAGCCGAATGGGCTGAAGGGCGGCGGCGCGTTGCGCACCTCGGTGGAGACGTAGTCTTCCTGGAGGATGCGGAATGCCCACAGGCGAGCGTCGAAGAAATTCCGTTCGCCAAGCCCGTTGAGGTAGAGCGTCGTCGGTTCGCTCAGATTCTCTCCGGTATCTTCCTTGTAGTTATCAAGATAGCGCCGATCGGTACTGAGTGTGCTCTCCCAGCCGTACTGCCAGCGGGGGTTGGCAAAGAAGTTACCTTCCGTGCTCACCGAGCCGCGGAAACGCCGATCACCGCTGGTGTCGTCGAACGCCGACGGATCAAGTTGGTAGATGCCGGTGCCGCGCAGGCTATAGCCGCCCGTGGCGGTGCGTTCCCGGAATTCTACGTCGCCGAAGACGCCCTGGCGGGTCAACGGAGTGACGCCGTAGGTGATGTCGCGGTGGGGGCCGAGGGTCTGGAAATAGGCGTTGCGCACCCCAAAGCCGAGGAGGTTGGTGTAGATGGCGGTCGGGAACAAGAACCCTGACGCGCGGCGCACCGTGGGGTCAGGCACGTTGAAGGACGGTAGCGTCGGCGTGGAAACACCAAAAAGCTCAAACCGCGGCTCTTCGAACCGCAGCGTTTTTTCGTCCTCGCGCGCAATCACCCGTCGGGCCTTGATGGCCCAGGTGGGCGGTTTGTCGGGCCTTCGTCGGCACGAGTAGCAGGCGGTGTAGCCGGCGTCCTCGAAGATCGTCACGTTGCCGTCAATGCGCTCGGCGCGGTTGGCGGCTAACCGGGTGCGGAAAATCGTGTCCGTGCGCAGGCCAGTGAGGAAACCATCGCGAAAATCGTCGGAAAGGCGCATGTCTTTGGCAATGACGACGTTGCCGTCGGGCTCTTCAAGCAGCGCTCCGCCCCGCGCAGACAAGGTGTTGGTCTGTTGATCGTAGGCGACTTCGTTGGCGAAGAGCTGATAGCCCTTGTAGTGGATGAAGACGCTGCCGACGGCCGTCACTCGGCCGGTTTCCGTGTTGTAGATGAGTTCATCGGACTCCAGCAAAAGGCGCGCGTCGGTGTCCGATTGGGAAAAGTCGGGGATGATTTGGGCGCGCGCCGTCGTTGCCAGAAGGGCAAACGGGCTCAGCGCGAGCAAGATGGCAACGAAGAACGCGCGAGCCATCACCCGTCCTCCGTGTAAAGGAGTGCAGAGACGCCGAAAAGCGCGGCGGCAAGGCCCGGCAGCCAAGCCGCAAACACCGCCGGCACAGCCCCTGCTTCGCCAAGATCGGAGGCGACGGCCGAGGCGATGTAGAGCGCAAAACCCGCCACCACGCCGCCAGTAATGGCCCTCGCCACCCCGCCAAGGCGCACCAGGCGGAGCGATACGGACGCTGCGATCAGAACCATGGCAGCCAGCAGGAGCGGGCGCGCCAGGAGTACCTGATGTTGAAGGGCAAACCGGTGGGTCGGCAGCCCGGCCCTCTCGGCAAGGGCAACCGCGCCAGGAAGCTGCCAGAACGAGATGGCCTCTGGCCGCGCCACCGCCTCACGCACTTCTATGGCCGAGAGCGCCGTTGCGAGGGTGTCGGCGGGAAGGTCTGTGCGGTTTCCATCCTTGTCGAAGCGGCTGACGGCGCCAAGGGCCCAGGACCCGTCGCCCAAGGTTGCCGCTGCTGCCTCGATCCGGCCCGCAAACTGGGCAGCTTCGTCGAAGAGGTGAATTTCCACGTCAAAAAGGGTGAGGCCGTCGGCAGTGGCAGTGGCCGCATGCATGATCGAGCCACCGGTCTCCCCCTCCTGGCGGAACCAGATTCCACCAGAACCGCCGGTCAGAAGCCTCGCCTCATTGCCCAGCACCCGCGCGGACAAAATGTCGGACTGTTCCCGGGCGGCCGCCGACAGGGGGTTGTAAACGGTGGTGGCAAACACGCCGACGGCTGCGACCACGAGGATGCCGGGCAGCACAAACTGCCAAGCGGAAACACCGGCGGCGCGCATCACGGCAAGCTCAAGCCGGCGATTGAGGGCAAGGAACGCGGCAATGGCGCCGAACAGCACGGCGAAGGGTAAGAACTCTTCGGTGAGCGCTGGGGTCTTATAGAGGGACGCCAAGACCGCATCGACGGCGGAAAACGACGTGCGATCCACCGAGCGGCGGATCAGTTCCACGGTGTCGGCGAGGAAGATGATGCCGCTACCGAGGAGGAAGAAGCCACCGATCCATCGGGCAAAGGTGAGCGCCAAATAGCGCGAGAGGGTGGAGCCGCAGCCGATACCGGTCATCGCGCTGCACTCGCCCGGTTAGCGAAGAAACTGGCAAGCCGCTTTGCGATGGTGTCGGCAGCCCGTTCATGCAGCGTGATGGTGCGATCGCTGATGATGAGCACGAAGGCGCCGGCGCCGGCCGCTATGAGCACCACGTAAACCATCGGCGCGAGCGCGGGAGTGGCTTCGGCGGCGAGGAGGGTGCCGTAGGTGGCACCGCGGACTGCAGTCACTGCAAGGCCCGCGGCAAACACACCGGCCAGCCTGCTCTGTCGGTGCATGCGCGGATCGCCCACGAACAAAAACACCACCAGCGCATAGACGAACGGCGCCAGCGGCTGGGAGAGGCGGTCGTGGAGTTCGATAACGAAGCGGGCTTCCCGATCGGCCCGGTAGCGGTCGTTGGGGTCGGGGGTGAGGAGTTCGTAGAGGGTGCGCTCGGAAGGGCGGTAGGTGGTGGTGACCGGGCCCGCCGAAAGGTCGGTGAGGTCGAAGGCGTAGGCGTCGAAGGCGACGACGGTGAGTTCGTTCTCCGGCCGCTCCAGGCGCTGCAGGCTCCCGTTGGTCATGACGAGGAGGGTGTTTTCCTCCGCCTCCACCACGCGGCCGGTGCGGGCAAGGTAGGTGGTCGTGATGTTGCTGGAGCGGCTGTCGTTGAGCATCAGCCCTTCCAGCGACCCGTCGGCCAACCGGTCGCGGATGTGAACGGTGAGGCCGTCTTCGATCTCGATGAAGCGACCGGGCTGCACGATGGAGGTGACGAGGTCGGCGCGCACTTGGATGATCATGGCGCGGGCTTTGGCAAGACCGGCCGGCCCCAGATAGACAGCGCCAGCGAGGACGAGGGCCGAGCACACAGCGGCGGCGCAAAGGGCAGGGGCGAGGAGCCGCAGCCGCCCCGCGCCGGCGGCGCCGATCACCACCAGCTCGCTGTCTCGGTTCATGGCGTCATAGACGGCCACCATGGCAATGACGAACGCGATGGGCGCAAGCAGTGTGGCGAGAAACGGCACCGCGAGGAGCGTTAACTCGAAGAACACCGCGAACGTCTGACCCTTGGCGGTCACCAGGTCGAGGCGCTGGAGCGCCTGGGTGGACCAGATGATCAGCGTGAGGATCAAGAGGCCCGCTGGAAACAGCGTGAGAATCCGCCGACACATATACCAATTGATCAGCGGCATGGACCTCTCGCCACAGAACACACCGGCGAGCGCGTCTTTAGACTCCCGCCTGTGGATTTCCCTACACCAACGCTTCCAGGGGTTGAAGAATCGTGGGCCTGCGAAAAGAGCAAAACATTTCAGGCGTGTCCTGGAAGACGCAGTCTTCGGGAGTTGTCGGGCAATCCCAAAGCGTTTAGGTGGCAATCACGGCGCGAAAGGAGTTCTCATGGCGCAATCTCCCGTGATCAAATTTGGCCCCGAGGCGATGCCTTCAGCGGGCACCCTCGTGGTTTTCGCTGGGGATGGCGGCACGCTCGGCGCTGCCGCAGCGCGCGTGGACGCGGCGAGCGGCGGAACCGTCAAGAAAGCCATTAAATCTCAAAGTTATAAAGGAAAGCGTTTCGACGTTCTCGCGTTGCCTTTGCCACGGGGACTGGAGGCGGACACGCTGTTGGTCGTCGGCCTTGGGGACGAAACCAAGCTGCGCGAGCAGGACTGGGCGCGCCTCGGGGGCGCGGTGGCGGGCACGCTGCCGGGCGGGCTGAACCGCGACGTTTCCGTCTTTGCCGAGCGTACAGACGGTGCGGTCTCGGATCGGGAGGCGGCGGACATCGCCATGGGGCTCACCCTTCGAGCCTATGCCTTTGATGCCTACAAAAGCAAAAAGGACGATGATAAGGCCGAGGATCCACCCCGCAATATTTTGATTTCGTGCGCCGATCCCGCCGCCGCGACGGAACGCTGGCAAAGCGTTTCGGGGGTGGCGGAGGGCGTTGCGTTGGCGCGCACGCTCGTCAATGAGCCGCCCAATGAGCTGGGTCCGGTGGAGTTTGCCGAACGCGCCATGGCGTTGTCCGCCCTCGGTGTTGCTGTGCGCGTAATGGAGCCCGACGAGCTGGCGAAGGAGGAAATGCGCGCTCTATTGGGGGTTGCGCAGGGGTCTGTCCGCCCGGCGCGGGTCGCCGTGATGGAGTGGAAGGGTGGCTCGCCTGATGTGAAGCCCGTGGCGTTTGTGGGAAAGGGCGTGGTTTTCGATACTGGCGGCATCTCCATCAAGCCCGCGGGCGGCATGGAGGACATGAAGGGCGACATGGGCGGCGCGGCGGCGGTGGTGGGCACCATGCACGCCCTTGCCGCGCGCAAGGCGAAAGTAAACGCCGTTGGCCTTATCGGCCTGGTGGAAAACATGCCCGACGGCAACGCCCAACGCCCGGGCGATATCGTGAAGTCGAAGTCCGGCCAAACCATTGAAATTATTAACACTGATGCTGAAGGGCGTTTGGTGTTGGCCGATGCGCTCACCTACACCATCGAGACGTTTTCGCCGCGGGTGGTCATTGACCTTGCCACCCTGACCGGAGCGATCATCATTGCGCTCGGTCACCAGCACGCGGGGATGTATACCGACGATGACACGGTGGCCGCGCAGCTTTCCGATGCGGGCAAGGCCACCGGCGATCTTGTGTGGCGGATGCCGCTCGCGAAGGAATACGACACGCTCATCGACTCCAAGTTTGCCGATATGAAGAACACCGGCGGGCGTGCGGGCGGCTCCATCACGGCCGCCCAGTTCCTCAAACGGTTCGCCAAGGATTCTGTTTGGGTGCACCTCGACATCGCCGGCACGGCCTTTGGCGCACCGTCTACGGAGATTAGCCGCGGGTTCGGGTCCGGTTTCGGCGTGCGGCTTCTCGACCGGTTCGTGGCCGATTTTTACGAGGATGGCGCGGACCTGGTGCCTCGCGGTCCAGAGGCTTAGGGGCCCATGAAGTTTTTTAGCGCCAAGGCGACGCCATTCGGGCGAACGGTGGAACTCGTCGCCTACGAGCTGGGCATTCACGGGGAATTGGAGATCGTTCCCACCACCGTCGCCCCGACCACTGAGAACCCAGGTTACCAGGCCCTCAATCCGCTGCGGAAAATCCCCGCGCTTGTGCTGGATGATGGCACGCTGTTGACGGACTCCGGCCTCATTACCCGCTATCTCGCGAGCCGGGTCGGGGACAGCCAAATCTTCGCCGACGGTTCGCCAGACCATTGGCGAGTCATGAACGACTACATGCTCGCCAAGGGGACGGCGGATTGCCTGGTGGCGGCGCGCTATGAAGGAGCAGTGCGGCCGGAGGCGGCGCGGTGGCCCGCCTGGCTTGCCGATCAACTCGCCAAGGCGCACGCGGTCTTGGCTTATTTCGAGAAGGCCCCGCCGGCGACGGGGGGCGAGCGGCTGACTATCGCTGCTATCGGTCTTGGGGCCGCCCTCGGGTACATGGACTTCAGGTTTCCGGACGAAGGCTGGCGGGGGCGCTATCCCGCGCTCGCCACGTGGGCGGAGCCGGTGTTTTCCCGCCCGTCCTTCGTGGCCACAAGGCCTGAGTAGCCGCCTTGTCGGAGGTGATGTTTTATCACCTGGAGCGCCAGACCCTTGAGGACGTTCTTCCCGTCCTCTTGGAGAAAACCCTGGAGCGCGGCTGGCGGGCGGTGGTGGAGGTGCCCGACCCAGACATCATGGACGCCCTCGACCGGCATTTGTGGACGTATCGCGACGTTAGCTTCCTGCCCCATGCCAGCGAGCGGGACGATGCCGGTGCGCGACAGCCCATCTGGCTGACGACGGGCCAAGATACCCCGAACGGCGCGTCCGTTCGCTTTCTGGCCCACCGGGCCGAACCCACCAATGTCGATGCCTATGAGCGCGTGGTGCTGTTGTTTTCGGCCCACGAACCGGAGGCTGTGACCCACGCCCGCAGTCTTTGGAAGCCGCTCCAGGGCGCCGGGCATGCATGCACTTACTGGCAGCAAACCCAAGCCGGCGCATGGGAGAAACAGGGCTGAGCGAGCGCCATAACCTACGCAAAGACCGCTGCGACCGGAGAGCCCTTAACCACCCCTTTTGAGTGCTGGATTCCAGTTTAGGCGGCGACAGGCGGGGGTGCGGAATGTCGCTCAGGCGGCCTCTTTGAGGCTCGATCTGATGGCGGCGATGTCATCAAGGCTCGGGAGCGATTGCTCGTTCCCCAGGTGCTGAACTGCGAAGGCGGATGCGCTTCGGGCAAAGTCGAAGTGCTCGGCCCAGGACAATTCTGGGCGGTTAAGCGCCGAGTAGAAGTAGGCCCCGTGGAACACATCGCCGGCGCCGGACGTGTCGATGACCTTTTCGAAGGGGACATCTAGGGCGGGCATTGTCTGGGCATCCTTGCCCCGTTCGAACCAGACCAAGCCGCGCTCGCCCAACGTCACGGCGCCCACCTTGCAGTTTTTGGAGCGCAGATATTCCAGCATGGCGAGGGGGTTGAGGTGCATCTGCTCGCACATGCGCTCAGACACCACCGCGACGTCGATGAAGTCCAACAGATCGTCCGTCGTGCGCCGGGCCGAGCCCCCGTCAAGGGAGGTCAGAACCCCCATCTCCCGACAGTCCCTGGCGTAGTGGATGGCTGAATCGGCCATGTGTCCGTCAAGGTGAAGGCCGCGAATGCCTTCCAGATTGAGCTGGGGGAAGGGGTGCAGGAACTCATCGTCCCGACAGCGCACGATGGCCCGTTTGCCGTCCTTCGGCATGATAAAGGAAAGGCTCGATTCGGAGACTTTTCGGCCGTGGACGGACACGCCCGAGCGGGAGGCCATCTCCAAGAACATGCGCGCCAGCCAGTCATCCGCCTGCTGACAAAGGAGGTCGCACCTCATGCCCAGCTTGGCGGCGCAAAACGCTGCCGTGGTGGCATTTCCCCCGAAAGCGACCGCGTAGTCCGTGGCGATGGTTTTCTCATCGCCCGTGGGCAGTTGCTCTGAGATGAAGGTGATGTCGATGTAGGCGTGACCGATGAAGAGAGCCTCCATCACGCGTCTCCATGGTGTTTGCTGCGCATTATGCGAACCGAGATGGTCCCGACCTTGTGCGTCGCCGGAAAAGGGCGGTTGTTGCCCCCCTTCGCCGGCTCGTTCGAATGCGTGACCACCGCCCGAACGTTACCAGCCTTCGCTCCCCGGTGCGCCTTTGATGGGGCCCTTCAAATTGGCCGTGACCCAGCCAGAATAATAGCCCCCGGGCTGCGGTGCTACCCTCTCGCCGTCGATGGTGGCTTCGTCCACCCGTCCTGCATAAAAGACGATCATCCCGCCAATCGCCGCATAGTTCTGACTGAGGTCGTCGAAGGGATCAGGGTATGTGTAGGCCGCCTCTTCGGACCGGCGCTCGCCCACCACGATGTCGAAATAGGTCGCGGCACCTTTCCACTCACACACCGTGATCCGGCCGGTGGGAACGAGGGCGTCCATGGCGACATCTTCGGGAGGGAAGTGATAGACCGGCGCCCCGGCCGTCTCCACCACGCGAAAGCCACGGCTGGTGTCGGCAATGGTGCGGCCGGCGAAGGTGACGCAAAGACGTTTGCCGACGGGTTCAACGGCGGGTGGTCTTGGAAAGTCCCACACCGATTCCTCGCCCGGTCCCACTGGCTCGATTTGCGGCTTGCGGCTCAGGGCCCAACCGCTTCGGTGGGGTTTGACCCGCGCTAAAAGCGCAGCTTTGTCGGGGAGCGTGACCATGCTTGCTCCTTAAAGGAGGCCGAGCGCGGCGACGATGAGCGCGAATGCCGCAAGGGCCTGGGCAAAAAGGATCGCCAGGAGTATGCCGCGGAACGGTTGTTTTCTGGTCTTGTGCCTGATGCGCCCCGAAAGCCATACCATGATGGGCGCAGCGCCCGCCGCGGCGAAGAGCAGAAGGACATTTTCCGGAACCCGGCGGTGTCCCTGGGAAGCGGCTCGTTTGTCGAAGACAAAAAGCGCGCCGCCGACGATACTTGCCAGGGCGACGACAGCTACGGCGATGGCGACGAAGAGCTGCACACAAAGCCTCTGCGCGGCGCCTCGATGGCACCGCGCATCAGGGACGGTCTACTGATTGGCACTCACCGATAGCTGCAAAAGCTGCGGTATTTGTGCCGGTGCCGCCATCGCTGCACCGATAAGCTGGGCGAGCGGTACCGGCGATGGCGGTTGCGCTGAGACGGAGAAATTGCGCGGGTCGGACAAGAAAGCCTGCACCTCGCCGGCGATGCTTCCGGCAAGCGCCTGATCGCCCAAAATACCGGCGAGCTGCATTTCCACCTGCTGGGACATCCCCGCGGCAAACTGGTCGGCCGGAATACCCGCCTGCTCCGACATCATCCCGAGCAGGAAGGGGGCCAGTCCGCCGTCCTGATAACGCACCGAGACCCCGCCCACCGCAGCAGTGGCGACGGCTTCATTGGCGCGCATCGGGTTCTCAAAGATAACCCGTGGAATGCCGCTCAACTGTGCGTTCGTCTCGATTTCGCCCACACCCTCAACACTCAGGCCCTCGTTGAGCGTGACAGCACCGGTTTGCTCATCCCAGGTGAGATCGATGCGCCCGTTCGCGCGGATAGGGTCCGCGCCCACAGCCTGAAGGATGCCGGTTACTTGGGGATCATCAAGGAGCGCTGCGGGTATTTGAAGACCTTCAAGGAGCAGGCCAATTTTCGTTGGAATGCCGTTGATGTAATCCGAAAGCGAGATGTCGAACCGGTCGAGATTGAGGGGGGTTGAGCTGCTGCCCTCCTGGGCCATCAGCCCCACTATGGCAAGACCGCCCATGGTTGGGAGTGATCCGAGCATGGTGGGATCAAAATCTGCCCCAGTCATAGAGTTCATCACCACTTCCATGAACGCATCGCGCTCTGGGAACACCAAATCGGTGATTTCGAAGGTGCCGAGGGCGAGCTTTCCTTCCGGGCTCTCACCGCGCACGCCCTCAATGGCGAAGCGTTCCATGCCGTCCGCGTTGATTTTGCGAATGAGCGCTCTGGCGAGTGAAAAGCTCCCATCGGGCACTGTGATGTTGATGTCGGAAAACTGATATAAATCAATTCCATACGCACCATAGATATCGATCATCAGTGAGGCCAATTGCGCCGGATCGGGCTCGGTACCGGCGAGCGCCGCCACGGCAAGGCCGTCAAACTTTTCCAGTAGTGGCCCGCGGGAGGGATCGATTGTGTTGTTCTCGATCTCGATGGGACCGAGCGACCCATCGACATTGCCGCCGCTGGAAAATGTCACGCCGTCGACGCGCATCTCGCCGACGATTGTCTGCGGACCGGCCTCAGCGCCATTTCCAGTGAGGAGTGCAATGAGCGGGCGGGTATCGAAATCCTTGCCGGTTATGCGTCCGTAGTCGACTGTCATCGAGATGGAATTGCCGTCGGGCCCTTCGGCATCCTGCTCCACGGAAAACGGACCGTACTCAATGGAGGCGAACTGGCCGTTGCGCACGGCACCCACACTCATGGGGCCGTATTCAATGTCCTGGCGATCTCCGTCAGCAGTAAAACTTCCGGTGACCTTGCCGACGCTGGCTGACGAAAAGGACTGGGTGACCGACCAGTCCAGGAGTGGTCCAAAGCGGGAAAGGGGAGCTGCCGGATCCGCTTTGATTTGCGGGAACGCGCCCCAGGAGGCATCGGTGACGGTGTACTGGGACATGGACAAGTCGTAGCTGATGGGGACGTCCGCGCCATCCATGGATATCGCCATATCGACGGACTCGACCGTGATGTCGCTGGCTTTGTGTCCGTCCCCGTCCGGCGCGAGGCCGGTGATGGAGAGGTTGGGGATTTTTGCCGACGCGTTCATGGTCGTCGTGCGATCCAGAACCTGGATTTCGGCTTGCCAGATCATCTCGATATCGCTGGCCGTGACCGTATTGCCGTCACTGACCACGCTGCCCACCGTTGCGGTGTCCGCGCCCAGCAACGCTTTGTCGGTCAAAAAGGCTCTGACCGCCGTTTCCGCGTCGAAGGACGCATCTTGCGCCAGCGCTAACGGGGACATCAAAATCATCCAAGATGCCGTCAAGATGGTTCGCCGCATCCCAGTCGCCTCGCTTCCATTGCAATGCCGGCCTTTTGGCACGGATCGGCGAACGGACCAAGGATGAAGGGGCGCAAGAAATACGTGAAAAAGGCGCACCTGCCCGTGAACATATGCGCGACGTGCGGCCGACCCTTCGCTTGGCGGCGCAAGTGGGCCTTGGTTTGGGATCAGGTGCGCTACTGCTCTGACCGCTGCCGGAAGCGTCGACGGCGCCCTCCTGCCGAACACGACCGCGGCCCCAAGCCCCAATAAGGCCCAACCGCCTCACTTGCCGGCGTTTGGTGTTGGGACGGGCGGACGCTTCGCGGCGGCATTCCTCGGTGAATTTTCCTTGGCGCAGCCCTTTGCGCGCGTTTGTGGTTTTTCGCGAATGGACGTTGGAACATGACGCGATGGCGCTGGAACGGCGGGTTGTGTTTCAACGCCTTCGTGATGCGCCCAATGGCAGCAGACGAGTGTCGAACCATTGGACGAATAATTGCCATATCTAAGGACGGGGGCAAGTACCGCAGCGCCAGAGTACGGTTTGGAAGTTTGTCCTGCTCTTGCTTCCTGCCGCGCTACTCAAGGTAAACTCGCTCGGCGAGTGAATGGCAGAGCGCCCAAAAAGGAGATCGATGTGTCTGAGGGTAGAGAAAGAAGGCACCGCGCTCAGTACGAACACCATAACTTGCGGTCTGGCGGGCAATGGGGCCACGTCGGAACAAAAGTGACTAGCCGACTCGGCGAGTGACTAACCTATTGACCGGGGCAGGGCGAAACCGTAGCTAAATCAACGTGGGAGAGGTGCCGGAGCGGTCGAACGGGGCGGTCTCGAAAACCGTTGTGCGAGCAATCGCACCCAGGGTTCGAATCCCTGTCTCTCCGCCAACTAAGGCTGCCAAGCGCCTGAAAATAATGTATTAAATCTTCATGCCACTTGTCCTGCCCCACAATCTGCCCCACTTCGGTCGCGCGCCTCCTCGGCTCAAGTTGACCCCGTCGTCCAACTTCACAGCCTCATCGCTGAGGGCTGGAAGCCAATGGACTGGGAGATCAGTCCAGAAGCACCCTACCATCAAGACTCTGAAGCCTACGAACCCGAGGTTAAGTACGGGGCTTTCCGCGTAGTATTGACTCCCATTCAGACGCTTGAGCTCTGGTGCTGAAAATGGCGCGCCGCCCATATCGAGGGCGCAGTGATGGACGCCTCGGTAAGTCCCAATCCCACTGAGGGGCAAATCCTTGCCGGCGTACAGGTCGACGACCATTGTTTCCTCGCGCGCGTCACGGCCCTGCAGCTACTCCAACTCGCGCCTCATCCTCGGGACAGTGAAGACAAGCGCAAGCTTGCGGTCTCAAGAGAGGCGCATGAGATGCCGTGGTGCCGCCGCCTGGATGCGCCCCACCAATCGTATCGAACTGCCTCAAGCGGCGCCGCGAAGTCTGGGGGATAGGGCCACTGCTCGACTGATCAGCAGCAAGCCGATGCGACCGGGAAGCTGCCGGCGGCTCATGGCGCGCGGGTAGGGCAGCTCGCGTACCTCGCAGGGAGTGCGTCCGAAGAGCTCGATGTATTCGCTAAAATTGTCAAAAGACTCTCGTGCAGTCACATCGTCGATCAAGGTTTCGGCTGGCGTTCCGTTGGCAAAGACGAGATGATGTTGGGCCGTATCGATGTGATAGTAGGTCATCACCGGATCAGCGTCTCGCCCCAGCGGCACAATGCTTGAGCCGTTCACCAGCGCTCCAGCGTTCGCCAAAACGCCGCAAACGAGAAGCGCATGATCGCGCGTTATCACAAGGTCTCGGTTGGGGACGCCTTCGCCGAGGGCGCCGGCACGGACTTTGACTGGCAGTAACCTTTCGGTGGGACCGAGCCGCAAGTCGACCGTCTGTCGGCCGATCCAGCGCACCGGTGCATCGCCGCCGCCCAGCACCGACACCGGATCGCCGATTTGAAGTTCGTCCACGCGCCGCTCGCCAGAAGGCGTTCGGATCAATGTGTCGCCGACAAAACAGTAGGCGACGGAACTCGGCGGATTGGGCGTGCGCGTGGCGGTAAATTCCTTTCCGGTGAGATCGGGGTCGCCGTCCAAAATGCCCTCAAGGGTGTTGCCAGCTTCATCGAGCGGGATGAGATAGGTGAGCGCGCTGTTGACCGGGGTCACCGCGGCAACGCTGAATGACGCACCAGTCTCGGTGACGGTGACATCGATGAATTCAATACTATCGACGGCTTCGGTGGGGAAACTCTCAGATGTGGGGTCCAAAGTAAAACGTTGACCGTCGTCTGTGGGGTCCACATCTATATTGTCGTCATCGTCAATCAGGCCGATATTGTCCGCTTCGCCAAACTTTATTGGAACCGGAAACCCTTGCAACACGAAGCCAAGAGCGGTTTTTTCGACACTGTAAGCCGTAAACGGGAAGGTTGCCATTATCGCTCCTCAGACGAACACGAACTGGTTTTCAATGGTTGAGGCATCGGTGATGCCGTCGAAGCGGACCCACTGAACAGCGGAGATCTGGGCGATGACACCGCCCGGGTTCTGTAGAATGGTGATGTCGCCGAAGCTCTGAGCAGCAAAACCTTCCAAAAGGATGATGTCACCGGCTTCAAAGTCGGTGATGGCGTCGATGGACAGACCACTGTCATCGCTTGCGGAGAAGCTGAAAACATCGTTGCCGAGGCCGCCGGTCAGCTCGTCGGTGCCGGAACCGCCCACCAAAGTGTCGTTGCCTGCCCTGCCGCGCAGGACGTCGCCACCTTCATTGGCGATCAGGCGATCGGCGCCGCTATCGGTGGCGATGAAATCAGCACCTCCGAGCCCGACGACGACGATGTCATCGTTGCCGCGATAGGTGAAGTTGTCGTTGCCCCCCGAAAGGCGGGTCGGCGCGTTGTCGGCGATGGCCGGGAGGATCGGTGGCGTCGCCTCGAAGACGATCTGACCCGCGATCGAGGCTTGGTCGGTGATGCCTTTGAATTGGATCCACTGGGTGTTCGAGATCTGTGCAATGATGCCGTTGGCGTTGTTGAGGAAAGTGATGTCGCCCATGGATTGCGCAGCAAAACCGAACAGGTTGACGGTATCTCCAACCGAAAAATCCTCAATGGCGTCGATGGCAAAGGTGCCTTGGTCAGAGCCCAAAAAGACGAAGCTGTCGTCGCCGACGCCACCGCTGAGGCCGTCCGTACCCGCACCGCCCACGAGAGTATCCTGGCCCGTGCCCGCGTTCAGGACATCGCCATCGGCCCCGCCCAGAAGAATATCGTTTCCGGCATCGGTGGCGATGAAGTCGGCCCCTGCCAGCCCGGCCGCGGTCTGATCAGCGTCGCCGCGATAAGTATAGCTGTCCTGCCCCGATGTCAGCACCACTGTTCCCAGAACGGTACCTGCGGGCTCTATGGCGACTTTGAGAGTACTTTTGACGATGCTGTTCGGTTGACCGGCTCCATCATCAAAGCTCAATTCAATTCTGGCGCTTCCAGTATCTCCGGGTTGAAGTGTTGCGGCTGTACTGGAGTAGGTGGTCGCCTGCAGGATCTCGTTGACAAGAGCGTTCGTCGGGGTGGTTCCGTTCTGGTCGGTAAACCTCAGCGTCGTCACCCCCGCAATCTGAATCACCGTGGCAATGACATTGCCGCCAGAGGTGATGTCGTTGCCCGAGCGGCCGAGCGTTGCCGATCCTTCCGTATTAAAGTCGAAGACGTCGGTGGAGACGGCGCCACCTTCACGCCGGAAGGTGAGACTTGCGCCTGAATAGTTACCGTTGCTTGTGTTGAGCGCGTCAAGATCGTCATCGGCGATGGTCGCATCTGCGTCCAGGATGACCGCTGGGCCGTCCTCTACGTAAGCGGGGGCATTGTCGAGGCCGGCAAACTCCGGCGCATCGTTGGCATTGTTGAGATCGACGATGACCGTCGCCGTCTTCTTGAACGACCCGTTGTCCGCTTCCACTGTGAGGGAAAAGCGCGGCGTGATGTCGAAGTCGAGGTCACCGGCATCGTTGACCGTGATCGCACCGGTCTGCGTGTTGATGGCAAACGGCAGCGCTCCATCCCCGTCCTGGCTAAGGTTGCCCGCGCTGATCCGGTAGGTGACTCCCGCGTCGGTAGCGCCGCCGCTACCGTTGTTGGCGTCAACGTCGAAGACAGCGGTGCCAAAGGCGCTGTTTTCTACGACGCTGACGGTCTGGGTGCCGTCGGCAAGCGCGCCTTCGAAGACCGGTGGCAACTTCACTACCTCGACGGCGCCGATGTCCAACTCGGAACCGTTAACGCGTGGGCTGCCCCGGCCATCGAGTGGAAGTGGCTCGCCGGTGTCGGTATCGTTGTCGAGATCGAGGGCGTCGGCGGGAAGGAGAGACTTGTCGCCTGCGCCGATGAGCGGGCTTTCCTCGCCCGGCAGCCGGGTCCGCGTCGGGCCGCCATTGTCGGCGAGCGCGCCCAGCATCGGATCGTTGCCGCTCAAAATATTGCCGCCCTTGTCGTTGTTGTCGCCAAGGTCGACGGCGGTGTCGAAGAAACTATTCTTTGCCGTGAATGTTCCGCCATCATTCAACAGCGTCGTTCCGGTATTGGAGGCGAACACCGAGTTCTCGATGGTAACGGTCGAGCTAGAAAAAATATTGATTGCGCCGTTTTTGTTGTCGGTGATGGTGGAATTCTCCACCGATATGGTGGCTCTGCTCTGCGTGGCGATGGCACCGCCAGCGTCCCCTTGCGAGGCTTCGTTGCCATCAAGCGTGACGTTGATCAGGTCGAGAGTACCGCCGACAAGAATGCCTCCGCCCTGTGTGGAGCTGTTGCCGGTGAGAAGGGAATTCGCCACGGTGAGAGCGGTGTCGCTGTTGATGCCACCGCCGTTGCGGCCAAAGCTGTCCTGGATCGTCGTATTGGTAATGGTGAGGCTTGTCCCGCGATCTGCCGCGACCGCACCGCCGTCGTTGCCCCTGCCATCGGTGAGGGTCAGCGCGGTAAGAACCACATCGGTGCCGTTGCCGGAGATGTCGAATATCCGGCTCTCGCCGTCTTGAAGGTCATTGTTGACGGCGTTTGCGTCTTTATCGGCATCGCCTGAAATCGTGACATTCGCTTTACCGTCACCGTCCGTATCGCCATTGATGATCACGCTGCGAGTGATGTCGAGCTCGCCGTTGGTCAAAAAGAGTACGGCACCGTCGAGGCTATTATCGAAGGTGATCGTGGGTGTCCCGGCACCCAGCGTCGCCCCGTTAGCGGCGAGGATCGCCTCCCGCAGCGAGGTCACACCGTCTGTGTTGTCCACGGTGTCATCGGCGGTGGTGACCACAAAATTGGCGCCTTCGGCAAACTCGAACGCGCCGATGTCTGTCTGGCTGCCGACGGTGCGGTCGAACCCTGTGCCGCGTTGGTCAAACTGGAGGTTGCCGGGGTTTGCGCCCGCGTTGATTGCCGGACCGCCCGGCAGGAGCGCCAGCGTGGGCGTTGGCCCGCCGTTGTCCTTGAGCGTGTCCAGCAGCGGGTCGACCAGATTATTCGCGTCGCCAATGATGTTGCTGTTTACGCCGTTGGACAGCAGTCCGTTCGCATCGCCAACGAGATTGTTTGAGCTAACAAGCGGAATGTTCGGGTCATTAAAGCCGTTTATGTCACCCAGATACAATGCGAGGTCTTCAACATTGTTGGGGAACGAAACATTCCTATTCCCTGCAACGATCGTTGATTCAAGTATTGTAAATGTAAACGTATCGCCTTGCGCCGCGATTCCGCTTCCGCCAACTGATGCAATAGAATTCCCTGCGATTGTTGACGATCTAATTGTTGTCAATCCGTCAAAGTTGAAGATCCCACCACCTACTTCTCTTGTATAATTGTTATAAATCGTCGAATTTTCGATGAGTATCCCATTATTATTCAACGAAGGTAATCTAACCAACCCATTCAAAAAAAGCCCTCCGCCACTTCTCTGAGCATTATTGTCATTAATCAGGGCGCCAGAGATGCGAGAGGCGTCGTCTACAGTTTGCCATAAATATATTGCGCCACCACTATTACCGCTATAGTTTCCGGATAGGACGCTATCTTCAATGATTAAATTGCCCCTGACGTAGACTCCTCCGCCGTACGAACGGGTGTTGTTTCCCGAGATGCTACTATTTGAAATACTCAGCGTACCGTCGCCTAAGCTTCTGATGCCGCCTCCTCGTAAGTCTGTACCGCCACCAGTAATGATCAGTCCATCGAGTGATGTGGCTCCGCTTGTAATATCGAACACGCGAACGTTGTCGCTGAGCCCCGAGCCGCTAACGACGACATCGGTGATCGTATTCCCGAGCGCATCCGTTGTTGTTGTATCGTTTCCTGAGGTATCGCCGGAGATTGTAATGTCGGGTGCGCCTGTCTTATTCGGGTCGCCGTTTATGGTGACGTCGTCTGAGATTGTCAGTCCCGAGGTGAGACGCAGGACGCCGCCGGACAGTTCGCTGTGGAACGTGATGGTGTCGGCGCCGGGGTTCCGGTTGGCGATTTCGATCGCTTCTCGGAGGGACAAGCCGTTGCCGTCTGTGGCGTTGTTGGCGTTCTGATCGTACGCCTCGTCATCGAGCGTTGTGACGATCAGGGATGTGACGGGGGTCTGTGCCTCAAAGGCACCGATGTCGGGGGCATCGCCTATGCTGCGGTCAAAGCCCGTCCCGCGCTGATCGAACTGCAAGTTGCCCGGGTTGCTTCCATTGTTGATGGCCGGGCTTCCCGGCAAGAGTGCAACCGTGGGGGTAGGACCTCCATTGTCGGTAAGCGGGCCAAGGAGCGGGTCGATGTTCGGGCCGACAATGTTGCCGTTCTGGCCGTCCGTCAGCAGTGCATCCGCCCGACCAACGAGATTGTTTGAGCCCGACAGGTTTGGGACCGGAAGATCTCCGAACGCACCCTTTGCTATATCATTCCCACTATTATTAAAAACGATGGTCGAAGCGATTTCTGTGAAAGTCGAAGCGGTATTCAGAAAACTGACACCACCTCCATCCCCGATGCGACTAGAATTACCCGATATTGTGGATGATCGGATCGTGAGTAGTCCGGCTTGGTTGTATATGCCGCCCCCGTTTTCCTGGCTTCTGTTGCCAACAAATGTACTATTCTCAATAAAACTTCCAACATCATTTGGCGCTGGATTATTGACTCGCCCATTCACCTGTACGGCGCCGCCCGTAGTGACCGAGTAATTTCCAGTGAATAGGACGCCACTAATATTGGGGTCGGCATCAATGCCGATGGCATAAATCCCACCACCAGCATATCCAACGTTAGCTGCAACTATACTATCAGAAATCGATAGCTGCCCGCGAGCGAATATTCCGCCACCATCACCCTCAACGCTTGCCTGATTACCTGATACGCTGCTGTTTGTGACGCTGAGTGAAGTCCCTCCGAGGACGAATATACCGCCAGCCCCATTTTCGTCCTCACCACCGGTAATTGTGAGGCCATTGAAGATTGAAGAACCACCCAGGACATTGAAAACGCGGACATTGTCGAAGAGAAGTGACGCGCTGACTTGGGTAATCTGATTGCCGTTGGGGTCGGTGGTTAGTGTGTCGTTCTGACCGACGTCGCCCGAAATGGTTATGTCGGGCTGACTGTCGTTGTCCAGGTCGCCGTCGATGGTGACGCTATCTTGGATCAACAGCGTGGTGCCTTGGGTGAGATGCAGCGTCCCGCCTAAGAGCTCTTGCGCAAAGGTAATCGCATCCTGGCCTGGGTTCCGGTTTGCAATCTCGATCGCTTCCCGGAGCGACAAGCCCTTGCCGTCTGTGGCGTTGTTGGCGTTCTGATCGTAAGCCTCGTCATCGAGCGTGGTGACGACGAGGGCGAGGGGCTGAAGTTCCGCTGCGCCGGCATCGGGTGCGAGCGGCGAGTTGCCGGTCTCAAAGTCCACCGACCGGGTGAAGCCGCGCGCGTCCAGCGGCAGACTCTCTGACGTGTCGGAATCGTTGTCGAGATCGAAGGTGTCGAGCGGCAAGTCCGTCGTTTGCGCAATGTCTTTTGCCGGACCTGTGGGTGAGATCATCACCGTGCGCACAGGCCCGCCGTGGTCGGCAAGCTGCCCGCCCGTGGTGGTGTCGTAAACGCCGGTGGCTGCGAAGGTTTGAGCCGCGGTCGCACCGATCACATCCGATTGGGCGCTGGAAAAACCCGAAATCGTGCCGAACACATTGTTGCCGCCCGACGTGACCCTAGGGCCTTGGGCATCGTTCACAGAATTGCCCAAGAAAACCGAGTTGCTGATGGTTGCGGAGCCACGAAAGTATGCGGCCTGCCCGCCGGTGTTTGCGCTTACCGTGGAGTTGTCGACGCTGGCGCTGCCAAGTCTTTGGTAGATGCCAGCGGCCCCCGGTGAGGTATTGCCGTGAATGGTCGCGTTGACGAGGTTGAGTTCGCTGGTCGTTTGGAAGATGCCGCCGCCGATACCGCTGGCGCTGTTTCCGGACACGGTGGATGAAATGATATTGAGTAACGAGCCCGCCAGCGAAAACACGCCGCCTCCGTAGGTCTCCGGCGCGGTAACAGAATTTCCATCAACCGTGGAAGTCTTGATGGTCAGCGTCTCAGCAGCATTGAAGACGCCTCCACCTAACCCAAAACCGCCTGAGCCTGTTGGGCCAATCACTGTGTTGTCGGCGATCGTTGAATTCTCGATCACGGAATTGCCGGTGCGCAGAGTGACGCCGCCGCCCACAGCCTGCGCGTCAATTGCTCCGATGTGTTCCAGGCGGTTCCCGATGATCGAACTTCCGGAAATCGTCGCGTTACCGACAACGAGGAGGCCGGCGCCCTCAGCGCTAGGGGGGGTTGCTGCGATGACAGTGTTGTTGGAGACCGTGCTGTCGGTGAGCATCAGATTGGCGGCGACCTGAAGACCGCCACCGCTGAGATCCGCGTCGTTCATGTCAAAGCCGCTGCCGGTTGCATTGACATCGACTTGGAAACTGAACAGGCCGCCGCCCGAGCGCGCGGCAGTGTTCGACGAGATGGTGCTGTCGACGATGGTGAGCGTGCCGGTGGTCGTCGCGCCGACCACAACGCCGCCGCCATCGCGCGTTGCGCTGCTGCTCGTCACCACCACATTGTCCAGCGTGAGATCGATGGTGGTCGCTGCTGCGCGGATGCCGCCGCCATCGGGCGACACGCCGCTCGCATAGCCGTTCGCAACAGTGAGCTGGCTAAGGGACACCGCGTCGCTTGTCTCTATGTTGAAGACGCGATGGGCGTCCTGGCCGTCAATCACCGTATTGGCGATGCCGTTGCCTTGGATCTTGATCCCGTTGGTGATGAGAAGCTCGGTGCCCTGAGTGAGGGTCAGCGTGCCGTTGAGCCCTTCCAGGAAGGTGATCAGCGAGTTTGCATCGGTGAGGTTGGCGTTGGCGTAGTCGATTGCCTCGCGCAGGGAAAGGCCATCGCCGTCCGCGGCCTCCTCGGCAAGCGTACCGCCCGAGAACGCCTCATCAGTGAGCGTGTCGACAACAAGCGTGCCCACGACCTGCACTTCCATGGCGCCGGCATCTGGGCGGGGGCCGCTGACGCGCTGTTCGCCGCGGGCGTCGATGGGCAGCGCCTCGCTGGTGTCTTGGTCGCCGTCGATGTCACGGCTATCGGGCGGAAGGTTCGCCGTGAGCCCGGCGTTCACGGCAACCCCATCACTCTTCAGGGCGATGGTGAGCACCGGCCCGCCGTTATCGGCCAGAGTCCCTGTCGTAAAGATGTCCGTGAGCGTGTCGCTGATGACGTTGTTGTTGCCCGTCAGCAGGGTGGCCGCCTGTGTGCTGATAACATTGCCGCCGCCATCGACGAAGATGCCGGGGGCAAACGCACGCAGATCAGAATCAATGCGGCTCTGATTTCCAGTAATTATCGAATTCTTGATTTCGAAAGGCCCATTATAGATCGCGATGCCGCCTGCTCTCCCTGAACTACTATTGTCCACCACCGTAGAGTTGATCAGCGCTGACGCAGAGTAGGTGAAAATCCCTCCACCTCGCCCTGTCCCGTTACCAGCACTTGACGCGTTGCCAACAAACGTTGAGTTGATGAAAGTGCCGCTGCCGAATATGCCGCCGCCACTTTCTGTGCGCGCATAGCCCACCGAGTTGTTAGAGATCGTCGAGCCGATCACCGTCAAACCGTAACCAAAGATCCCCCCGCCTGCTGTTCGGCCGCCGTCGTTGCTGAGTGAAAATATCGCGCGATTGGAATCGATGGTGGTGCCAACAAAGCTGCTGCCGCCACCCACGGAAGCGCCGCCACCTTTTGATTCTCCTTCGCCGCCCTGAGCAATCGCCTCGGTTCGGTTTCCGGCGATCCGGCCTCCCACGACCGTCGCGGCTGACCCTGTGAAGAGGCCCCCACCTTCTGCATAGCCAGTGATGAAGCGTGCGTCGTTGCCGCTCCGTTGGGCGACGTTGGAGGTCAGCGTGACGTCGGTCAGGGACACAGTGCCCCCTGTGGCGATGCCACCCCCACGGACAGAGACCGGCACAAGTGATTCTCCGTCCGAGGCGTCGATAGAGTTCCCGGAAACAACCGTATTCGCCATGCTAAGCGTGCCACTGACGAAGATGCCGCCGCCGCGTCCGTCACCCCAGTCGATCCGCAGGGTGTTTCCGGAGATGCTGCCGCCCGTGATGTCGGCGTTGCCAACAACCCGGATACCGCCGCCCTGAAGTTCGGGCTGGGGACCGCTCGTGTTCGTGGCGCGGATGTAGTTTGAGGTGACGTCAGTGTTCACCATCGTGAGGTTGCCGAGCACGAAGACCCCGGCGCCGCCATCGTTTTCTGGCACTGCCGGCGCGAGGACGTTTGAACCGGTGATCGTCACGTTGGTCAGCGTGAGGTTGGCCGCAGCGGAAATTCCTGCCGTGCCGGTGGTGCTAGCGCCGTTCGTTAGGGTCATTCCCTCGATGGCGACGTCCCGGCTCCCGGTTATGGAAAGGATGTTGGTCTCAGCATTCCCATCAAGAGTGACACCTGTGCCTTTGATCGTCGCCGAGTTGGCGAGGGTGAGGCCCCCCAATCCAGTCGGCGAAGCGAAAAGCTCGATGGTTCCCGTGACGCCGAAGTCGATGATGGTGTTCGGGTCATCGGCGTAGTTGCCGAGAAGGGCGAACGCTTCTCTGAGCGAGATATCGTCCAGCCCGCCAAAGTTCTCGATGCTGACCGCGTTGTTGCCGAGCGCATTGTCGAGCTCGTCATCGAGGGTTGTGACGGTAATTTTTCGGGACAACTCCACCGCACCGACATCGAGCGTTCCGCCGGCTTCTCGCGCGAAGCCCCGCGCATCGATCGGCAGCGCCTCGGCCGGATCGGTGTCCCCGTCGATGTCGGCGCTGTCGGGCGGCAGCGCTGACGCATCGCCGGCGTTGTCGGCCGTGCCTCCCGCTTTGATGGCGACCGTTTGAACAAATCCGCCATTGTCTGCGATGGCGCCGCCCGTCGCGCCCGACGAATTCGTCGTCGAGGCGAAAATGTCGGTGGCCAACGCGCTCTCGATGTCTGCATCACCTGCGCCCGACACAGAGTCCTGGCCAAAAATGTTAACGCCGGTCGACGTGATTGCCCCCGAGACATCGGGGGTCGAGCCTGACGGGCTGAAATTGCCTGCCACGATCGAGTTGGTCACGGTTGTGGTGCCGCCCACCTGGCTTAAGAGCCCTCCCGTGACCACCGTCGCAGAGTTCGACGTGACGGTGGACGACGTGAGCTCAAGGGTTCCTGAGTTGGCGATGCCGCCGGCCAAGCCCTGCGTCGCGCTGTTGCCAAAAACGGTCGTGTTGGCAAGCGTTGCGTTGCCGCCGGCGTTCACGACGACGCCGCCGCCCCCAAGGGCGCTGTTCCCGGCAAAGGTTGCGTTGACTGCCGTCAGTGTCCCCGCAACCAGGATACCTCCGGCCGTTGCGGTGGCCGTATTGTCCCTAACGGTGGCGTTGGTGAGCGTGAGGTTGGCGCCCGACGCGACGCTCACCCCAGCTCCGTTGCTTGCGCTTCCGCCGGTGATGGTGAGTTTGTCGAGCGTTGCCGTCCCGCCGGTAACCCCGAACACGCCGAAGCGCGATTTCGCGTCGATGGTCACGGTGCCCGAGATGGTGACGCCGTCGGTGTCGTTGAGAAGGATCGTGCCGCCAGTCAGTTCGAACGTTCGGCCGACGAGCCTCGGGTCGAAGACGATGGTGTCGCGACCCGCGCTGGCCGCCGCCAGGCCGATCGCTTCGCGCAGGCTGAGGCCACCGTTGTCCGGGTTGCCGATCGTTTCGTCACCGTCGAACGGCTCGTCGAATAGGGTCGTGACTGTAAAAGTTGCCATCAGCGGGGTCCTTGCAAGCCAACCAGGGCGGCTGGCGCGCCATCGACGTGCCGTTCACGTCCTCAACTGAGAATTCTTGGTGAGGCGGTCGCAGGACCGGCCATCGAACCGGGGCAGTGCCCCTACGGCGAGATCGGCCGTGAGCCCTGCGGCGCGAGCGGGGTAGCAGCCTCGTCGTGGAAGTGAGCGGAAACGGTCGGAGCGAAAGCTGGTGATTCACCGCTTCTTCGTCGGGATGCGCCGGCCTTTGGTGGTTGGCCGGCGAGGGGCTCGCACGAAAGAAATCTCGACACCTAAAACTTTACTCAGATCAAGCCGGGTATCAGAGAACCTCTCCCGTGTCGTTGTACAGGCGTCTCAAAATTGTCGGGAAGCCAAAAAAATATCGAGCTGAGTTAGCCACTGCGGAACAATCGAAAATTCTAGATTTCAAATTGGGCTGCGCAGTAAGGCTGCGGCGCGTGGTTCAGCGCGATCATCCGACAACCGGGGCGATGGCATACTCGTAGCTTCGATCGATAGAACCGAGGGTGTGGATCGCCGTGCAAACTTGGACGGCACCTTGCCGATAAATTGGGTATTCAGTTTGGGCTGCAGGCGCTTTGCTAAGTGTGCTGACCCTATCACTGACGCGCAAAGGCCCAAATTACGAGGGGCTCTAGTCTAAGCCGCATGGGCAAACTGTGAACGCAACAGTCAATGGCGTGTCACTCCTGATCGCATTTAGGCTATGCTAGCGGCGTTGCATTTGGTATATTAACCATTATGGCAATTTCATTGAGGTCGGCAGCTTTCTGCGGTTGTTTTGCAAGTGCGCTGTCCTCAGCCGCGCCCGCTGCGGAGATTGACGTTGCGCTCGGGCGAGGAGACACTCCGACCGTGGTTACTGTCGTCGGAGAGATTGAAGCGGGTGACCAGCAAGTCTTTCGAGGTGCCATCGGTGGGGTCGCTGAGGGCTTCGTCGTATTAGACAGCCCCGGCGGCGACCTTCAGGCTGGCATCGAAATTGGCAAGGCAATTCGGTTGAGGGGCCTTACAACTGCCGTTCTGCCCGGGGGAGATTGTGCTTCTGCATGTGCGCTCGCTTGGCTTGGCGGTAGAGACCGGCTTCTCGATGTGAGCGGACGGGTCGGTTTTCACGCTGCATATCGAGATCAGAACGGCGTACGCCGGGAAACTGGCTCGGGGAATGCGCTTGTGGGGGCCTACCTGACAAACCTCGGCCTATCTGAATCCGCGGTCTTCGAGCTCACCAGCGCCGCACCAGAACAGCTTCAGTATCTCACTCGCATGCGCGCGGAGCGATTAAGTATCAAAGTTACGTACACTGATCTTCAAAACTCAGCAGTGGTTGAATCAAATCAAGCTGGTTCAGTATCTCAGCCCGCGCATTCCATGGAGGATCGAGCTCTTACCTTGGTCGGGAACGTATTTCAGTCCGCGATGCATCAGACAGCCGCTGAATTCGCGAAGTCGGTCGAGGCCAGCTACGCAAACCACGTGAACTATTTCGGTCAGCGCCTCAATCGCGCTGAGGTCGTGGAAAGAGCGGCCCGATACAAGGAGCGCTGGCCCAGTCTCACGTACACCATAAGCCAGCCTCCACAAGTGGTATGCGACGGCACATCCTGTACGGTTCGCGGAACTGGTTCATTCGAGGCAAAGAGCCAGCCGCGGAATGCCCATGCTTGGGGGAAGTTCAACTTCTCATTTGTCCTCCAAAATTTCGCTGGTCGTCTGCTCATCGTATCGGAGGGCGGAACCACATCTGACCGTGCCGTAAAGGCGATTGTACCCCGCAACTCTACGGCAGCTCGCCAACAGCAAGCTCTCTCCCGCCTCGGTTGTGCACCGGGTCAAGTTGATGGCATCTGGGGTGGAAAATCAGCCGCGGCGATGGCTCGGTTCAACCGAACCAACAACTCAAGTTTTTCTATAAGTGAGCCGTCCTCGGTTGCGCTGCGGGCGGTATCTTCAACGTCTGCCAAGTTTTGCCAGCAGAAGGATGCGCTCGATCGACCCGGTTGACGCGTTCGTCTCAACCCTTGGACGGATGTTGTCATTTGTTATCAAGCGAGATGCATTGCAATTGTCGCAGTCATCACCTGCATGTGCGTAGGCTTGAGCCGCAATCATGCCGGTGGCAAGAATTGCGCGAACCGCTTGTGGCGCGGATTTTAAGGACGGCGTTCATTGCCTTCCAGCGGTAAGCTCATCGATCGGCAATAAGCGCAGCGGCCACGACGGCGTCTCGCTGCTCCTTGGTCAAGTCCTGTGCCTTATCTTCCGCAAAAGGCTTCTCCACGCGTAGTCCGGTGAGCACGCCGATTTCCCGGATCGCCGCGATTTGCGCTGAATGGGCGTTGCCAGCCTGGGCGGCATTTTCAAAGACTTCGATGCACATCTGGATGAGGCGTTCGCGGGTGATGCCAACAGCCTTGGCGGTAGCGGACTGGATCTCCGTTACCCGCCCCCTGATACATGCATTTCCGTGCAAACGGGATGCGGATCCACCGTTCGGCGAATAGCCCGCGTCGGCTGTTTGGCCTGAGGCAAGCGCTTGCGCGAACCGTTCGTGCCGCGGATTAGTCAGTACGTTTTCCATGCTGTTCTTTCATTTTGCTCGGTTCTCCCGTGCGCGAGTGCGGGGTATCCCGTTGGTTGTAAGGTTTGTGTTTCAAGCCGACGCGTGGACGTCGCGGCATTTCTTGAGGCGCGTGCGCCAGGCAGTGTCTTGCCGCTGATTGTCCCGAGCACCAGGAAGTTGACGTGCGCGTTCTGTCGCCGCTCGGAAACGTTTTTCAGGCTGTTCCATGGATCCCCAAAAGGAGGGGCAGCGCGGCACTGATCGCGGCCCTGTAAGTATTGGCGTCGGGGTAGCCAACATCTTTCGCCGCCCGTCGTTCAGCTTCGGCACGGGTCAACCCCGCATCGAACTCGAGGATGGCGGCGCGCTCTTCAAAAAAGGAGAGGCTCAGGCCGTGTTCCCACCGAGAATTACGATGAAGTTAAACGCAAGATCGGCTATGATTTCGGCGGTGCGAAAGCGGAGCCGCGTTTCGCCACGATCGCGGCGATAGCCCGAGCCGTACAAGATGGGGCTCGGACGAAAGGGAGAGTTCCAAGATGGCTGTCGTTAACGGAACCACAGGCAATGACAACAATCTCGTCGGTACCGAGTTGGGGGACATCATAAACGGTCTGCCCGGCGACGATACGCTTAAAGGACTTGAGGGCAACGACACACTGAATGGCGACGAGGACGACGATCGCCTGGTCGGTGGCGGTGGCGCCGACTTGCTCGACGGCGGGATCGGCAACGACACGCTATTGGGCGGAGCGGGCAATGACAGTTTGTCTCCGCGCATCGGCGATGATGAAGTCCGCGGTGGCGAGGGCGACGACTTGATCCGCTGGGACCTTGGCAACAGCCAGTACTTCGGCGGTGGCGGTTCGGATACCCTCTCCATGGTCATCGGCCGCGCCACCCAAGGCTTTGTGCTCGATCTTTCGATTGGCACCGCGCAGGTCACCGAATTTGGCACCATTACTGTCAAAAGTATCGAGAGCATATGGGCGTCAGCGTTTGCTGATGAGATCTTCGGCAACAATCGGGCCAACCATTTTGTTGGATGGGATGGCGATGACACGATCCACGGGCGCGGCGGCGACGACAGTCTCTTTGGATTTGCAGACGACGATCTTATCTTCGGTGGCGCCGGCAACGATACCATTGAAGCTGACTTTTTCCCCCCCTACACCCACACCGCCCAAGTGGGCCACGATGAGGTTAGTGGCGGCCGCGGTGACGACAGCATCTTCGGTGGCTATGGCAACGACACGCTGCGCGGTGGCGGGGACAACGACAGCATCGAAGCATTCGTTGGCGAAGACTACGTCCGAGGCGGATCGGGCAACGACACGCTTATTGGTTTCCACGGTGACGACACGATTAGAGGTGGTGATGGTGCCGATTTCCTGTTCGCGGGTTGGAACAACGACAGGCTCTCAGGTGGCGGGGACAACGATCATCTCTCCGGCGGTAAAGACGACGACACGCTCTTCGGCGGTGACGGCAACGATACGCTGATGGGTGATGGCGGTCACGATACTTTATCGGGTCAGGTCGGAGACGATAACCTCACCGGCGGCACCGGTCGTGACACGTTCCGCTACGCCAACGGTTTCGGCCACGACACCATCACCGACCTTAATGCCGCGAAAGATAGCATCGATCTGAAAGGCGTCGCCGTGGTGGACAGTGTTAGCGAAGTCGAAGCCCTCGCTTCCAACGTGACAGGCGGCGTGAAAATTACCTTTTCCGACACTGAAAGCCTGACGATAACCGGGTTTTCCGAAGCCAACATCAATCTGATCGACTTCCTGTTGTGAGATGCAGATGGGTTCGGCCCTTAAAGCGAGCCAAGCGCGGACGTTGGCAACCGGCGAGGTGCGGACAAGCGCTGCGCTCGTGTCCAGGCCCGGATCTCATCAGAAGCCGGGGATGGACGTCCATGAGTGTGTGGCCTGTCCAAATCGTTTTCGCACCAGTCGCACAATTCTCATTCGGCGATCGCCATAGTATCGCTTCGCGTAGAGAGCGTCTACATTTTAGATTGTTTTGAAAAGCCAGGCTTTCAACGCAAGCGTTACTTCTCGGTCTTGCGCAGCCCATGCGTTGATCAGAACGCGTGGGCCGCTGCCACACTTGTCGAAGCTTGGCTGGACGCCACCTGGAAACCACCGATCGACCACCGCCTTCTCGCATCGCGCGAAGCCGACGAACCCGACAGGGACAAGACACCCTCGACGGCGGGCGAGATGACGATTCGCTCGATGGCGGTGATGATGCTGACCGAATACTAGGCCGCGGCGGTCGCGATGAGCTATTGGGTGGAAATGGCCCCGATACGCTGCGCGGCGGTGGTTGGGCCGACCTAATCAACGGCGGGGAAGGCGACGATCGCATCTATGGCGGGGCGGCGAGCGACACTCTCATCGGCGGCGCTGGCGCCGACCGGTTCTTCTTTACTGGCGATTTCTTCTTCGATCGCATTGAAGACTTTGAGGATACTGTGGGCGCGGAGCCGGCTTTCGACGGGCTCGACCGCATTCACCTGCGGGACTTGCGCGACGAGAACGGTGGCGCGGCGCTGTCCTTTGATCAGCTGCTGATCACCCAAGTGGGCTCCAAAACCCGCATTGAGCTCGACATTGACCAAGACGGCGTTGCCGATGTGATCGACCTTGATGAAGATGGCGACACCGACCGCGCCAGGATCGATCTGATGAACTTTACGGCCACCAATCTCGACGCAGCTGACTTTATCTTTTGAGGTGGCTGCGTTCATGGAAGATCATTGCAAAACGGTGGTTACGATCAATTCGTTCAGCTTATCTGTGCGCCCGGCTTGCATCTGTTCAAGCAGGACTCTTGAGGTCACCACCGGATCCACTTTCAACACCGGATGACATTGGTTGATCGCATCGGCGGCAAGTGATCGAACCTTTTCAAACCTTGCTCAGATGTTGTCATTTGCGTTCATTGGACATGCATTGCCAACATGGTAGCGATCACCTGCCTGCGCGTAGGCTTGAGCCGCACTCTTGCCGGTGGCAAGAGTTTCGCGAACCGCTTGTGGCGCGGATTTTTAGGACGGCGTTCATTGTCTTCCAGCGGTAAGCTCATCGATCGGCCATGAGCGCAGCCGCCACGACGGCGTCTCGCTGCTCCTTGGTCAAGTCCTGTGCCTTATCTGCCGCGAGAGGCTTCTCGACGCGTAGTCCGGTGAGCACGCCGATTTCCCGGATTGCCGCGATTTGCGCGGAATGGGCATTGCCGGCCTGGGCGGCATTTTCAAAGACTTCGATGCACATCTGGATGAGGCGTTCGCGGGTGATGCCAACAGCCTTGGCGGCCGCGGACTGGATCTCCGTTACCCGCCCCCTGATACATGCATTTCCGTGCAAACGAGATGCGGATCCACTGTTCGGCGAATAGCCCGCGTCAGCATATGCCGCGTCGGCTGTTTGGCCTGAGGCAAGCGCTTGCGCGAACCGTTCGTGCCGCGGATTAGTCAGTACGTTGTCCATGTTGTTCTTTCATTTTGCTCGGTTCTCCCGTGCGCGAGTGCGGGGTATCCCGTTGGTTGTAAGGTTTGTGGTTCAAGCCGACGCGTGAACGTCGCGGCATTTCTTGAGGCGCGTGCGCCAGGCAGTGTCTTGCCGCTGATTGTCCCGAGCACCAGGAGGTTGACGTGTGCGTTCTGTCGCCGCTCAGAAACGGTTTTCAGGCTGTTCCATGGCTCCCCAAAAGGAGGGGCAGCGCGGCACTGATCGCGGCCCTGTAAGTATTGGCGTCGGGGTAGCCAATATCTTTCGCCGCCCGTCGTTCAGCCTCGGTACGGGTCAACCCCGCATCGAACTCGAGGATGGCGGCGCGCTCTTCAAAGGCCTCCCACAAGGCTGTCGCGTCGTCTCTGCCCAGAGGGGCTGCTCTGGGCCATGTGCCGTTTGTGCCAGTAGTGCCAATAGCTGTCTCTGCTGCTTGATTTGGCGCTATTGACACAAACGGCACACGCCGGCGTGCGGCTCGTGCGCGCTCAAGCCAAGTGCTCATTGACGCCTCCGCAGATAAGGGGATTCACGTCGTAGTCCTTGGGCGCCCGGCCAGGCAATGAGCCCTCGCGAACTCCGGCGGGTTGGATGAGGTATGCGTCGGCGAGCTGCTTGCACGCGCTATCCATCGCTTTTGCATCACGAAGAGGCCCACCAATCGCGCGCCTTAGACTGCGGGCGTTGAATCTCGTTACCTCTTTGGTTTGTAGATGCTTGGCCAATACCATCGCCGAGCGCTCCTCGGTGGGAATAGAGGCATCGCCAAAGACCTTTTCGGCCATGGGAGCAAAATAACCCTCCACAAGCGCGGCGGCGTCCAAGACGGATTGTTGAGAGATCAGTTCTGGCTCACAAGTGTCGGTGGCGCACCACGCGAGGTGTTCCAACACGCAGGACAAGCGCAAGACATGGCCGCGGGCTTTGCCCAACGATCCAGCGAGGGAGCCTGTTGCATTCGCGCCTCGCGCCTGCATTTCCCTTGCGAACTCTTCGAGCCGATCTTCGCCTTCTTTGGACAACCTCAGCTTCTTGGGTTCCAAACGGCCGTCGTCGTCGGTGCCCATGGCAAGGCCGGCGATCTTCGAAAACGCCCGATGCCCCTCCTCATTGACCAACTTTTGCCGGCTGAGGTTGAAGCGTGGCTCAATGTCTGGCCAAGACCACAACATGCGTGCGGCAAAGCCATCGTCGGCGCCTTCGGTCATGAGCTTCAGCCTGTCGGGTTGAGTTCCACCTAGTGCACCGACTGACAGGTTGCCGATGAAAAGCCCCGCCGGATCGTTCTTTCGATCCACCGTGTAAGGACGACCGCCATACATTTCTAAAGCAAAGGTCCGGTCCGAGCCCTTGCCGCTGTAGCGGTCAAAACCGCCAAGCCAACCTGCAAGCTCATCGCGAATGACCAGCAGGCCTCGGGGAAGCGATGCCGCCAGCACCCCCAGCTTCTCGCTGGTGACGTCACCGATGCGAATGCGTGGGCGTTCTGGAATGTCCGGCTCAAAACTATCTTTGGGCCTCGGCGGGATGTGGTCGCCTTTCTTGGTGGCTTCCTTCACATCGATTTCCCACGCTTCCTTCCGGATTGCCGCGGCGAGTTTCAGCGCCTCGTATTCACGGAGCTGGTCATCGAAGTCCTCGGCGAGGTGGTCTTCCAGGTGGCGGATAAGATCAACCACTGGATCGATGGCAGGGCTTTTCCCCGCGGATGGTGAGCCCACCAGGGCACACCACAACACCGGCGGTTCTGACCAGCCGGCCCCGGCGAGGGGCCAGCGAACATTGGCTAGGGCCCCACCAGCGGCGGCGAGGAGGGCAGTTGCCACATAGTCAGGTGGTGCTGACGCGCTCGCGGCACGATCTCCCACCCAACGCGCCCAAAAGTCCCCCAGGAGATCCAGGGGAAATTCTGGGACGGTCCTCCTGCCGCTCCCGAGGAGCGACAGGTCAGGATTGGTCCAGGAAAAGTTTTCTGCGGTGGCATTTGTGTCCAGCATCTCGCTGGCCAGCGGTTGCCAGTGCCAAGGGTCGTCGCTGGTTGGCCCAGCGACGGTTGGCAGCTTGAAATGCGCACCCATTAGATGAACCACCGCGTGTTTTTGCGGAATTCTTGACGCGCCCTTTCGGCAACCGCGTCTTCAAGAGCGCGCATGGTAAGGACGTAGTTGTCCCGGTCGACAAACAGCGACCGGTACACGTCCGGGTCCATGCCGAAAGGATTGTCATCAAGGTTGCGCCGCATGATTGAGGTCGGCTTCGCCTCAGGCATGGGCACCTCCCGCGGTGGCGAGGCGTTTGGCATCGAGGTTTGCGAGGCAGAGCCCCATGAAGAGTGATGCGCGAAGCCTGCCATACCGGCTTTCGAAGCTTCCGAAGTCTAGCGGACTAAGCTTGGCGTAGTCTCGGTTTGTCGGCGGAGATCCGAGGTGGATAGACCGATGCATATCTAGCCCCCCGTGCCGTTTGACGCGATGTGACGCGCACTTTCGCCGCGCACGAGGCGTCGGGAGCCGATGCGAATTGCCTCAAGTTCACCGGCCGCAATGAGGTCGTAAACCTTCGTGCGGCCGATGTTTAGCAGTTCACAGGTCTGCTTTATCGTGTAGTTGAGTGGCTCGGTCTTGTCCGATACCGTAAGATTTTCCGGAGCTTGCCGCACGTTTAATGCGACGTCCCGATCTGCGATGGTAGCATTCATTTGCTTGTTGCCTGTTGGGCTTGGGGGCAACTTCCCAATGGAACTCGGCCATGCGAAGTCGCCCCCCGAGAGTTTCGGGGTGAGCGACTTTTGGCCGTTGGCGTCCACCTAAGCGGGTTTGAGCCGTACTTAGGGCAGCCTTGCCTCGTTCAGATCAGGAGCGGTGAAAACCAGAGACCATCAAGGTGACCGTTACGGTTTGAGCGTAACGCAAGCCCGATGAGCTGAATGATCACGTCACTGACCCGAAGGACATCGTTCAAAAGTCATTATGTTAGTCATTCGGGTT